>NZ_CP136051.1:638000-957000 GCF_032999765.1 Imperialibacter roseus | reverse complement strand
CTCATGCCACTTCAAACCGGTATCCGATACCGTGAACGTTTTTGATGTTGTCCGTGGCTCCTGCATTCATTAATTTCTTTCGCAGGTTCTTCACATGTGTGTATATGTAGTCGTAGTTATCGGAAAACTCAATACTTATACCCCATAGGTGAGCGGCCAGGCTCTCTTTTGTGATCAGGCGGTTTTTGTTAGACATGAGGTAAAGCAGCATCTCAAATTCCTTCTTGGTCAACTCAAGCTCCACATCATGCACAAATGCCTTGAACTCATTGGGGTAGACCGAGATAGACTCCGAAACCACCTGATGGCGGCTATCGCCCAACTTCCTTCTCAGCACAGACCTGATCCGGGCATTCAGCTCATGCAGGTCGAAAGGCTTGGTGAGGTAGTCATCCGCTCCGAGGTCCAGCGACTGCACTTTATCCTCGGTCATGTTGTGCGACGAGATGATGATGATGCCCGTTTTTTGCTGTTTTGACTTGATGAGATTGATGAGGGAGTTGCCACTGCCGTCGGGTAGGTTGATGTCGATCAGGCACACATCGTAGTTCTCGTTCTTTATTTCCTGCTGCGCCGACCGATAGGTCTCCACTGCCACCACCACATACTTCTCCTCTTCCAGGAAAGTCCTGATTGCCTTTAGTAATTGGTATTCGTCTTCTACAAGAAGTAGCCTTACTTCCTTCATTTCGACTTTTGACATTGAACGATACAATTTACTAGAAATCGTTATTTACTAAGCCAGCCCGGGCGATTAAGTTGCCCGGCTATCTCGCTGCTGCAACTAAAAGAAGCCCTCAACCAAATGTCAACTTTGTATTGTGCAAGCCCGGCAGCCCTGGGCTGCATCCCCCAATGGCCGCCACCCGGGCCTGCAAACAACCAACTGAAAGAATAAAACAAGTGATGAGTATCACTTCTTTACAGGAAACCTGTTAAACGCAAAAAATCATCATTCAACCTTCAACTCTTTTGCGATAACCCATTCTTTCGACACCACAAATTTCACCTATGATTTCTGAAGTATTTTGGGAGCAATCCTGAAGTTTTCCTGAACATTTAGTGACAAAACATTCATTTATCGCAATCATTCAGTATAATCCGCAGAGTCGCTCAGTATAATCCGGACAATCAGGGGATTGAGGAGCAAAAGAGCCTGCCACCACCCAAGTCAATCCGCATACTCCTACCGCACACCTTGGCCAGATAAAAACCCCAGCAAACGGATTGGATGAATGAGTTGAAAAATATATGTTTATTCTAGAGGTTTGGAATAAAAACCCGGATCAAAAATCCCTATCTTTCTATAGTGGGGATGACTCTAAGTCTGAGTTGGGATTTGGGGCTGTACAAGTGTTGTAGTTCATTGACTGCAAACCGGAAATTCTCTAACTTTATCACATGGCAACTAAGGAAAAACTAAGAAAATCGATCCTCAACAAGATCAAGAAACTTTCGGACGACAAACTTCCGAACCTGGATGCCTATATCTCTGATTTGGAGTCACACTTATCGACTGACAAATCGCCATTATCTTTCAGCGGAATTTTTAAGGAACTCGAATTAACCGAACTAACTTCTGACCTCCATAAATCAAGAGAAGATCATAACTATCGAATTCCGCAGTTTTGAACAGATCACTTATTGATACAGACATACTTTCATATTTTTTGAAAGGTCATGAGCAGGTGACTGAAAACGTTAAATTGTATCTTAAGGAACAATCGAAAATCACGATTTCAGAAATAACATATTTCGAAGTTCTGTCCGGCTTAACTTTTAAGAAGGCCACTAAACAAATACAAGAGTTCGAAAACTTCATTTCAACATGTGAAGTCCTAAAGCTCTCAACATCTTCGTTGCGAATTTCTGCAAACATCTATTCTGAGCTTAGAGAAAAAGGAATTACAATCGGAACCGCTGATCTATTAATTTCAGGGATCGCACTGGCTAACAACTTGACGCTGGTAACGAACAACCAGAAACATTACCAACCTATTGAGCAACTTTCAACTACCAACTGGAACGAATAAAAACGGATCACAACACTCCGCTAACAATGAATGGCGGCTTCATCGGTTTTCAAGCATCAGTTGGCTTGGATTCTCCCCCACATAGTTTAATTTTATCATTGCGCAACCTTGGCTGAAGCTACTGTTGGGAAGACGTGCCTTAGTGCAAGTGGAATGGGAGCTGCATAAAACTCCCACACTCATTTTACCGAGGCATTGACATTCTTCATATTAGAACGTAAAAAATATTCAAAAAATCCCTCGGGATAGACACCATGTACTGCAACGGTTTTGTTCCAGTAGCCTTTTTAGTAATTAGTTTAACAATAATTCGATTCTTCATGAATCACAAAACAAATAAAAGAAAGGAGACTTATATGGAACATGTAAATGAGAACAATAAATGCACAACAGGATTGAAATCTATGATTGAAACAGTTTGGGCTATAGGGGCATCCGTTGCAGCTACGGGTGCGCTAACCTAATTGAAGAATGGCTGAAAAATTTACATTTCCAAATGCAGGAATTCATATTGTTTCACACAAGGTCGGGGAAGCAGATTATTTTTTAACAAAATTAAATGAGACCCATTCTTGGGAACCTGAATACAATTATCTATTCAGCGCTTTTGTAAGCGCACTTCGTAGCATAACTTTCACGCTACAATTTGTCATGAAAAAGTACCCAGGATTTGAGCCTTGGTATACATCCAGACAAGAAAAACTAAGGAAAAGTGAGCTTGCTAAATCTTTTGTCGAATTCAGGAATCACGCTCAAAAAACAGGACTTATTCCAATAATGAAGGAACGAAGTTTTTTTGAGGGCGTATTTTATGAATCTGATCAGTTTTACGTACCAACAAATTCAGAGATCAAAAAAGTGCCAAGTGGGCACGTAATTGAACTTTCCAAACAATGCTTGACTGAAGTACTTTCTGTCGTTGGTGAGTGTTATCGAGATTTTGATGTTTATATTGACCCAAGAGTACTGTTCACCGAACGAGGGATTACCGCTCTTAATTGGACTGTCGAAGATATAGAAGAAATGGTCGGATTTCCGAGAGGCTATACTGACATTCCCTATGACTATGAAAGTACAGGTCTATCTAAGGATGAAACAAGGTTGAATTCATTAAGACGATATGGCGGAGATGAAACACTACAATTCTATTTAGACAAATACTTAGCCCAGTAAGAGAAAAATGACGAAATGCCAACAAAAGCTAATTTGGGTTCCATAATATCGTCTGTTTAGCCTAAAGCTAGTTGACGATTATTACATGGATACTATGAATGAATGAATGAATGAATGGGGTTTCATCAGGTCAGCTACGATCGTGGGGATTGGAAAGTCCGCCGCAAATTTTAAATTTAAATCAAGGCGTGGCTATGTAGTAGAGGAAAGGTCACTGCTTTCTAATCCTCCCTGATCATAGCTGGTTGCACCAAATCCCAACCCAAAACCATCAACCCTTCTCCCATTATCTTTGGATCAGATATTTCACCATGGGAAACTAAAAAAATCGAGCTATTTTCGAACTGAACTATTTTAAAAAGCATCCGTCATTCTTAGTACTCCCACGCACATAAAGACCTCCATTGCGGTTTTGCCCTTCGTTAACATGAGTGCCGATGGCGAGAACGAATACTTCTGCGATGGCATCACCGAAGAGATCATTAATGCACTGGCCAGGGTCACAGAGCTGAAGGTTACTTCCCGCACTTCCAGCTTCTATTTTAAGCATCACAAAGCATCTATCCGGGAGATAGGCGAAAAGCTGAACGTATCGGCAATACTGGAAGGAAGTGTGCGTGTGGGTGGCAATATGCTGAGGATCACAGCGCAGCTGATCGAAGTAGCGACGGATTCACATTTCTGGTCACAGACCTGGGACAGAAAGCTCGAAAACATATTTGAAATACAGGATGAGGTCAGTCTCCACATTGCCGACAAGCTCAGGGAACAGTTTGGGCACATGGAGATCGGGGATCACCTGGCAAAGTCTCCCACTCAAAATCTCAATGCCTATGAGCTTCTGCTCAAAGGTAAATTCTTGTTTAATCGCTGGAACCCGGAGGATGTAAACAAAGCCATCAGTCTCTTTGAACAAGCAATTGAGCAGGATCCTGATTTGCTGGACGCTCATATGGGATTGTCGGATGCCTATGGATTTCTGGCCACGGCGGGCTTTGCTCCGAGGGAGGCCTCCTGGAAGAAGGCTTTCGAGCATATGAAGGTTGTGGAGCAAATTAATCCGAACCACGCCCCACTCAACTATCAGCTTGCCAATCATGCCTTTTTTACGGAAGCCGATTACAATAAAGCTTTCAAATACACCCTGAAAAGCATCGAGTCGAGGCCCACCTACCCTGAGGGACAGCAGTTCATGGCTTTCCTGTACCTGCTTAAAAACGACACAACAAAAGCGAATGAGCACCTGCAATATGTGCGCTCCGTCGACCCGCTTAACCATGAAACCCTGTTCTATCAGGCCTACTACTTTTACCGAACGGAGGATTTTGAGAAAGCGGCAGCCATCTGCCAACAGTTGCTGAAAACAAACCCCAAAAACCTCCCGGCATACATCGTTCATTGCTACTGCTTGTTTCATCTGGGGCGGATGGATCAGGTGATTGAAGAAACTGCTAACATGCCGGATGAAATCATGATACCCGACGAAAGAGCAGGCATCAACGCATTGGCGTACCTAATGAAGGGGGATAGCAAAAATGCTGAACCTTATGTCAATCAGGTGATGGTCAGATCCAACGAAAACGACTCTTTTCAGGCAGATGCCTATGCTTTCTGGATCTATGCACGCCAGTCCAAAGCAGATGAGGCCTTTGCCATCGTCGAAAAGTTATTCACACATCAGTCGTCCATATTGCTCCTCAATTATTATGATCCGTTAGCGAAGAATCTCCGAGAGGACGAGCGATTCCGGCGGTATGCCGATCGGATTTATCCGGACTTGACACATAAGGAGCCAACCCCAAAGACCAATACATCGCAATTGGATGAGGCCACGGCCGCCGCTTATGAGGAAAAGCTGATGGCATTCGTCAATGATGAGTTGCCTTATCTGAATCCCTCACTCAGCCTGAGGTCGCTGGCCGAGCAAATCGAGATGCATCCCAATCAGCTATCGTGGCTGCTCAATGAGAAAATCTGCAAAAACTTCAACGAATTCATCAACGACTATCGGATCGGGCATTTCAAAAAGCTGGTGGTAGATCCGGCCAACTCACATATTTCACTGGTTGGGCTGGCCTTCGAAAGTGGATTTAATTCCAAAACGGTCTTCAATACCTACTTCAAAAAAGCAGAAGGAATGACTCCGAGCGCCTTCCTGAAGCACCATTCATAGCCAAATAAGTTCCGTTTTATAATTCCGAACCTATCGCCATTGATTCGGAACACTTGCCCTTGCGGTTTGCTTTTTCTTTGCTTCATCATTAAAAACTCAAAAGCATGAACGCAAATCAAATGAAAGCTATCGTCGCCAGCGGATACGGGACACCGGAAGTGTTAAAATTCATCTCTGTAGAAAAGCCGGCACCTGGCCCGAAGGATGTACTGATCAAGGTAATAGCCTCTGCCGCCACTACAGCAGATACCATGATGCTCACTGGCAAACCTTATATCGCCAGGTTATTCGTCGGCCTGACAAAACCGAAGCATCCCATACCAGGCACCGGGTTTGCCGGAGTGGTTGAAGCCGTCGGCAGTGAGGTTACCCAGTTCGCTGTGGGCGACGAAGTGTTCGGTGAAACAACCCTTGGCTTCAGCACTAATGCCGAGTACGTAGTGGTTCCCGCCAATGGAGTAGTTCTCCCCAAACCAGCCTCCCTGCCCTTCGCTGAGGCCGCCAGCTATTGCGACGGTCATTTAACCTCCTACAATTTTCTTAAGCGGATAGCACAGGTACAGCCTGGTCAGCGGGTGTTGGTCAACGGAGCTGCCGGCAGCCTGGGCACATCAGCCATACAAATTGCCAAATACCTGGGGGCTCACGTGACGGGAGTGTGCAGCAGCAAAAACACAGGGTTGGTAAAATCGCTGGGTGCCGATGAGGTCATCGACTATCAAAAACAGGATTTCACCCGGTTGACTGCTCAGTATGACGTCATTTTTGACACAGTCGGAAAGACTCCATTTACCAAAGCCAAACAGGCACTGGCTGAACCAGGCATGTACCTGTCGCCAGTGCTCCGGTTTTCGCTGCTCATGCAAATGATTACCTCCTCGCTCTTTGGGAAAAAGAAAGCAAAGTTTGAAGCCACAGGTGCCAATGCAGACGACACGCTGAAATCGCTGCTACTGGAAGTAGTCGACCTTCATAAAAATGGTAAACTGAAAACAGTCATAGACAGACAATACACACTCGAAAGGGTTGCTGAAGCGCATCATTACATCGCCAGTGGGCACAAAAAAGGCAATGTGGTCATAGTAGTGGCAGCCTAAGGAAACGAATCAATCTGGTCAATTCTTAAATACCTCTCAATCATGGAAAACTCAAATAGAAAAGACGCCATCGTCGCCGGTGTTTCACTCATCATCATGGCCCTGGCAGCCGGTTATGCTTATGGCTATGTGCAGAGCAAGCTCATAGTAGTTGGTAATCCAGCAGCTACACTCACCAATCTCAACAGCGCAACTGGCCTGTTCGGTAGTGGCGTCATCGGATGGATGATCATCCTCATCACCGACCTGCTGGTGGCATGGAGTCTTTACCGGTTTTTCGCCCAGGTTGATGCTAGAATCGCCCTGGCTACCGGGGTGGTACGGGCTGTCTACTCGGCCATACTAGCTTTTGCCATCTTCCATTTGGCAGGTGTGTGGCAAATGCTTTTCTCTGCCAATCAGGATGCAGTAGCTCTGATGAACCTGGTGGCTGGCTTTGAAAAATACTGGTCGCTTGGCCTCATCCTGTTTGGTGTTCACCTTTTAGGGCTGGGGTACCTTTCCCTAAAATCCAGCACCGTTCCAAAGTGGATGGGCTGGTCGTTGTATGTTGCCGGGCTTAGCTATATGGCCATCCATGGAGCCAAGGCCATTGCCCCTCAAGCTTATGATGCAATTGCCATGGCCGAAATAATCCTGGGCGCACCCATGGCTGTTGCCGAGCTGGCACTGGCTGTGTGGTTGGTGTGGAAAGGCGGAAAGCCTAGAAGGTGACTGCCTGGCCAGGGCTATCCTATGCAGTTTGCGTCATAGTTTATAGCCCCGCATCATAATTTATGGGCTTTCCTTAAAGTTGATGGATTTCGCCGCATAGCTCATAACTGGCCTCTGCACTTCTGACAGACCTTTGTACAGTCAAAAACATTAAAGCAGATAAGACTATGAAATTAATTACTATTCTCTGGCTGCTGGCGCTCTCATTTGGTTGCCTGGTTAGCTGCAAACAAAACCTTGTGCTGGTTCCGGATTCTCCCTATAGGGTAAGCGATGATTCCTTTACTACTAAAACCATTGCAAGCGGTTTCACCATACCCTACGGAATAGCTATAGTTGGTGAAAATGAATACTTCATTACAGACAGGGTCGGGAAAATGTTCCACTTTGAAGACAGCACGCTGACAGAGATAAGCGGAGTGCCGGAGGTTGTTACATTTGGCACCCCGGGTTTAGCTGCCATTATGCATGGGGGGTTAATGGATGTAAGTCTTCATCCTGACTACTCAACCAATTCCTGGATATACATTTCCTATCTGGCATCGGACGGCTTTGCTAAAGTATCCCGGCTTAAAGTACAGGACAATACTGTCTCTCAGTTGGAAACTATTTTCACCACCCGGCACCAAAACTACACCGGCAACGGCATGCGGATAGTGTGGGAAGACGAAACTCACTTTTTTCTCAACATCGGCAATTCCGACTTCTCAACTAGTGAGTATCCAGTGTTGCATGCACAAGACCTCAACCATGACGCAGGAAAGATTCACCGGTTAATGGATAATGGAAGTGTCCCTGCAGATAATCCCGTCTTCGATGGGTATGCTTCCCCTACCACCATTTGGAGCTATGGGCACCGGGACGTGCAGGGTTTGTTTTTTGAAGCATCCACCCACACCCTTTTTGGGATTGAACACGGTCCCAAAGGCGGGGATGAGTTCAACATAATAGAGAAAGGAAAGAACTACGGTTGGCCGCTTTTCACTTACGGCATCAACTACGACGGTGCGTGGGTATCTACTATTTCCGAAGATTCAGCTGCCAAGTTTACTGTTTTCCCAGCGCACTACTGGACGGTGCCAACCCGAGACGGTGGACAGGCTGTTGCGCCTGCCTGTTTGTTAAAGGTGAGCGAAAGCAATATTTCGGACTGGAACGACTATTTTATTTTTGGTTCGCTGGCCTTTAGAAGGCTGATGAAATACAACCACAAAACGGGCGAAACTTTTGGCTTGTCGATAAAAGGAAGAGTCAGGACAGTCAAACAACTTCCTGGCGGAGACATCATCGCACTGATTGAGAGAAGCGACCTGCGAAAATCCAATGGTAAAATTATCAGGATAGGGAATTAGTATCCAAAAAACGTACGCAATCGACTACACCGGTTAAAATGGCGAAAAAAACCGCTTTTAAGAGCATGGCCGGGATGAGATTTGTATTTTAACTGGTTTTAAAGGAGATAAATGTTTTTTGACAAACTGAAACGTAGATAGCATGAAAATTTTGAAAATAACTGCTCTGGCCGTTGGCGTTCTGATTTTGATGATGGTTTTGGTCGCAGCCGGAGCTTTGATTATTGATAAAAGGGGGACCGCCTACCTGGAAGTCACAGGCAATCCAGCACTTGAATCCAACACTTACCTGATCTCAAACGTCAATATTGTGCCAATGACCGCCGACACAGTGCTTCTGAATCAAATGGTGCTTATTCAGGATGGAGTGATTGCCAGGATAGCAGATGCAATAACCGACTCAACAGCAAAAGTGTTTGATGCCGGAGGAGGGTACCTTACGCCGGGTCTGGTCGACATGCATGTTCATGTGTGGGACGAGTATGAGCTTGGTCTTTATTTGGCAAATGGTGTCACTACTGTAAGAAATCTGTGGGGGCAACCGATGCACCTGCGTATGAAAAAAGCCATAAGTAACGAAGAGGTCATTGGGCCTTTGTTTTTCACTTCCGGCCCCAAACTCACGGGCCCCCAGTATATGGGCGATGATAATCTTCAGTTGTTCACTGCCGAAGAGGCCTATTCAAAGGTTGCCGAATACAAAGAACGAGGGTATGATTTCATCAAGACCTATTATGGCCTGACAGGTGAACTGTTCGATGCGGTGATAGAAAAGTCTGGGGAATTAAAATTCGACATTGTTACTCATCCAACGCCAAAGGTACCCTACAGCTACCATTTCAAACCAGAAATTGTGACGATAGAGCATGCAGAAGACATTGTGCAGCTACCGCTGAACTACCGTTTGGACACTACTCAACTGGACACTGTTGTCGATTTGTTTGCCGCCCACCCAAATACCAAACTCTGCCCCACACTGGTGGTCTATCATAATATTTACAGACTGCTGACGGAGGAGAATATCCTACAGTCCGAAGCACTGAAAAACATGAACCCACTCATTCGTGCCGTAGACAGCCAGGCACAGTTTGATCGCTGGGCAGGCACAAAGAGCAGTGATTCAACCATAGTGAGCAGGATCAAAGACCAACACGATTTCCATTTGCTTGCTATCAAGAAATTGCATGAACGACAGGTGAAGATCGTTGCCGGCACGGATGCTGGCATTGGTGTAACACCGCCGGGTTATTCCCTGCACGAGGAACTGAATTTCTACACACAAGCGGGCATGAGTAACTATCAGGCGCTTCAAACGGCCACAATTAATCCCTCAGAAACCCATGATTTCTTAAGTAACCAGGGAAGTATTGAAATTGGAAAGCTAGCCAATTTCATTCTGACAAAAGACAATCCTCTGGATCGCCTGGAAGTGCTTAGGAACCCCCAAATGGTGATGGTACGGGGACGGATGATCAAGCAAGACATGCTTGATGAGTTTAAGCAAAAAGCAAGGAATCGAAGCAATCTGCTGGCTTCAGCACTAAGGTATGCTGAGAATTTAATAGTAGAAAAGTAAACAAACTCTTACAGTGTCAAATATGAACAATATAAAACGAGTACTCAGAATAGTATTTATTCTGGCAAGCATAGGCTCACTGTACTTTGTGCCGTGGCCTATCGTATGGGCCTGGATACTACCCCTGCCTGATACAGTTCAGGCACAAGTAGACGAAGCGCTTGATCATGGATTTGACGGAATCATTGTTTATGTAGATCAGGCTGGTAAGGAACCTGGCTTTTACGCTGCAGGCTGGCATGATCGAAAAGCCAAAATACCTGCCAACCCGCACGCCTTGTTCAAGATTGCCAGCATTACCAAGCTATATGTGGCTGTGGCTACCACGAAATTAGTCAAAGACGGACGTTTGTCTCTGGATAAAACACTTGCTGAGTACTTTCCAGCGCTTGCCGGAAGAATTGAAAATTCAGACAAAATAACCCTGAGGCTCATGCTACAGCATCGGAGTGGTATTCCCAATTTTGTTGACCACCCCGATTATTGGAAAAACCCTCCAAAAAACAAACAGGAAACACTTGAGTACGCATTGGATTTACCAGCTGACTTTGAACCGGGTGAAGACTATGGCTATTCAAATACCAATTACATGTTGATTTCTGACCTCATTGACAAAGTGGTGGGTTATAGCCATCAGCAGTATATAAAGGAGGAGATTTTGATACCACTTGGGCTGAAAAAAACTTTTGGCTCGCTCAGTGAAGTGGATATAGCCGATGTGATGAGTGGCTATTATGTAGGTATTGATGAAGACTTTAAATATGAAGATACGGGCTTAATGATAGCTGCGGCAGAGGATGTTGGCACATTCATAAGAGCATTGAACGATGGGTCGGTGTTCAATGAAGGGGAACAGGAAATCTATTCCTCCATCTACGAGTATGAACATACGGGGCTACTCGTCGGCTATCAGAGCATCGCCAAATACCACAAGGACATTGACACAGTTGTTATTCAATTCACTAGTACAACCAATTTTGATGGCTACAACTGGAATTTATCAGAGGTGGTTTATAGCAGGATTGTTAAAATCTTACGAAAGCAATGAAGTCTGAATAAAGAAATCCACTTCATGGCCGGGTGCCACTCTGCTTTTAATCCAGACCGCCAAAACAAAAAAAGCCCCCGAAATCTTTCGACTTCGGAGGCCTTTTGTGGAGTTGTTCTACTACTGTTACTACAATCGATCAACCTTTCTTCCTAACCCAAACAGCTCCATTTCTTACATTTGGTGGTGGTGCTTACCTCCATCCACCACCCAGCGCCTGATACACATTTACCACGGCGTGCATTTGCGCCATTTTGGTATCAATCAGCTCAAACCTTGATTCCAGCGCATCTCGTTGAGTCAGCAGCACCTCCATGTAATCGGCACGGGCTGAGCGAAACAGATTGCTTGAAATGTCGACCGACTCGGTTAGGGCATCGACCTGAAGTGATTTCAGTTCGAAAGTGTTTGCCAGATTGCCAATATTGGACAGCTGATTAGCCACTTCAATGTAAGCGGTCAATATGGTTCGCTCGTAATTATACACCGCTTGTATCTGCATGGCATTAGCGCTTGAATAAGCTGCCTTGATCGCATTTTTGTTGATCAGCGGCCCCGCCAAATCAGCCGCCAGTCCATATATCAGCGACTCAGGCATTTTTACCAGGTCAATCGGGTTAAATGCCTGAAAGCCCAAGCCTGCAGAAAGGCCCAGCGAAGGATAGAACCTGGCTTTGGCCACCTGCACATCCAGTTTAGCTGCTATCAGGTCTAACTCGGCCTGCCTTACATCGGGGCGATTTTCGAGCAGCTGAGCGGGAATACCAGCATTCAATACGTTGGGTACCAGGTCAATAAAGTTTTGTGAATTGCGCTGGATGGGTTGCGGAAACCGGCCCACCAAAAAGTTGATCCTGTTCTCAGTTTCGATGATCTGCTGCTGAATACCGAACTGAAGGCTTCTGGTGTTGAGTACCTGCGCCTCAAACCTGCGAACGGCCAGCTCAGTTACCCGGGCCGACTGCTTCTGTAGCCTCACGATTTCGAGCGCATTGCTTTGTATTTCAATGTTCTGCTGCACTATTCTCAGCTGATTATCCAGCGCCAGCAGTTCGTAGTAGGAGTTGGCAATTTCGGCAATCAGGTTGGTTACCAGAAAGTTCTTGCCCTCCACGGTTCCCAGGTATCTGTTGAAAGCTGACTTCTTTGCATTGCGCAGCTTGTGCCAAATGTCCACTTCCCATGAAGCATACAGCCCCGCCATGAAATCGGGCAGCGGATCTGGCGTTTCCTTTCCCGGCTTAATTTCCGTGGTCGCCTCGCTGGAGCCCTTGCTCGTGTAACGGCCTGGCTTGTCAACACCGGCACCCGCACCATAGCCTACGAAAGGTAAATACTCTCCTTTTCTGGCTTGCACTTCGTTTCTGGCAATTTGAATTTCCTGCAACACAATGTTCAACTCCTGGTTGTTTTGCAAAGCTGTGTCAATCAGGGAGATCAGGTACGGGTCAGTAAAATAGTCCTGCCACCGAACCTTGCCAGTGTTGGTGGTGTCCTGCGAGCTGCTGTAGCTCACAGGCACTGCCTTGCTCTCTGTTTTTTGTACTAAGTCGGGCGTTTTACAGGCCCAAACCGCTAAGGAAAGGCAGGCCACTCCAACCCATCTATATATGATTCGTTTCAACATGATAATCAATTTATTTCTTTCGAATGTGTGTGTTGGGGCTCCTCACTCAGAGGCCTGTCGTATTCATCCCTGATCAGCTGACGGCCGTCCGCTAGTTTTCCAAAAATGTAGTACAGTCCCGGAATGATGATCACACCGAATATGGTTCCAAAGAGCATACCGCCGAGGGCCGATGAGCCGATGGTTCGGTTACCTATGGCGCCCGCACCTGTGGCAATCACCAGAGGAATCAAACCGGCAATGAAGGCAAATGATGTCATCAGGATAGGCCGGAAACGTACCCTGGCACCTTCAATGGCTGCTTCAAAAATTGTTGCTCCGTGTCGCCGTTTCTGAACTGCAAATTCCACAATCAACACTGCATTTTTACCCAGCAAGCCCACCAGCATAATGAGACCAATCTGTGCATAAATATCGTTGTCTAACCCCATTACCTTAAGGAACAGGAAGGAGCCAAACACCCCAACTGGCAAGGAGAATATTACCGCCAGAGGCAAAAGGAAGCTTTCGTACTGAGCTGCCAGCACAAAGTAGACGAACAGTACCACAATGATGAAGACATACAGTGCTTCATTCCCTCTTTTTGATTCATCGTAAGAAAGACCTTCCCAGGCGATGTCATACCCTTTCGGCAACGTTTGGGCTGCCACTTCAGTAATGGCCTGAATAGCATCGGCGGTCGTATATCCCGGTGCGGGTAGTCCCCTGATGGCAGCCGAGTTGTACATGTTGTAGCGGGTAATCTCGTTAGGCCCCTGCTTCTTCTCAAGTGTCATGAACGATGAGTAGGGTACCATTTCCTCCCGGTCATTCTTCACGAACAAGTTCAAAACATCGGAGGGAAGTCTTCTAAACTCCGGTGCAGATTGAACATACACCTTGAAAAACCTATCGAACCTGATAAAGCCTTGCTCGTAGGTACTCCCTATAAGTATGTTCAGGTTTTCCATTGCCTTGCCGATCGAAACGCCCTTTTGCATGGCCAGTTCGTTATCTATCAACAGCTCGTACTGAGGATAGTTAGCAGCGAAGAAGGTAAACAAACCAGTAAGCTCCGGGCGCTTGCTCATGTTGTCCATGAACTCCTTGTTTATTTTATCAAACTCCTGGTAGTCGGTGTCCGTAGTTTTATCCAGCAAACGCATGGAAAAACCTCCGGAAGACCCGAACCCGGGGATAGCAGGCGGCTCGAAGAATTCGACAATAGCCCCCAGGCCTTTCGACTCCTCCTCCAGCTCTTCCATGATCTCTTTCACCGAATGCTTCCGCTCCGACCAGGGCTTGAGGTTGATCAAACAAGTACCTGCGTTGGAGCCCCGACCTTCTGTCATGATCTCGTAGCCAGCCAGCGAAGAAACGGATTCCACACCATCAATTTCCTCGCAAATTTTCTGAAGCTGCTGAGACACCTGATTGGTTCTTTCGAGGGTGGCACCCGGAGGTGTTTGGATGATAGCGTAAATAGTGCCCTGGTCCTCGCTGGGGATAAATCCAGCTGGCAGAATTTCATTTTCAAAGAATATACCTGCGCAGAATACTCCCAAAATGATGAAAGTAAGCGCTCTTCTGTTAACTATCAGCCTTAGCAAGCCCGTGTATTTTCCAGTTACTTTTTCGAAGCCACTGTTGAAACTATCGAGTGCCCGGTTCATCAGTGTTCTCTTTCTGGGTTGCCCGTGTGTGTTCTTCAGCAGCATGGCGCACAATACCGGTGTAAGTGTAAGTGCTATCACCGCCGAAATCACAATCGAGCTGGCCATCGTAATAGAGAATTGCCGGTAGAAGGTGCCCACCGGGCCGGTCATAAACGAAATTGGCAGAAACACCGACACCATTACCATGGTGATGGCGATAATCGCTCCACTGATCTCCCCCATTACCTTTTTCACGGCATTGTAAGGAGAAAGGTGCTCCTCTTCCATTTTGGCGTGGACAGCTTCCACCACCACAATGGCATCGTCCACCACTATACCAATGGCCAGCACAAGAGCAAACAGTGTCACCAGGTTGATAGAAAGCCCAAAAAACTGGATGACAAAAAATGCACCGATGAGGGATACAGGAACAGCCAGAATCGGTATGAGCGTGGAGCGCCAGTCGCCAAGGAATACAAACACTACCAGGGCCACCAGGATAAAGGCATCACGCAAAGTGTGGGTCACCTGCTCAATGGAGGCGTCCAGAAACTTGGATACGTCGTAACTGATTTTGTAGTCCACTCCGGGAGGGAAACTGACTCTCATTTCTTCAAGCTTCGCCTTCACCTCAGCAATAACTTCACTGGCGTTGCTGCCGTAGTTCTGCTTCAATACAATAGCCGCAGAAGGATGCCCATCCAGGTTAGAATAAATGTCAAAAAACTCGCTACCCAGCTCAATTGTGGCAATGTCCTTCAGGTGTATGCTTTCACCTTCAGCATTCGCCCGAACAATGATTTGCTCGTATTCTTCCGGCTTGTTGTACCGGCCTTTATATGTGAGTACGTATTCTAACGACTGCGCAGCGATACCTGAACTTTGGCCTATTCTACCCGGACGACCAATAATGCTTTGTTCGGCAAGAGCCTCCATTACTTCCTCAATAGAGATATTGTAGGCCCTCATGCGGTCAGGGTTGAGCCACACCCGCATAGCGTAGGTGCGGCTACCCAATATCTGCGTTCTGGCCACACCATTGATCCTGTTTATTTCAGGAATCATTTTAACGTTGGCGTAGTTGTACAGGAATTTTTCATCCAACCCTTCCTCAGTACTGTAGAGGTTCACATACATTAACATACTGGGCTGGATGGGAGTGATGATAACCCCTTCACGTTGTACAAGTGCGGGCAAAAGAGGCATCACCTGGTCCACCCTGGTCTTCACCCGGATAACCGCCTGGTTGGGATCCGTTCCTGGTTCAAAGATGATGGTGACTGTGGCTTCGCCAGCACTGGTGGCATCGGTAGTCATGTACCTCATTCCCTGAACACCGTTGATGGAGTTTTCAAGGGTAATGAGCGTCGACTTAACCAGCACGTCGGCACTGGAACCCGGGTAAGCAATGAAAATACTTACGGTTGTTGGGGCAATTTGGGGAAATTGCGAGATAGGCAGCTGCTTAATAGCCAGCGAACCTACAAAAACGATAATGACCGAAATTACAATGGCAAAAACGGGCCTATGAATTATTTTACTAAACATTTCTTCTGGATTTTAAGGATGCTGATTATTCCGCATACAGCGTTAAATGCGACAGTACTTCTGCCGGATCCTTCAATTCAAAACTTATTTCCTGATTTTCTCTGACCAGCCTCAGCCCTTCCAGAAGGATTTTATCGTTTACTTCCAACCCGCTCTGAACGGCATAAATGTGCGGCATTTCGGCTGAAATGGTTATTGCCCTTGACCTGATCTTATTCTCCTCGTCGATCACATAAACATATCTTTTGTCAAGGATTTCGAAAGTCGACTTCTGAGGGATAAGCAGGGCGCCCTTAAGGTCTACCGTCACTTGTATATTGCCTGTCTCGCCATGCCTGAGTAATCCATTGGGGTTCGGAAAGGTTGCTCTGAAAGCAATATTGCCGGTTTCGTTGTTAAAGTCCGCCTCAATGGTTTCCACCACGCCTCTGTGGTTGAACAGCCTGTTGTTAGCCATCAAGAGACCAACCTCCATCTTGTCTTCAGATTTAACACTGGATTCGTATTCCAGATACTCTGCTTCCGGAACATTAAAGTAGACCCACATTTTGCTATTGTCCGAAAGGTTTGTCAACAGGTCTCCCTCGTCGACAAGGCTACCCTGCCTTACGTGAAAACGATCCATAAGCCCATCGAAAGGTGCCCTGATTTGGGTGAATCCCAGGTGAACTTCAGCCAGCGATACCTCAGCCATTGCTTTATCATATTTGGCTTTGGCCAAGGCCAGCTCATTTGGTGCTACCACATTACTTTCGGCAAGTCGTTTTGTGTTCTGGTACTCAATTTCAACAAAACTGGCCTCAGCTTGTGCCTTTTGGAGCTCCGCTTCATATAGTTTGGGCATTATCTGGAACATTAGCTGCCCTTTTTTTACACGCTGCCCTTCGTCCACGTATATTTTTTGCAAATAGCCTTTTTCAAGTGCCCGAAGTTCAATGTGCTGTACGGACCGAATTTGACACACGTAATCTTTTGTAACGGTTGTGTCCATCCTCAACGGACTAGTCACTAAAAATTTAGTTTCTTCCTCCTCTTTTTCCTTGTGCGATTCACAGCTTGTGTAGCACAACAGGGCACACAAACCCACGAACATGAGCGTTTTATTCATAATAATTTTGCGTTCTTGATTCTCCAAAAAACTTGATTATTTCAGTTGTCACTTTTGACTGAACAAAATTCATCTACTGATTCTGAAGTATTTCGGGAGTAATTCTGAAGTTTTGCTGAAGATTTAAAAAAAGCCTTGTAGGAGGTTGCTAATCGTGCAAAAAACAGCGCCCAATAGTGAGAATTTGTAAAGAGTTAACCGGCAAGCTTGCACAAAATTTGAAAAACTACCCGGTTACCTTGTGCAATTGATTATATTGGATTGTCAGTAATAACACTCGAAAAACAGTGAAAAGTACGTTAAAAAACCAGGTCACTGTTCTTGCAGTCGGCATCTTCGTCAAAGCGGTTCTTACAAAAAATTTAACACTCGCATACAGTTTGACACAATGGATAAAATAAGAAAACTCGCCATCGTGTTACTGGCAACCGCCGTTTACGGGTGCGGTAACGAATCCGAAAAGGTTAGTCAAAAACCGAACATCATCTATATCTATACCGACCAGCAAAATGCCAGCATGATGAGCTGCGTCGGCAACCAGTGGCTGAAGACGCCAGCCATGGACTACATAGCCGCCAATGGCATTAGGTTTACCCGGGCCTATGTGACCAACCCTGTTTGCACACCTTCCAGAGTAAGCATGATGACTGGCAGATTTCCGGGCTACTTCAATGACGCTAATGGTCAGCCGGTGCGGGAAAATGTTGGAGCCATGAGGATTCCTGACGTGTCGGTAAACGTGCAAAGCACCACCATAGCAGCTTACCTGAAAGCGGCCGGATACGACCTGGTGTTTGGCGGAAAGGAACACCTACCAAAGTCACTCACGCCGGAAGTGCTTGGCTTCACCGACATCACAAACGATGAGCGAGACGAGCTGGCCCTGGAGGCAGCAAAGTACATTTCCACACCCCATGAAAAGCCCTACTTTTTGGTGGTGTCGCTGATCAATCCACACGACATTTGCTACATGGCCATTCGGGATTTTGCGGAAACACAGCAGGAAAAGCGGCTGCTCGAAATTGGCGAAACAGAATTAGCCACACTCGACGAGGCGCTAAAGCTGCCTGAGGGTATAAGTGAAGAAGAGTTTTTCAGCAAGCATTGCCCTCCACTACCACCTAATTTTGAACCTCAGGAAAATGAACCGGCCGCCATTAGCTGGCGGGTTGATCAAAGAAATTTTCAGAAGCAGGCCCGTGAGCACTACACCGAAAAACAATGGCGCATGCATCGCTGGGCCTACCACCGCCTTACAGAGGTGGTTGACAGGCAGATTCAAACAATTTTGGACGCACTGAAAGCCAGCGGACAGGAAGAAAATACCTTGGTTTTGCTTTCCAGCGACCACGGCGAAATGGATGCATCACACCGGCTGGAGCACAAAAGTCTTCTATATGAGGAGGCAGCGAACGTCCCCTTTCTGGCCATGTGGAAAGGCCAGATTCCGGCGGCAAGGGTCGACAGCACCCATCTGATATCCAACGGATTGGATCTGCTGCCCACCCTGTGCGACTACGCTGGCATCGACGGAAAATCAGATCCCCGGGGAAGGAGCTTGCGGCCTTTGTTCGAAGGAAAGAAAGTGGACTGGCGGGAGCATCTCGGCGTAGAAAGTCAGGTGGGAAAGATGGTGGTGTCAGCAGATGGCCTCAAATACCTGCGGTACGACGTGGTGGGTATAGAGGAAAACCTGATCGACCTTAACAACGACCCCCACGAAATGACACATTTTACGGCCAATCCCAAGTATGATGAGAAATTAAAGGAGCTAAGAAGCGCTTTTGATGAGGAATGGTTTCCGGGAGGAAAATAGATGGCAACAGAAGCTATTTTCCTTCATGCCAAGCCAGCAACCTGAGGCAATCTTGCGCCGTTAAAAGAAGAAACAACCTCATTCCCTATGCACGGCGCAGGTTTTGCCATCGATGCGATTAAAACCCTCAGGAACAATAGATCACTCCTGAAAGGAAAAGGTGCAGGGCCTTACAAAAACTTCGACACAGCTTACATCACCGATTCCATCATTTCCAGAAAGGCTCCGGTTTATAGAAAGGCAAGCACTCAATACCTCGCATCCCTGAGAGCACAACTGGCGGTTGATAACAAGCGACGTACTACTAAAAAAAGAATGCTGCTGGTGGCAACTGTGGCCGCAATCAGCCTGGCTTTTTACTTCCTTCTTTTCTGATCCAAAATTCGGTCAACCTTAGTTTTGTGAAGTTGTAGCTACAGCAAGCCAGTAATTTTGTTTACATTAGGCTGACTGCTACATCCAACACCTCTTCTAATGGCCATATCAAAATCATTGGTTTTGTGGAAGCCAGTATGCTTCCTACTCTTTTCTATTTCCACCTATCATTCCTCCGCCCAATACGCCGTTGAACCTGTAACCATCCAGGTTGACCTGTCTAACGAAGTGGGCGAACTGCTGCCCATATGGTCCTGGTGGGGCTACGACGAGCCCAATTACACGTATATGAAAGATGGGCAAAAGCTGCTTTCGGAAATAGCGAAGCTCAGCAAGGTACCAGTGTATGTGCGTGCCCATAGCCTGCTTGTTACAGGCGAAGGTACCTACGGGCTGAAATGGGGCTCCACCAATGCCTATACTGAAGATAAAAAAGGTCGACCCATTTATGACTGGACGATCGTCGACAGGATATTCGACACCTATATCGAGCGGGGCATGAAACCCTTCGCTCAAATCGGATTCATGCCACAGGCACTTTCGAGCAAACCTGAGCCTTATCGGCATTACTGGAAGCCCGGCGCAGAGTACAACGACATTTACACAGGCTGGGCTTATCCGCCTAAAGACTATAAAAAGTGGGCTGAGCTGGTTTACCAGTGGGTAACTCACTCTGTGGATCGGTATGGAAAAGAAGAAGTGGAAAGCTGGTACTGGGAGCTGTGGAACGAGCCTAATATCGGCTACTGGCAGGGCACCACTGAGGAGTATATCAAGCTGTATGACTACAGTGCCGATGCCGTAAAACGAGCATTGCCAACAGCCAAAGTAGGTGGCCCGGAAACCACAGGCCCGGACTGGGACAAAGCCGAAGAGTTTCTCCGGACATTTCTCGATCATGTAGTGTCCGGTAAAAACTACGTGACTGGCAAAACCGGCTCTCCTCTGGACTTTATTTCGTTCCATGCAAAAGGCAGTCCGAAAGTGGTGGACGGCATGGTGCAAATGAACATAGGTACTCAGCTGCGTGATATCGACAAAGGGTTTGAAGTCGTAGCCTCCTACCCGACCCTCAAACACTTACCTATTCTGATTGGCGAGTCAGATCCAGAAGGGTGTGCGGCGTGCTCAGAAGCCGATTACCCACACAATGCTTACCGCAACGGCACCATGTATGCGGCCTATACAGCTGCCGCCTTTGCCAGAAAATACGACCTCGCCAAACACCACGGCGTCAACCTCCTTGGGGCCATTACCTGGGGTTTCGAATTCGAAGAGCAGCCCTGGTTTGCCGGTTTCAGAGACATGGCTACTAATGGCGTCGATAAGCCAGTGCTCAATACCTTCCGCATGTTTGGCATGATGGAAGACCAAAGAGTGGAAGTAAGTCAGGACAACTTAAGCTACGACTACGTCAAAGTCCGGGATGAAAGTGTGCGAGGCCCGGCACCTGACGTCAATGCATTGGCTTCAAAGTCGCAAAAAGCAGCTACAGTAATGATTTGGAACTATCACGACACCAATGACCTGGCCGTGGAAGACTCTCCCGTTAAAATAAATATCGGGGGTTTTCCAACAGATGGAAGAATCTTGCTCACCCACTACCGAATTGATCAGGAGCACAGCAACTCTTACACTGTGTGGAAAGAAATGGGAAGTCCGCAAAACCCTACAAGCGAACAAATGGCAACTCTCGAAGAAGCAGGACAGCTTAAACTATATGGCTCACCTGAATGGATGGATGTGAAAAACAAAAAACTTACCATCAGTATGAAGCTTCCAAGGCAAGGCATTTCTCTGTTGAAGCTAGAGTGGTAAATTTGTCAAAAAAACCTGCCTCCAACTTTTCCAATGAAAGCTGACCTAATCAACATCAACGAAAAACTCTCCCTGTTCTCTGACCACTGGCACCCACGCATTGTGGGCGAGCTCAATGGCCAGCATGTGAAACTGGCCAAGCTCCTCGGTGAGTTTGTGTGGCACAAGCACGACGACGAAGACGAATTGTTTTACGTGATCAAAGGGGAGCTGAAAATGGAATTCAGGGATAAAACCATCATGATCCACGAAAATGAATTCCTCATTGTACCCAGAGGCGTGGAGCACCGGCCTGTGGCTGAAAAAGAAGTTTCCGTGATGTTGTTTGAGCCTGCTTCAACGGTTAACACAGGGAATAATCCCGGTGAACTTACAAGGGAGAAGATCGAAAAGATCTAAACGACTACAGTATCCTGCAGTTTTCAGTGGGGGTCAATAGTTGGGTGTGCTTCTGGTTCAAAACATGACTTTTGGTGATCGTATTCACCAATAGTTATGCTTTTTGGTGAATACGATCACCAAAAAGCATAATCCCGCCAGACTGCTCAAGAATTGAAGTTTCAATAGGTGGGTGAGCATTCATCGAATCACCGCTTTTCTTATACCTTTACCTTCAAACACTCAAGCATGACTACGCAACAAATCGTTCTGGCCGCCAGACCCGTTGGAACCCCCACCAAAGACACTTTCAGGTTTGAAACCACAGAGGTACCCGCACTGCACGCAGGCCAGGTACTTCTACAGGGATTGTACTACTCGGTCGACCCCTATATGCGTGGCCGCATGAGTGATGCCAAGTCGTATGCCCCACCCTTTGAGGTAGGCAAGCCCTTTTACGGCGGCGTAGTAGCCAAAGTGCTTTCAAGCAAGTCTGACCTTTTCAAAGAAGGGGATGTGGTGCTTGGCATGCTTTCGTGGCAGCAACAGATCGTAGCCAATGAGAAGGAATTAAGGAAAGTTGACACGACGATTGCACCCGCCAGCTACTACCTCGGTATTTTGGGAATGCCGGGGCTTACTGCCTATTTCGGTCTTATGCATATTGGGAAGCCGAAGGCGGGAGAAACGGTGGTGGTGTCGGGTGCTGCGGGCGCCGTTGGAGTGTTGGTAGGGCAAATGGCCAAAATCCATGGCTGTAGAGTAGTGGGTATCGCCGGCACAGACGAAAAGGTGGCGCTGATCAAAAAAGAATTTGCCTTTGACGAAGCGATCAACTACAAAACCACGCCCAACATGCGATTGGCCATAAAAGAGGCATGTCCCAATGGAGTTGATATCTATTTTGATAACGTGGGAGGCCCTATTTCAGATGCTGTGATCAGCAATATTAACTTTCATGCTCGCATACCGCTGTGTGGACAGATCTCGTTGTACAACAATACTGAAATGGCTTCCGGGCCTCGCTTACAGCCTATGCTGCTTACGAGAAGCGTGCTTATGCAGGGCTTTATCGTTTTCAATTTTCAAGACAAATACCCGGAAGGTTTCAAACATCTGGCTCAATGGGTGAAAGAGGGCAAACTAAAAACGACTGAAACTATTATTGATGGATTCGATCAGCTACCAACAGCGCTATTGGGCTTGTTTAAAGGACACAATACTGGTAAAATGTTAGTGAAGGCTTAGCCGAAAAGTGGGTGATCAAATCGTCACCCAACTTTTGCTTTTACCACTTTCGAAAATAGCATCAATCACCTTCATGTTGTTAACGGCATCTTCCAGGGGTGTCGGTACTGGTTTGTTGTCGAGTATGGCCTTCGCAAAAACATCAGCCTGACAGGTATACTGGTCAGCAACAGGGAGCATGATTTCTTCCTTTTTTTCCTTCGTCACCAGCCAGATCCGACAGGGAGTGTCGGGCGGTGCATTGGCTGGTATTTCTATTTCCACATAACCCTCAGTGCCAAACACTATACAGCGCTGATACGGCATGAGTTGCGTAGAGCACGTGAAGGTGGCTGATTTTCCACCTGAAAAATCGAGCAGCCCCGAAGCTATTCTGTCCGTTTTCATCACCGGATCAAAATCCAACAGGCCCACAGCCCGTGTTGGTTCTTCACTAAAAAGGAACCTGGGAAACGAAATGCAATAGCAGCCAATGTCCATCAATCCGCCGCCGCCAATATCGGCCTGGTTACGGACATTGTTGGGGTCAACATTGTAATAAGAAAAGAAAGACTGCACCATTTTGGCTTCCCCAATGGCGCCCGACTTCACCAGCTCTTTTGCCTTCACCCACTGCGGATGGAATCGATACATAAAGGCCTCCATTACCCTGAGCTGAGGATGCTTTTTGCTTACCGCCAATAGTTGCTCGGCTTCTGTGGCACCCAAACCCACCGGCTTTTCGCACAGCACATGCTTGCCAGCTTCTATGGCCTTGATCGTCCATTCCACATGCAAATGATTGGGCAATGGATTGTAAATGGCATCTACCGCAGGGTCGGCCAGCAGCGCTTCGTAGGAGCCATGAGCCCTCGGTATGCCCAGTTTCTTAGCCGCCTCATCAGCAGCAGACTGGTTTCTGGAGCTGATCGCCACTACGTCGCAAAACTCACTTTTTTTGATGCCAGGTATCACCTTGGTCATTCCAATTTTGGCGGTGCTTATAATGCCCCATCTAACTTTTTGCTGTGTCATTGTTATTGATGACTTGTGGAAAATATGGTTTCAGACAATAATAGCCACTTCAGGCTGATAATGAAAATCCGGTCGGCTCAATGGCAGGCCGGTGGCACGCTCTACACACCTTTGGCTCAAAGGCTCGGGCAAAAGTTTAATATTATGCCTATTTTCAGGGCTTACCACGTAAAAGACACAAATAACTTAAACCCACTAAGTGTAAATGCATACGATTCAGAAAGTAAGTGCGGAAGAAGCCCTCAAGCTCGTTGCAAAAGCCGTAGAGCTGGCTAAAGAAATCGATAAAAGCATCGCTGTAGCCATAACAGGCACTGAAGGGGAGCTCATCTCCTTTCTTCGCATGGACGGTGCCAATCCAGCCACAGCCCAAATCGCCCAAAGTAAGGCTTACACCAGCGCCAGGGACTGGAAATCAACCAGGTCCATGGGAGAATTTATGCGCACCGTTAATCGTGAACAAGGCTACTGGACCGATACTGGCATTACCGGCTTTGGTGGTGGCCTCCCAATTGTCCAAAATGAAAAAGTAATTGGTGGCATCGGCATCAGCGGACTCACCGAATCGGAAGATGAGAGGATAGCGGAAGAAGCTATAGCCGCTGTTTTCCCATAAGTCCCATCCAGAAATAGAGATGAACTGCTAATCTGCAACATGATGAGAAAGTATACCACACAAACAACCCTGGTGACAGCGCTACTGCTACTTCTATCCACGCAGCTGGTTGTCGGACAGCAGTACAAGAACATTGTTTATGCAAAAACAGGCAGGGACCTGCTAGTCGATATATACCTGCCTGAAAATTCGCCTAACCCTTACCTGGTGGTGTGGGTGCATGGAGGCGCCTGGCATTCGGGTTCAAAAGAAAACCCACCCAAAGGGCTGCTCGAAAATGGTTATGCCCTGGCAAGCGTCGACTACCGACTGAGCGTGGAGGCACCCTTTCCGGCCATGGCGCACGATGTCAAGGCTGCCATTCGCTACCTGAGGGCTAATGCCAAAAAATATGGGTACAGGTCTGACAAAATTATCGTGGCGGGCTCCTCCGCAGGTGGGCACCTGGCTGCATTAATCGGCACTACCAACGGAAACAAGGAACTGGAAGGTACTCTTGGCGACTTCCTGACCACAAGCTCCGACGTGCAGGCAACCATTGACCTGTACGGCCCCACCAACTTTACAACCATCCTGAGTCAGTCAACCCCACACGGCATCAGTGTGCGGGCACCAGCACTGGCTCTCCTGCTGGGCAAGCCTGTAGAACAAGTGCCAGACCTGGCAAAGCTGGCCAGTCCTGTTTATCAGGTTGACCCTACCGACCCACCGATCTTCATTGCGCATGGTGAA
This sequence comes from Imperialibacter roseus, assembly GCF_032999765.1. Classification (GTDB taxonomy): domain Bacteria; phylum Bacteroidota; class Bacteroidia; order Cytophagales; family Cyclobacteriaceae; genus Imperialibacter; species Imperialibacter roseus. The sequence goes on along the minus strand of NZ_CP136051.1, from coordinate 931,920 downwards.
CAGGATATTCAGGTACCGATCAACCAGTCGTTGGAGCTGGTGGGTGCTTGCGAGGCAAATCACGTGAGGGTGCAGTTTGAAGTGGTGTATGGCGCTGGCCATGGCACGCAGGAGTATGACAAGCCGCAGTTTACTGATAAGATGGTGGCGTTTTTGAAAGAGGTGCTAAAGTAGCAGACAAAGTATAAGTTCCAGGTTTTCAATAAATACCATTTTCACATTTTCTTTCTTAAGTTCACTGCAAAATGAACCCAGAGCCATGAAAAGATACTTCCTTCTAATAGCCTCCGTATCATTTATCCTCGGCTGTCAACCAAAACCAAGTTTCGACAAGGAAAAACTAACGGTGGAGCTTGATAGTATTTTGGAAATTGACCAGAGGTACAGAAAAGAGTTACTGGCAATAGAAGAAACTGGTGGTAGGAACTCTCCGAAAGCAAAGGAAGTAATAAAGAAAATCTGGCAGGCAGATTCTTCCAATGTAAGGCGGATTGTTGAGATCATTGACATGGTGGGTGGCTACCCCGGAGAATCAATGGTGGGCGGTTCTGCCGGCAGAGCAACCTTTTATGTGCTTCAGCACGCTCCAGATAGTATTCAGGACAAATACTATGACCTTATCATTGATGCTGCCAGCAGAAATGAACTAAAAAAGAGCCTTGCGGCCATGTATCAGGACAGATACCTGATGCACAGAGGAGAGCCTCAGATTTACGGCACCCAGGTACGTACTGAATACAAAACCGACCCGACCACAGGCATGAGATTTGACTCAACTTATGTTTGGCCTTTGGCCGATACAACAAACATAGATTCAATACGAACCCTGAGTGGCATGGGCCCGCTGGAAGAATACCTTAATCAGTTTGGCGTCAGCAGGTGGGAATGAGGGTAAACCAACCTCTGCGTCTTTGAGTGAAAAATACATAAATGGAAGGTTCAGTTTCTGGCGAAAATATTAAATTGAATAACTAATTATTCCTTTGCGCTGCAACATCACTGCCTGAGCATCGCAATCTCCACCCTATGCGACAGGCCATTCGCCTGGCATACTATTTTGATTTATCGACCCATTAACCATGAACTCAAAAATGAAATTCCGCCTATCTATTAACTACGGTTTTACTTTAACCCTATTACTTATCGCCAACAGTTCAATCTCCCAGGGCGTTGAAGGCTACTACCGCTTCCCCAATATCCACGGCAACACCGTAGTGTTTACCGCCGAAGGCGATATTTGGACAGTGCCTCTTACCGGTGGCCTGGCGCAACGACTCACCACTCACGCAGAAGAAGAAACGGATGCTGCCATTTCTCCAGACGGCACCACCATTGCCTTTTCGGCCAGCTACGAAGGGCCGCAGGAGATTTACACCATGCCCATCTCCGGTGGCTTACCCACCCGCTGGACCTATGAGGGCGATGCCTCCACGATGAACTGCTGGACGCCCGACGGAAAAGTAGTGTACGATACAAGAGCGTTTGCCACACTGCCTGACCGTCAGCTGGTAACCATTGACCCTGCCACCAAAAAGAAATCCAGGGTGCCACTTGCGCAGGCCAGCGAAGCGTCGTTCGACGCCACAGGTAAAACGGTATACTTCGTAAGGCCATCGTACCACGGCAATGTGACCAAGAGGTACAAAGGAGGCACTGCACGACAGATTTGGAAGTATACCGAAGGAAGCCCGGAGGCAGTTCAGCTTACACTCGGCTATGCAGGCGAAAGCCACCATCCCATGTGGTACAATGGGCGTGTTTATTTCATCACAGACAGAGACGGCACCATGAACATATGGTCGATCAACGAAAACGGTGGCGGCCTGACCCAGCACACTACTCACAAAGACTTTGACGTTCGGGACGCTGGCCTCCACAATGGCCAAATTGTTTACCAATGGGGCGCCGATATCTGGCACTACAGCATTCCTGACGACACGCAAACCAAAATCGACATCAGGATTCCCACGGACCTGGATCAGCTCAGGGAAAGATGGGTAGACAATCCAGCTCAGTACATCAGTTCTGTTTCACCTGACAAGGAAGGAGACAAAATTGTGATCACGGCCAGAGGGCGGGTCTTCGCTGTTCCGGTGAAATCGGGCAGAACAGTGGAGTTCACTGACAAAAAAGACGTTCGGTACAGAGATGCCGTTTTCTCCGCCGACGGCAAGAATATTTACACCCTTTCCGACGAAAGCGGAGAGTTTGAATTCATCAGTATGCCTGCCAATGGCATTGGTGCCCAGAAAGCTATCACGAAAGACGGCACCGTGCTAAGATACAAAGGGGCGCCATCGCCCGACGGAAAATGGCTGGCTTACGACGACCTGGAGAGGCATATGTTTGTCCTGAATCTGGCAACGGGAGTCAGCAAAAGAATCTCAACCGGCGAAGAAGGCATCGGCATGTTTTCGTGGTCTCCCGACAGCAAATGGATAGCCTTCGTACAGTCGGCCGACAATACGATGGATCAGATTTTTGTATCCAATGTCGATACGGGTGATACTTTCCCCATTACTACCGACCGAGCGAACAGCGTTTTTCCTGCCTGGAGCCCCGATGGAAAATTCATCTATTTTTTATCGGATCGCAGCTTTACCACGTTGGTAGGCTCACCCTGGGGAGCAAGACAGCCAGAGCCGTATTTTGATGCCAAGGAAAAGATTTACCACATATCCCTTCAAAAAGGTACGAGATCACCCTTCCGTCCTGACGATGAATTAGCTGTTAAAACAGACAAGCCTGATGGTAAGGAAGGTGATAAGAAGGAGGAAGCTAAGCCTGCGGTTGCCATAAAAATAGACAAAGACGGCATTACGCAAAGAATTGAAGAAGTGCCCGTTAGCCCGGGCAACTACAGAGGACTTGAGGTGACAAAGAAAGGCCTTTACATGCTGAGTAGAGAAACAGGGGTTGGCGCCAAAACGCACCTTGGCGTAGTAAAGATCACCAACGACGACCCCAAGCTGGTCACGATGATTGAAGACATCAACGGCTTCGATCTAACTGGGAATGGAGAGAAAATATTGGTGGTAAAACAAAGGAATTACTACATGGTTGAAGCGGGCACCAGTAAGGTGGCTGACTTGAACGATAAGAAGATCGACCTCAGCGGCTGGAAGTTTGCCATTACACCTAAAGAAGACTGGGAGCAGATCTTTACTGATGCCTGGCGCATGGAAAGGGACTACTTCTACGACAAAAACATGCACGGTGTCAACTGGGATGCTATGCATGCCAAATACCTGCCTTTGGTGGATCGGGTAACGACAAGAGAAGAGCTTTCGGATCTCATCGGTCGGTTCGTTGGTGAGCTTTCTGCCCTGCACACCAGCGTGAGAGGCGGCGACACGAGAGAAGACGAGCTCAACATAGTGGTGGCCAGCCTTGGTGCCATCTGTTCGAGAGACGACAGCAAAGGAGGCTACAGCATCGACTACATTTATAAAGCTGATCCAGACTATCCTGATGAAAAGTCGCCACTGGACGACCCCTATCTGGACATCAAAGTGGGGGACGTCATTACCAGTGTGAATGGGAAGGCAGCTTTGAGTGCTGTGGACATTGGAGAATTGATCCGCAACCAGGCCGGTAAGCAGGTCAGAATGAGCGTAAAACGTGGCTCCGTTGAAAAGGATGTGATAGTGGTGCCTATGAGCAACCCTTACAGCTTGCGTTACAGGGACTGGGAATATTCCAGAAGGCTGGAGGTAGACAAAGCCACAGCGAACAGTGTGGGTTATGTTCACCTGCAAGCTATGGGCAGCAACGATCTTGAGCAGTGGTACCGGGAGTTCTATCCGGTATTTGACAGACAGGGCCTGATCATAGATGTGCGCCACAACCGGGGCGGCAATATCGAAAGCTTTGTGCTGGAGAAGCTATTGAGAAAGGCGTGGATGTACTGGAAAAGCCGCTCCGGCAAACCGTACTGGAACATGCAGTACGCTTTCAGAGGGCATATCGTGATTCTGGTAGACCAAAACACGGCGTCGGATGGCGAATCCTTTGCCGATGGTTTCAAAAGGCTGGAGCTGGGCACAGCCATTGGCACCCGCACCTGGGGAGGTGAGATTTGGCTGAGCGGTGTCAATACTTTGAGCGATGGTGGCATTGCCAGGGCTCCCATGATGGGTGTTTATGGGCCAGAATGCAAGTGGCTGGTGGAAGGCCATGGGTTCGAGCCAGATATTGTGGTCGACAACCTGCCTCATGCGACCTTCGAAGGGGAAGATGCTCAGCTGAAGGCTGCCATCGAGTTTTTACAAAAGAAGATCGAAGAAGACCCAAGGCCGGTGCCACCAGTGCCAGCGTATCCTGATAAATCGTTTGAGAATAAATAACCGGATAGGCCACTTACCCTCCATCCTACCCGTTTGCAACAGGTAGGAATGAGATTGGCGATTTTATCGCCTTTTCAATCCTGGTCGGATATCATTTGAATGTTCTCAAGGAATGTAATAACTTTGTAATTACATAACATCATTATGAAGACATCTATTATTCAAATAGGTAACTCAAAAGGGCTCAGGCTAAGCAAACAAGTGCTCGAACAATACCACATTACTGATGAAGTGGAGTTGATATTTGAAAAGGATCAGATTGTGCTACGGCCTATTCAGCAACCGAGAAAAGGTTGGGACAACGCCTTTAAAGAAATGGCGAAAGAGGGAGATGACAAGCTTTTGATCGACGATGTATTGGCTGAAGAAGACTTCGACGAATGGAATTAAGTCAATACAGCATCGTTCTCGTCAACCTTGATCCTACGGTGGGAAGTGAAATCAAAAAAACAAGGCCTTGCGTCATCATATCGCCTAATGAACTAAATTTCAACATTCGCACTGTAACAATTGCGCCGATGACCTCAACATCAAAAAACTACCCAACGAGGGTGCGGGTCAATCATGATAAAACTGAGGGGTGGATTGTACTGGATCAGATAAGAACTATTGACAAGCAGCGGGTCATTCGGTTGCTGGGCAAATTGGCTTCACATGAAATTACTGAGGTAAAAAGGGTATTAAAGGAGACTTTTGTGGATTAAAACCCATCCTACCCGTTTGCAACGGGTAGGAATGAGACTGGCGGTTTTATCGCCCTTCCAACCAGGCCTTATAAAAATAAAGCCTTGTCTGTTTTAAATAAGGAATACAACTTAGGGGTTATGAGTAATAGACGCAGCTTTCTTCAACAAGCCTCCAAAAGTGCCATCGGTATCTCCGCCATACCATTTCTATCAACTGTACCAGCTTCCTTCCAATTCCCAACAGCAGACGGCGAGGCCTACTGGGCCGAGTTGAGAAAAGCCTTTCCGCTACAAGACAAGCGGGTGTATTTCAACAATGGCACCTTTGGCCCCTCGCCAACTCCGGTACTTGACACCATTAAAAAATACCTCGATGAAACCAATGGTACCGGCGAGTACGGCCATACCGACAGAGCAAGAGAAGTACTGGCAGCCTATGCCGGCGTAAAAACGGAAGAGCTCAGCCTGACACACAACACCACCGAAGGAATCAACATCGTTACCTGGGGATTGCCGCTCAAAGCAGGAGATGAAGTCATCGTCACCCTGCACGAGCATGTGGGTAACGCACTCCCCTGGCTCAACCGGGCCAAACTGCATGGTATTGTACTTAAGCCATTCGAACCGGGGCTCACGGCGGACGAAAACTTAAGTAAAATAAAAGCATTGGTGACAACCAAAACCAGGGTTATTGCCGTCCCCCATATTACTTGCACCACCGGCCTTGTGCTGCCCATCAAAGAGATTGCTGCCTGGGCCCGAAGCAAAAGCATTTTCACGGCTATTGACGGAGCGCATGGTGCAGGTACTTTCAACCTGAACCTGAAGGAGTTCGGCTGCGATTTTTATGCCACTTCCTGCCACAAATGGATGCTTGGACCGAATGGCACCGGATTTCTTTATGTAAGGGAAGAATTGCTCGACACTTTACAAGTCTATCAAGTCGGGGCCTATTCCGACACCGGCTGGGATTTGTACAGTAACCCGCCCAGTATGGCGACCTATGTTCCCACTGCCCATCGCTACGACTACGGTTCCCAAAGTACACCTATGTACATGGGTGCTGCAGCTTCAGCCGATTTCCACATGTCGGTAGGCAAACAAAAAATAGAGGAAAGGGTACGGGAATTGTCGAGCCTTCTTTTCGAAGGGCTTTCGGGACTCAAAACAAAGCTCGACATCCTTACCCCTGCCGAAAAGCAGTCGAGGATCTGTATGGTTACATTCAAACCGAAAAACATTGGCTACAGGGAGTTCAATAGCCTGGGTGCCAAAGCAGGCTTCCGTCTACGAGTCGTGCCCGAAAGCCATCTCGACGCCATCCGGGTATCGACGCATATCTACAACTCGAAAGCGGAAGTGGAAAGGTTTGTGGAATTTGTTGGCGAAACGCTTTAAGAACGGAAAGGTCGGAAGACCGAAGACGGAAGACCGCACGAAGAAGGCGTCGGCACGGTAGCATTGGCTATCAGCGAAGGAAACCGTCAGACGTCTGGGACGCTGATTGGCGTCTGACGGCCCCTCCCTTTTGCCCTCTTGCCGTACCGACGCATGTCATCCCATCTTTGCTGCGAATAATGGGTATTTGGTACATCGTTGTCCAATACCCAATTCCTCAACCCTCCAAATCCTCACTCCTTGCAAACGAATAAAGAAACGGCGCTTTGTGTGCTCCTCCATTGTACAGCTTCTCATGGCGTACCAGCAGGTCCGACGCCAGCAACTTCCGCTGGAAAGTAGTGCGGCGCAACTTTTCTCCAAGAATGGCCTCATACACCGACTGTAGCTCTTTCATGGTGAATTTCTCGGGTAGCAGGTTGGTCAGCTTGTGGTCGAGGTTTTGCCTGAGTGTTTGAAGTGCTTTGTCGACAATTTTTTGATGATCGAGTATCAGCACAGGCAAATTGTCTACGTCATACCATGTACAAGAATCTGAAATGGCGTCCGGCCGGGGCACCACCTGCTTGTAGTCGATGAGTGCGTAGTAGGCCACCGAAATGAAACGGTCGAGCAGCCAGTGGTTGTCGGGCACCTTGTCGTTGAGGCCTTGCATGATCGTTTTCATCACCTCCGGTTTGAAGCGAGCCATGTCGCCAAAGGTGTAGAACTGTTCCAGAAAAATGTCGTCTAGTCCGGTCCGCTCCTTGAGCCCTCTTCGCACTGCATCATTCAGCGCCTCATTGGTTCTCACAAAGCCCCCTGGCAGTGCAAACAGCCTGGTATTGTGATACTCCATGATCAGGATTTTCAGCTTGTCGCCAGAGAAACCGAAGATCACCGAGTCGTAAGCAATATGAGGAAGGAATTCCTTTGGATTCATTTGAGCATTGAGAGTGTAAAATGCGTGCCACCAGCCCGGCTGCAGCCCTCGCCGTGTGCACCACAGGACCACAACGCTGATTCATCACTCCCAATAATTGACAATTAATAGGAGTTATCCAAAAGTTCTTTTATTATTGTTACAAATTGAGACAATAATAAAACACCTACTAACATATGAAAAAACTCACCTTGCTCATGGGGTGGCTATGTTTGATCAGCGCTACAACCATGGCACAGAAAAACAATAGTTTTCCCGTACAAGCAAAAACTGAAAATGGCACCATCGAAGGCAACTACGATGTGACTACCAGCTTATCAATGTACTTCGGCATCCCCTTTGCCAAACCACCTGTTGGCGACCTGAGGTGGAAAGCGCCGCAGCCTGTTGACAACTGGAGTGGTGTGAAGCAAACCAAGAAATTTGGCCCACGTGCCGTGCAGGCAGCGGTGTTCGGCGACATGAACTTCCGTTCCGACGGTATCAGCGAAGACTGCCTTTACCTGAACGTGTGGTCACCCGCTAAAGCCAAAGAAACCGGCCTCCCCGTCCTTGTTTATTTCTACGGCGGCGGCTTTGTAGCTGGCGATGGCTCTGAGCCACGCTACGATGGAGCCAGCATGGCCAAGAAGGGCATCGTAGTAGTTACCGTTAACTACCGCCTGGCCATCTTTGGCTTCTTTGCTCACCCCGAACTGAGCGCTGAGTCGCCTTACAAAGGCTCTGGCAACTACGGGCTGCTTGACCAAAATGCTGCCCTCAAATGGGTACAGAAAAATATTGCTGCTTTTGGTGGCGACCCTAAGAAGGTAACTATTGCAGGTGAGTCAGCAGGTTCTATTTCGGTGAGTGCACAAATGGCCTCTCCCCTCTCCAAAAACCTGATTGCCGGTGCCATAGGCGAAAGCGGCGCTGCTATCAATCCAACCCTGGCTCCTGTGCCATTGGCTGAGGCTGAAAAAACAGGACTTGAGTTTGCGCAAAAAGCTGGTTACCCAACACTGAAAGAACTGAGAGCTCTTAGCACCAAAGAAGTATATGAGATTTACCAGGCATCCAGACGTTTTGGGTTCCCGACAGTCATTGATGGGTATTTTTATCCTAAAACCATCCCTCAGATTTTCAATGCCAAGGAGCAGGCCATGGTGCCTTTATTGCTGGGCTGGAATTCTGCAGAAATCCCTGGCATGGCCTTTATGCAAGGCAAGCCCTACAACGAAGAAAGCTATGTGGCAAAGGTGAAAGAGGCCTATCCTGACACCCACAGCGAAGTACTCAAGCTGTATCCTCATGGCTCAGAAAAAGAGATCGAACTTTCGGCCACAGCCCTGGCATCTGACAGATTCATTTCCTACAGTACCTGGAAGTGGTTTGACCTGCACAGAAAAAATAGCAACCAGCCGGTGTATCGCTACCTGTTCAGCAGAGTGAGACCCCCGCTAAGAGACCAAACGCTTGCTTCAGGTTTGGCGGGCGGCACTGTGAAGAAAGATGAAAATGCACCGAAAATGCCAGAACCAGTTGGCGCTTCCCACGCCTCAGAAATTGAGTACTGCATGGGCAACCTTTACCTTGTCGACGACTATGCCTGGACGCCCGACGACTTCAAAGTGTCAGAAACCATGGAAAACTTCTTTGCCAATTTCATTAAAACCGGCAACCCGAATGGTGAAGGCGTGCCCAACTGGCCAGCTGCCGAAGCCAAAGACACGACGCCTCCAGTCATGATCATCGATGTAGAGTCCAAAGCAGTAGATGCAAAAGACGACGCCCGGTACGTGTTTTTGGACAAGGCTTACAAAAACTGATACTGTTGATAGCACCAAAAAGGCCCTGAAAAAATCAGGGCCTTTTTTTAAAAAATCCTTCAACCGTTACACTCCAACTGCCCCAATCTCTTCCCAGAGCAAATTTCCAGCGTAGCGGCGAGCAACCATACCCTCATCATCCATCGCCAGCAGGTGAATCCACTCGTTGTCACACAAGTTCCGTACTGCACTGTGTTTTTCAAGCACAGCGTCGATAGCCTCGGTGGGGGCTTCGATGATCACTTTGAGTCTGATTGGCTCATGCTGGAAGTTTTTACCATCGTGGACTGATTGGATCGGCAGACCGACCCTCAGGTCTCCCGAGAACCCTTCCAACACACCCACGCCGCCAGTCACGTTATGGAGTGTCTTATTTCCGGAACCAAAATTTTTATTGTCCACCGTGGAAGCAAAATACTGCAAGTTGATCCAGCTGGTGACCACCATGGGAGCAGTCATGATCAGCTCGAGCACCTTAAATCCCTCGTCTTTCTTCCAGTCATAAGAATGAAGGAAGCTCCTGCCCTGCAGGTCAAGGTCTTTTGTTCTGAACCTGGGAGCGACGACAAAAGCTGAACATCCTGCCAGGCCCCATTCAGGGCGAACCTGCGACCAATCCTTGCTTCTTCTCATGATAGCATCATCCACCTTTCCTTTGGTAGTCATCCGAAGAGCTCGTTCGGTACGTGAAGCATGGCCAGCTTTTGCCAGCGAAGTTTTCAGTTCTTCCAACTCATTTGCCCGACTAGCTGGCACTTCTTGCTCATTGAAAATCGTTACTTCATCGGTAGTGGTGTCGTGCAGACAGCAAAGAAAAACAGTAGTGTCCGGTATGTGAATGTTTTCAGCCTTCAGTAATTGCCTCACTTGTCTATCATTCAGTACCGCGGCAGCAACTTTGGCATTGGGCTCTCCACTCCGCCCGCCGCAGGCACCACAATCTAATCCACTTGCATGCGGGTTGTTGACAGTAGTGGCTCCATGGCCAACTATTAGCACAAACGGGGCAAAATCGCTCGTGAGCGACATCGCATTTAAGGCATTTTTTGCCATCTGAACACGCTGCTCCAATGGTATACCTGCTGCCACATTGCCGTGTGTCGCCACATTCAGACTAGCTCCTTTGAGCTTCATATATTTGTCCTTTAACCCTACATGATCAGGATGAGGAACCGGACGGCTGAGCCCAAAGCTGTCAGTGAAGAGCTTGGGTAGATAGGACAACCCCAGTGGACTCACAAAACTAAAACAAGTAACGGCTCCTGACCTGAACGACTTCAATATGTGCTGCACCTGGTGTTTCAGCGTTCTGCTTTTTCGTGCCTGCTCATGCGTTTTCTTATCAGGAATTTCTTCCAAAATGGTGGCGCCTGTCGTAATAAGAACCGGGCATTGGGCTACTCCCTGATCGTGTGCTATGGGCACATAATTGATAGGAAAAGCAAAGAACCCGGCAAAGCCGATTGTATCTATCCCCTGGTCTACCAGCTCCAGGTTCCGGCGATACACTTCTGATCGGACATCGATACAGAATATGGCCTGTGCCTTCACCTGGGAAGCTGATAGGCTCTTTATTGCTTTTGGTTCTTTGAATTTTTGAATGATCTCTCGCTGCGCTGCCTGATCAAAGGCCTCTTGTAAAATTAGTTTTTGTGTTAGTTGTTGATTGATTTCTGATGGCGTCGATGTCAACACCATTGATTTTTTGGCTGTCAACCATTTTACCCTAAGCTTTGGACTATCGAGGGCTTGGAAAAGACATGCTTCCCAGCAAAGTAAAACGATGAGAAACTCCATCAATTTACCGTCTTTACCCCCATTCAGTTCGCTTTCCCAATCCAATCTTGCGGCAAAGGCCGACCAGCCACCCACACTCAACAGCAACCGATGCAGATAAATGGGCAACATATTTGCCTGCATCTCCAGGATTTGAAGTGCTGCATCCATGGCTTTAACAGGGTCGCCCGGCAATGATTTGGCTGCTTTTCTGAAGCCCTTCAGTCCCATGATATCTGTTGTATTGTCAACTTCAGCTTCAAATTTCCAGGCCGAAAAAAGAGCTGCTTGTTGGTCAGCAGCGGCCCAGCTTGCCTGCCCGTCGTCAAAATACGATGCCGCCCAGGTGGACATCCTTGACGTAGCAAACCGATTCCAGTCCTTTCCGGTAACCTGGGTAGCCACGTCCGCCAGAGTCGCTACTGTGGAAACTCCCGTTGTCTCGTCGGTGGCACTTTCAATGAGAGCAATAAAGTCGTCGACTTTTGTTTTCTCTTTTGATTTTTTGGACAAAACCGATTGCAGATCACTTCGGGTGATTCTTCCTTCTTTGATTTTCTGAAGGTAGAAGGATAGTGGTAGCGCCATTTGAATACCACCTATTTTCGCCAGGGTTTGGGCGGTGCTTTCAAATGTTTGATCAGCGTGACCCAAGTATGGATTTACAGCTACAAAGTTTTCCAGAGGCCAAACTGGTGCTATCTTTTTGCAAGCCTCACGTAGCACCTTGAGATGCTCACTACTACTCATATTCACTGTATTCATTTGATTTTGGTATGTCATATCTATCTATATCAGGTTTTATGGTTAAATCTCTCTTACCTATGAGGAAGTTTTTATACTGCGTTCAACTCTTCTTCCTGCTCGTTAATTTTGACCCCATAAGCTTCAAATCGATTGAGTGGACGCTGAGTTAAAGGCTGTGAATCGTCCTGCGGCAAAATGCGCAATGAGCTGATTAACCTATCGAAGAGGGCATTGGCATAGAATCCATTGCGGAAATGAATGGCAAGGGCATAATAAGAGGTATTGTGCGGGATTTTAGGAGAAACCATTTGAATGATTACAGCGGATGCAAAGACCAGAAGTAACAATCCCGTCAAGATCATTGTACCGAATCCAGGAGTTGAAACTTCCGGAACCTGGCCCAGGAGAAGGGAATGCATGGCTGACTCAAGTGTGAAGAAAGCAAGCGTAACGAGCAAGGCAAGCGATATGGCATGAAACATCAGAGCAGGGTTTCTGTTCGCTTCAATCGCTGATACAAATATCTTCGACAAACCCATAGTGATCACAGCTCCAATCGCCAGCAGCGAAAAGTCTTTCGCAGGGTCAATGCCCCACAAAATGGCGAAGCCTGAATAAAGAGCTAAAGCCAACCCAAGTCCTAATGCAATGCTCCTGGGGTTTCCAGAGCTGCTTAGCTTAGCTATTTTTGACATTCTCAGAAGGTCAACGGCGCTGCCGGAAGAAAGAAAGGAATGCGCTTTGTAAAATGAATGAGCCACAAGGTGAAGCATGGCTGCCGGGTACACGCCCATGCCACATACCATGAGACTAAATCCCATGTGTGCAACGCTTGAGTAGCCTAAGGCTGTTTTCACAGAGGGTTGTGTCAAGTAGGCTACAGAGGCGAAAAGCGCTGTGATTCCCCCAACAGCCATCAAAAGAAGTGGTGCCGCCTTGCTGGCATCCATTACGTAGGCCATTCGGATGATCAAGAAAGGGCCAGCATTTAAGAGGCCGGCATGCAACAAGGCTGAAACCGGCGTGGGTGTTTCCATCACTTCAATCAACCATCCGTGAGTTGGAAACTGAGCAGATTTCAATATGGCCGCCATCGCTAAAAATATCGCAACAACTTCTACCCCCTCCCAAGGTGACGCAGAGGCACTGACACTTCTAATAGAAGTGAAAATAGTTTCAAGGTTACCCGACCCGAACTGATTGTATAGGATTACAAATGCCACGAGAAGACAAACATCTGCCAGCCTGGCTACTATAAATTTCTTTCTTGCAGCGATAATGGCACCAGCCCTGTGGTTGTAAAAGACCAAAAGCCTGTGCAGGGATACGCTGGTTAAAACCCAAGCCACAAATAGAAGAGCAAGGTTTCCAGCCATTACCAGTAGTTGCACCGATGCAATGGTAGCCGCAAGCCTGCCAAGGAAGGCGCCCTGGCGCTGGTCTCCATCCAGATAGTTAATACTGAATTTAAAGATAACAAACCCCAGCAAAGCAATCATACCCACCATGATGGCACTCACAACATCAAGGCGAAGACTAAAGCCTAAGTCGTACCAACCGACTAAATCGGTCTGAAAAAGGCCATCCTGGAAAACGATGTAACCGCACATAGCAGCCGCCATGATGCTTATCATAGTAGAGGCTGCGCCAAGTCGTCGGGTTAACGCCGGGTGAATCCCCGGTTGAAACCATGAAGCCAGGGCCGTCGCTACAAAAGCAGCGGGGGGAAGCAAAGCAAACGCAATAAGAAAATTATATGGCATAATATATCTCGATTTGGTTTGAGTGAATTAGATTAGATAATTTCAATTGAAATGGTCGACGAAACTCTCAAAGACCGGCCATCTTCCCGGGCAGTTTGAAGTAGTTTTCCTACTTGTTCCTTGGTCTCCTTCAGTGAGTTTAGCCGAGCTAAAGTCGCTTCGTCTTTGGCGTCGTAGCGTATTAGCTCACTAAAACTTTTGATCTCATGAAAATTGATATTCCTGGCATACAAATCCTCAATGATTTCTATGGCCTCACTAGCTGAAAACTCACCATTGACCAGCTCAAAATTTTCTTTTTTCTGTTTTTTGATGGGCTCTTCCTGTTGTGTTATCATGTAAATTTTGTTTGATTGATGGGCAAAGTTTGAAAAAGCGTTTCATATATTTTTATTTATATTTGTTATGAAAAGCATAACAAATATTTATGAACTATACCATCCATCAGCTTCAGATATTTTTAAAAGTGGTGCAAACACGAAGTGTGACAAAGGCATCGGAAGAGCTTTTTATGACTCAACCTGCCGTTTCGATTCAGCTAAGAAACCTTCAAGACCAGTTTGAAATACCGCTTACTGAGGTCATTGGACGGCAGCTCTACGTCACCGATTTTGGAAAGGAAGTCGCTAAAATTGCTGAGCGGGTGATTCAGGAATTGGAAAACATCAATTATAAAACGCAGGCTTTTCAGGGTATCCTTACAGGCAAGCTGTCCATCTCATCGGCGTCGACCGGAAAATATGTAATACCATATTTCCTAAGCGGCTTTCTGGATGAGCACAAAGGAATCGACATCGTCCTTGATGTGACTAATAAGAGTCGGGTAATCGAAAGTTTGAAAAATAATGAAATCGACTTTGCGCTCGTGTCTGTGGTGCCGGAAAGGCTGGAAGTAGAGGAAGAGCTGCTGATAGAAAATAAGCTCTACCTCATGGGCAACACGCCCGCACGCAATGAAGGCAAGCCATTGATTTACAGGGAGGAGGGATCAGCCACCCGGATGGCGATGGAGCATTACTTTGAATCACGTGAAGGCAAGCAAAGAAAAAGGATGGAGCTAACCTCCAACGAGGCGGTAAAGCAGGCGGTAATTGCAGGGATTGGGCATTCCATTATGCCACTGATTGGCATGCGCCATGAACTGATGAGCAAGGAAATCCACATTTTACCTATGATGGATCTCCCCATTATCACAAAATGGCGCCTCATTTGGCTAAAGGGGAAAAGACTTTCACCAGTTAGCCAGGCATTCCTGGACTACATCAGGTCAAACAAGCAACACATACTTGACCATAACTTCAGCTGGTATTTGAAATACTGAATGCATTTAAATGGATGCCGAAGGCTGCTATCTGAGAGTTTTATTCTTTGAGGAGTTTCCTTAATCCAGACAGTGTTCGAAAAGGCAGTTCAGCTATTGAATTGTTTGCCAGCCATGGCGGAATATTATCTCCGGGTTCGGAGTGAAATACATAGGTCACTTCTGTTTTCTCGCCGATAGGCTGTAATAAAATGTACCCCTCTGCCTTTTTCATGCGCACTATTCCTTGCTTTTCGGGTAGGTAGTCAGGCATTCCTTTCAGTAAAATTTTTATTACTCCATTGACAGACGCATTAACAGACATCCGGTAAACCATGTCTCTATTACTGTATGGCCACGGAAATATGGTTTCAACATAATTGTATTGTGTATCACCCTCTTCCTTTAGGAGTGCCGATGTGTTTGTATAGCCGTACCATTTAGTATAGTCGTCTGCATTTTTTAGTATTTCTACTATTTCACCCGCCGCTGCATGGATTGTCACAACAGCCTTAAAAGATTTGAAAGCTGACCCTTCTTCTTCTTTAGTATAAACAATGATACCGTCTTTGTTCTTGTCAATTTCCCATGACTGTTGAGCGTGAGATGCTATTGACAAGAAACCGAATGCGCTGATCAGCAACATTGTAACTTGCACGATTTCCGCTGATTAGAGGATACTTTCTTTTGTTTGATACAGCCTGAAGAAGTAATACATGAAAAGGAGCGAAAAAATGAAATCACCGACTACAACTATGAACACAACAGGCCCGGCAAGCCCCGACAGGTAGAACTTTAACAACGAAATGGCAAAGCCAACTTTACCGATCCCGCCTACTATGACAATTCCTGTATGTTTCAGTGGATTGTACGCCACTATAGAATAGCCGATAAAATAGACCAGTGTTGTCCCCCATGCCCCTTGATAGATGGCATAATAAAGCGGGTCTGCTAACTCCCGGTTAAAAAAACCATTGAACGTGAAAGCGGTATTGAAATAGCCAAAAATTGCTCCTATTAGGTTCCATAGCACTGAAACAACAAATAAGCCTTTGAAAAAACTGAGTTCATTGCTTTCCATTACAATATCGATTTTGGTTAAAATTGAATTGTAAAGTAAGAGCGTCAAAAACAGCTGCGCATTTACATATGTAAAGAAATGCTGGTCAGAGGGATCGGTTTTTTCTGATTCTACTCAATTGGGTAGGACTAATGCCAAGGTAAGAGGCAATATGGTATTGTGGAATTCGTAATTCAATTCCCGGATACTCCTCCTGCATGATCAAATATCGCTTGTCGGCGTCCAGCATAGCCATCTCGAGTTCTTTTTTCTCGTTGCTCAAAAAGTAATTTTCTGCTATCATTCGTCTCAATCTTTCTATCTCGAAATTCCCTTCGGATACCTTTTCTATTTCATGAAACGAAGCTTTCCAAATTTTGCAATCGGTAAGCGCCTGCTGGGCAACATTGTTCTTTTGCTTGCTGATGAGTGACGCATAGGAGCCGATGATTGAAGGCGCTGAAAAGAAGGTTTTGTTATATTCTTTCCCCTCATTGTTGACATAAAAAGCCCTGACAATGCCGGTTTCCAAAAAGGCAACTTCACTTGCATATTCTCCTGTTTTTATAAAATACGCCCCCTTCTTCAGTTCATCGCAAACAAACATCCCCGCCATCATGCTTATGACTGTTTCAGAAAGTGGGACAGTATTATTAAAGAATTTAATAAGGTTCTCCATGATGTTCTGGGCTAGATTGAATATCCTGGGTTTCTGGCTCTCAACGACCAATTCTTATGATCAGTGGAGATTAAAAGCACTAATCTTTCCTCTAGCACTTAGTCATGCCGATGAATAAAATTATACTTTGCGGCGGAGAATCCAAGCCAGCCACGTTCAACAAACCTGAACATTCCAATAATTATCAAGAAATTTTCGCTACTCATGCTTCGATACGAGGCCATTTCCAAGCATAACGGATAATCAGACTAAGAAGAGCTACTTCTACAACGGCGCCAAACACCATGTGCATCCATGCCTCGCCAGCCAGGTTAAACAACGTATAAGGAATATACAACATGGCAATAGCGATGTTTGCCCAACGATTTGCTTTATTCGGCAAGGCAACGGAAAGGAAAATCATCAGTGCCGGAATTGTCACTGAGGCGAGTGCAAGCAAAAGAAATCCTGGCGTAATATCGAATACAAATACCTTCCCTGCTAGCATACCTTCTACCTTACCAGGCATGTACAGAGCGAAATAATCAACATAAATGTAGAGAAACATAAAGCTCGCCCACAGTGTAGCGAGCTTCAGTTTCAAACTGACTTTGATGTCATGCAGTGTTTCATGTGTATATAATTTTGTTTCGATCAAGTAGTAAAGTATCCATAACAAGGTTAAGAGAGTAAATTTTCATGTTCGTGCTCCTTCCCGATAAATCGGGATTGGCTACATCGTTGGGTGCTTAACCTGTTTGTTAGACCAATTTCATCTACAGGCTGTCATTGAAGACGCTCCAGTAACAGACCGGCCTTTTAAAGTTCTTTAAGCGGCAGAAACCAAATCGTAGCCTAGCTCTTTTAGTTTGGCTAAGTGTCTTTTGATCTGCTTCTTGTTTCGTTCAGCACTGTCGTGCAATAGCGGTTCCTTGTAGGCCTCTTTGTTTTTTAGAACATGGTAGGCGGCGATAATAATCTTATGACCAACTGCTACCAGCGCTTTCTTTTTGCCTCTGCGTGCAATTAAACTTTGATATTTGCGCTTCAGGTAGCCGTCTTTCTTTCTTGTCGCCCCCCAACCACATTCCACCAAAAGAGACTTCAGGTAGCGGTTTCCCTTAACTGTCCTTGTGCTTTTTTTTTACCCGCACTCTCGTTGTTCCCCGGGCTCAGCCCTGCCCAACTACTCAAGTGATGCTCGTTAGGGAACTGATTCATGTCTACACCAATCTCACTGATAATGCTGATGGCGCTGTCTTTTCCCACCCCATCGATGGTTTGCAGCAAGTCTATTTCTACAGCATACTGAGCAGTGGATCGGTCTATATGTTGCTCCAGTTCTCCAATGATCCCTTCTTTTTCCTCAATGCTCTTCCTGATAATATTGAGCATAAAACGATGATGGGCTGTTAATTTTCCCTCAAGGGCTTTACGGATGTCTTCTCGGTTGGCCTTTACCTTCCCGTGAATGTGCTTCATTAAATCATCCACATTGGTCTTACCATCAATGATATCATTGATGATTTTACTACCAGTGGCACCATGAACTTCGGTAAGTACAGTGCTGAGTTTGATATTGGCATCTTCCAGTATCCTTATCAATCTGTTCTTCTCGCTGGCTACATGTTCTACTTGGCGCTTTTTGTACCTGACAAGATCCCGCAACTCTCTAATGTCTCTTGGAGGAATAAAACTTCCTCTTAACAAGCCAGCCAACAGCAACTTGCTGATCCATCTGCTGTCACGTTTGTCTGTTTTGTGCCCTGGTACATTCTTCACGTGGCGGGCGTTGACCAGAATAATTTCAAAGTCCTCTTCCAGTATATTAAATACTGGCTTCCAGTAAACGCCTGTGCTTTCCATTGCCACATGGGTAACTCCCTGGCTTTTACACCAATCTCTTAACTCTGTCAAAGAACTTGTGTAGGCTTCAAACTCCCTGGTCTGGTAGTCATTCTGCCCTTTGCTGATCGTCGCTACGATCACCGCCTGATGTACGTCAAGGCCACAGCCGACCTTCACTATTTGTTCAAAAGCTACTTCTCCCGTTTCCATATAACTTTCAAGGGTTTCGATAACCCTTGAAAGTTACTCAATATTCATTTTCGTTCGGGTGTGCTAAAGTCGCTCATGGAGATTTCATCTGTATAAAATTTATTTTTTAGCGGCCAGATGGAATAGCAAAAAACCTTTTGGAAGCGATAGTCGACTGTTCTACGACTTTATTCATTCCGCTGGGTATGGCTTCCTTATGGCTATTTCATGTGTATATAATTTTGTTTCGATCAAGTAGTAAAGTATCCATAACAAGGTTAAGAGAGTAAATTTTCATGTTCGTGCTCCTTCCCGATAAATCGGGATTGGCTACATCGTTGGGTGCTTAACCTGTTTGTTAGACCAATTTCATCTACAGGCTGTCATTGAAGACGCTCCAGTAACAGACCGGCCTTTTAAAGTTCTTTAAGCGGCAGAAACCAAATCGTAGCCTAGCTCTTTTAGTTTGGCTAAGTGTCTTTTGATCTGCTTCTTGTTTCGTTCAGCACTGTCGTGCAATAGCGGTTCCTTGTAGGCCTCTTTGTTTTTTAGAACATGGTAGGCGGCGATAATAATCTTATGACCAACTGCTACCAGCGCTTTCTTTTTGCCTCTGCGTGCAATTAAACTTTGATATTTGCGCTTCAGGTAGCCGTCTTTCTTTCTTGTCGCCCCCCAACCACATTCCACCAAAAGAGACTTCAGGTAGCGGTTTCCCTTAACTGTCCTTGTGCTTTTTTTTTACCCGCACTCTCGTTGTTCCCCGGGCTCAGCCCTGCCCAACTACTCAAGTGATGCTCGTTAGGGAACTGATTCATGTCTACACCAATCTCACTGATAATGCTGATGGCGCTGTCTTTTCCCACCCCATCGATGGTTTGCAGCAAGTCTATTTCTACAGCATACTGAGCAGTGGATCGGTCTATATGTTGCTCCAGTTCTCCAATGATCCCTTCTTTTTCCTCAATGCTCTTCCTGATAATATTGAGCATAAAACGATGATGGGCTGTTAATTTTCCCTCAAGGGCTTTACGGATGTCTTCTCGGTTGGCCTTTACCTTCCCGTGAATGTGCTTCATTAAATCATCCACATTGGTCTTACCATCAATGATATCATTGATGATTTTACTACCAGTGGCACCATGAACTTCGGTAAGTACAGTGCTGAGTTTGATATTGGCATCTTCCAGTATCCTTATCAATCTGTTCTTCTCGCTGGCTACATGTTCTACTTGGCGCTTTTTGTACCTGACAAGATCCCGCAACTCTCTAATGTCTCTTGGAGGAATAAAACTTCCTCTTAACAAGCCAGCCAACAGCAACTTGCTGATCCATCTGCTGTCACGTTTGTCTGTTTTGTGCCCTGGTACATTCTTCACGTGGCGGGCGTTGACCAGAATAATTTCAAAGTCCTCTTCCAGTATATTAAATACTGGCTTCCAGTAAACGCCTGTGCTTTCCATTGCCACATGGGTAACTCCCTGGCTTTTACACCAATCTCTTAACTCTGTCAAAGAACTTGTGTAGGCTTCAAACTCCCTGGTCTGGTAGTCATTCTGCCCTTTGCTGATCGTCGCTACGATCACCGCCTGATGTACGTCAAGGCCACAGCCGACCTTCACTATTTGTTCAAAAGCTACTTCTCCCGTTTCCATATAACTTTCAAGGGTTTCGATAACCCTTGAAAGTTACTCAATATTCATTTTCGTTCGGGTGTGCTAAAGTCGCTCATGGAGATTTCATCTGTATAAAATTTACTTTTTAGCGGCCAGATCGGTCCGCCGAAGCGGGAATAGCCTGTACCATTACGGAATAGATCTTAGTCTGCTGACAGGTTATTCATCGTTCCACGCCGGTCCGTTGGGTAAGGTATTCCTTATGGCTATTTCATGTGTGCTCATAAGTCATCAACTAAAAATTAAACCCAAAGTGAAATCCCGGCTCTCCGAAGATGAACTTGGGCCATTTGTCATCCAACTGTTTAAACCCGTCGGGCAGTCTTGTGTGATAAGCACGATGGGTGATGGCAATAGATGGCTGAATAAAAAATTTATCCTTAAAAAGTTTGATGTGATAACCCGCACGGTACGTATTGAAAACCTGAAAGCCATTGTCAATTTTATCGCCGTCCACATTCACAAAATTTTGCAGCGTAGGCATCACATTAAGCTCGGCATACAAGCCCTTCCAGAAAAATCGCTGATAAGCCACCGATAAGCCAAATTCACGCACATATCCCGGAAATTTTTCTTCATCCTTTCCGTATGCCTTGTTTAGAAACGGGTGAATACCATTTGGCCATGCATATTTCCACGTTTTTGGTTCTAGTGTAATAGCATCTTTTCCTGTAATCCGATAGCCTATGTTGAGTTGGGCGAAGTTGGGTGGGTTTACACGGTCCAAATTGCCTAGAAGAAATACCGTGCTACCAACGAAGTACCGCTTGTAAGTGCTGTCTTGTTTGGCATACTGTGCTTTAACGTGGAGCGTGCTTGTCATCAATGTGACAAGAGCAACGAATAGAATTTTCTTTTGCATTTGAGTCTTTGCTTGTGTTAAACGATATGGAAAAAGTGGATTGGCGGGACACGACAAACCGTTCCCTTTGTTTTGGATCACCTGCATTCAGCAGCCAAACTGCCTCTTTGAGTTCGATGCCGTCAATGCGGATCAGGTGAAAAAGTATCTGGACAATTGCCCGACGTGGAGGCTAAAACTTAAATCCAAAATCAAGCCCTGGTTGGATAAAGTAGTTAGGCCAATTTTGTTCAACTGCTGTAAAAGAAGCTGGAACACCGGTTCGTAGAGGCCAATAACTACATCCGATAGCTGGTTCAAAAAAGAAACGATCCTTGAAAAACTTAAACTGATAACCTAAATAGAAGTCTGTATATAATGTAAATCCATTTCCAATCTTCTTTTTATCCTCATCCATGTATTTTTCGAAAGCATTCAATACATAAAGAGATGTATAGGCCCCTTTCCACCAAAACCGCTGGTACCCAATTTGAGGAGCAAGTATGCGTGCATGGCCTGGATAGTTTAGCCCTGGCCCATCAAAATCCGGCCCGAAAGGGATACCTAGTGGCCACGCATACTTAGACTTTTTAAATCTAAATTGAATAACGTCTTTAGGTGTAATCCTATATCCTGCATTTATTTGTATATACCCAGGATTGTTAGTGCCATCCAAATTGCCCAGGAGCAGTAGCGTACTTCCAACAAACCATTTTTTATAAGTACTGTCTTGTTTGGCCGATTGAGCTTTGAGTGGTAAGAAGCTTGTCAGCAAAAAGGCGAAGCCAATGACCAGAATTTTCTTTTGCATATCTTTTTTTGGTGAAAATGATGCTGCAAAAGTAGATGGGCAGGTAGCCTCATAACGTTCACTTAAGTTAATAAATGACTACTTCCCTCTGTCTTTCTCCGAAATTCTTGCCCGTAACCTGCTCAATGATTGTGGCGTCATGCCGAGATAGCTTGCCAGCTGGTGCTGAGGAACCCGCTGAAGAAGGTCTGGTCGGGACTGCAATACATTCAAATATCGCTGCTCAGGGGAAGAAGTCTTAAACCCGTCGAAGTCTATTTGGTGTTTGGCCAACAACTCTTCCGACATTTTTCTGCACATGATTTCAAACTTTGGAAATTTAGCATTGATCTCTTCTTCCATATCTAAATTCGAAACTGTAAGAATAGTGTCTTCAACACAACTAATGTAATAGTCGGAGGGCGCTTTGTTGATCACACAATGAGGTGTTAAGGCGTCCATTTCCGTATAGAAAGCAGTAGTTTTTTCTTCTCCGTCTATGATGTAATAAGTCCGGATACAGCCTTTCAGAACGAAGAAGCTGTTTTTCGATTGCTGCCCTCTGCTGAGTAAAACCGTCCCCTTCTTTACCGACCGAAAAATATCTACGGAATTGATGGCGTTCTTCTCCTCTTCGGTCAGGGTAATGTATTTTGCTATAAAGTCAAATAGTATGTCTTGCATTACTGTATGTTGTTACTGAGGCCTGCTACAATTGCCACCAACGTAAAATAATAGGGTAAGTTTTGGGTGGCTTCGCTTTCATTTGAAGTTGGTTATGCTGAAGATATAAAAAGTCGTTGTGCAGGAGAATCCAAGCCCACTATTACGCTGATCAGGAACATTTGAATTGTAGCATTTCGCCAGCAGGTAAGCCACAATCTTGACTGATACCTCCATCAAGTTACCGTTTTGCTAAACTTGGGGGAGAGCGGCAATCGAAAGAAGAAGAGAAATAAACCAATCCTGGCCAGTTCCCTGGGGCGGCTACACTATGCCTTACCGTGTTTGAATAACTTATAAATAGAGCAACTTTTTTTTTGTATTTTCATTCCTCAATTCAATTGGGCATTACTATGAAACAACACTTCCTATTGGCATTTTTATTTTTCATTCCTTTTCTCGCAATTTCTCAAACTGTCAAGAATCATGGTTCATTTGTCGAGAATTTTGAGGATTCTACTTCAAGCTACTTTAGGTATGGCTCCACCGGAACCAAAGCCAGTTTTAAATACGAACTGGGTGCAAATTCTCCATCTGAACCGGGCACTAAAATTCTTTCCTTTAAAATAGACCCCGAGGATAGGGCCGGCGCTGGACGTGGGCCCGAGATTATCTCAAAAGGCTTTACGCATTTTGGCACCTATTCGGCACGGCTGAAAGTTCCTCAGGTAAGAGATATTCAACCGAATCTGGGGGCTGTGGTGGGTTATTTCACTTACCATGTGGATAGTGTAGCCGGATTGAGTGAAATTGACTTTGAATGGCTCCCTGCCGACCCTACTGTTATTTATGTGGGTACGTGGACGGGAGGGCAGTCGGGAAAGTTAAAACGAATTGGCAGGACCATCAATCTGGCCAAAGGCATAATCTATGAAACCACCTACAGAGAAGGTCATGCCGGTACACGTATACCTTTGACCGGCGAACAAAACCAACCGGAAACTATCGGGGCTATTCCTGATTTTGATGCCTCTTCTACATTTTATACCTACGGTTTTGATTGGTTTGAAGATCGTATCCGCTGGTGGATTAAGCGCCCCGACAGTGATGAAAAAGTTGTGTTGTGGGACTACCACGGATCCTCAAGGGGTATCCCACAAAACCGAACACACTATCGGATGAATTTTTGGCATACCGACAGTTGGTCGGTTGAAACAAATCCACAATCTATCGAAAAACCATTACAGCCTTACCAAATGGAGGTAGACTGGATGTCTTATGATCCCTTTGGCAATAAGTAGTATCATTACCCATTGTGCGATTAATGGGGTATAATATCAAATAGAATCCAGCGGCCCCATAAACTTGAATTGTATTTCCTGTGGGAGTGAGGCAGAAATCATAAAAGGGTAACGCTACATACAGCATGCAGCGCTTACGATTTCCCGATTTTCTACTTCCCGGCACACTAAATGAGTGGCGAAATGTTATGCACTTCGGTTTCCGCTAGCAGTTAGCCACGCCGCTGATAAATTTATGGTTTGTGGCGGACTAGGCGTCCCCGAAAATCCAAGCCAGCGAATGATTGAAAACTGATGAAACCGCCATTCATTGTTAGCGGCGTGTTAGGGCATTTTAAATCTGACGTATATAGTTCCTCCGTTGCCGAACTGGAGAATTAGAGAGTCGGTGGTCAGCCGCTTTACAAAAACATGGTAAGTCGGATCAGAATATTCATTCCGTAAATTGCTGGGATATGGAACCTCCATGACAATGCCAGAGTCAGATTCTATAAGTCTTACTTCCTCAGTATGACCAAACATCTTAGAGTCGGTAGTTTGAAAGTGCGAAGTATCAATTTGGTAGTAAGTTAAGTTCGCAACAGAATCACTGATAAATTGATACTCTCCAATTGATAGCTCTGTTGCAGGCTCGATACCAACAAATCTGTTCGAGTCTGCCGTATATATGTGTTTGAATACGCCACTGTCCGTCCTGATTACATACTTTAATTCATTGACAGCACCTTCAAAATCTTGATTTAGCTCAACACCCAGAGTATCATAAAGCGGTTTGCCATTTTTGTATGAACCGACGTCGATCCATTTTCCAGCTAGAAGTTCTTTGGTGACCATTAGCGTATGCTCACTGTGGCAGCAGCAAAGAAGTATAACGCAGAATGTTGCCTGTTTCGGTTTCATGCAGTCACTATATGCCCTAACGCCTCAGTAAAGTGAGTGTGGGAGTTTTATGCAGCTCCGCTTCCACTGGCACTTAGCCACGGCGATGTTAAAATTATAAATTGTGGCGGTCAATCCAAGCCAACTGCCCTGTGGCATCCGGTGAAGCCCACATTCACTTTACTGTTGTGTTAGGCATATTTTCTATCGGCTTGTTTTATATCGGTCGGCAAGATGCTTAGAGGCGTCGAATTCGCCGGAAAGAATCTTTGTTAATATTTCATCCAGAGAATAGTTCATGAGCTTGGAGGCAGGAGTTGCGTCATGAACCAATGAGTAGACCCTCTGCTTCTTGTCAATGCCGAGATAGTTGCCGTCTTCCAAGTCATAAATCGTATAGTAGGTTCTGTTACCTACTTGTATGTCCATGAATGATTGCTCGTCAATTCGTATCTGATCCTTTGCAACTAGCGAATTAAAGACCAAATCCGCCTCACTTGGTTGAAATGCAAATTCTGATTCGGTTAGACGATCCACACTGATTTGATTAAAGTCAAATTCGTCAGCACTGTAGTCACTGTTAGATATTCGAAGCCCTTCGATGAGTCCATTATGAATTAGCACATCAACACTCTCAAGCTGTTTGGTCAAATTGGAGAACAACAAGATGCCCGATAGCTTGAAATTCTTGGTCTTATCTATGAATAGTTTGAGACTGTCGCCGGGGTAAGATAGTGATACGAATTTGAAGCCTGGAGCTCCTGGATGGTCAGATAGATAGAAAGTCTTGGTTTGTCTTTCTTGATCAGCTAGAAATTGGTAGGGCGCTGGCAACGCATTGAATATACTGCTCAACAGCTTTTGATTTTCCACTCGATCAAGCTTGTGTCTGTACGGGGGAAATACTGTCGCAAGAAGCCATTGTCCGATACCCATTTTATTATGCCTAACGCCTCGCTAACATGAGTGGTGGAATGTTATGCACTTCCGTTTCCACTAGCACTTAGCCACGCCGCTGATAAATTTATGGTTTGTGGCGGAGAATCCAAGCCAGCAAATGATAGAAAACAGATGAAGCCACCATTCATTGTTAGCGGCGTGTTATATGCCTTTATTCTCCGAAAAACTTGTATTCCAGTTGCAATTCCCCGTCGATACTGTCAGTTGTTGGCTCAAAAGTTAAGAAGCACAAGGTTGAGTACCAGTCAGCACTATATTTAAAATCAACAATCCCTGGAGTCAGTTGTTCAGTTCTATAGATTGTTGAGTCGTTCATGCCAAAAGTGAAAGTTAGGGTATCGGATATGTTCCCATGTACTTCAAGCAAAAGTCCGTGGATGTGTTTCTGATCATCCCTAGCTTGGAATTCAACCGTTTGAGTTCCTTTAAAGTTGTTCAGAAGTAGAGTTCTGGAAGGGATCGGATGCATGCCACTCATGAGAATTAAGAGTCTATAACCTAGAAAAACTAATACACCCAGTACGGCAATTATTATCGTAATAGTTTTGATCACTTTGTTCATAGAAATTACGAATTTCCTAATGGTTGTTGAAGTTCAATGCAGTTGGCTCATCTCCGTCCAGAAGGTTATGGCATATAACGCCCGGCTATGGCGAGTGGGGTTTTGTAATGCACTTCGCTTACCACTCGCACTTAGCCACGCAGAAGATAAAAATAGGCGTTGTGGCGGAGAATCCAAGCCAACTGCACTCAACTAACCTGAACAGCCCCCATTCGCTATAGCCTTGTGTTATCCGCTTTTTCCACCAGTTTCACCCGAATCAGCCGGGATTCCCCTGTCTTTGGGTCTGCCTCAAATACCACGTCTCTGATTAAAAGCGGATCCAGGTTATGAAGCAGTTCAATGTTGGAGGTCTGAATAGTGTCCGTACCGAGTAGGACGAGCGTAGTTACACCACGAGCATCGTTGTCTCTTACTGTCTGAATCGCTAGTTCGATAGATTCTCTACGTCGGCTGGCAAACTCCTCGTCCGAGTAGTAATCTCTTTCCCATTCGTAGATGTCTTGGTTGTTTACCTCGTTCTGCCATTTTCGTTGCGTTATGTCATATGAATAGTCAACCCACAGAAGTATAAAAGCATACATCACAATACCGGCACCGATTGAATAAAGTCTTTCTTTGTGCTTGCGAGTATATCCATCTCTTTTAAGATACCAGTCGCTTAAAATCGTATATGGTAACTTGACGGACATCCAAAAAAGGTCGTATAAGCCATAGGTTTCGACTGCCTTGGCTTCCATCTCTCGCTTTTGTTCTTGTTCGGCTTGTCTGGATACCAAGGCAATTCTCTCCGCCTGCTCATCTGTCCCAACGTTCCGCTTTGCAAGCTCACTTCTTGCTTGTTCCACCGCGGCAAGGTTCCACATGTCAGGGAAAGCAATGATCGCTATGAGTTCGTCTGTGCTTCTCGAAGGGATGGGTGGGTCAAACTCCAA
Organism: Imperialibacter roseus; assembly: GCF_032999765.1. GTDB lineage: Bacteria > Bacteroidota > Bacteroidia > Cytophagales > Cyclobacteriaceae > Imperialibacter > Imperialibacter roseus. Next base: position 904,812 of record NZ_CP136051.1, on the reverse strand, counting down.
TTCGCAGATTAGTTAAGGTCTATGATCATTGCGGATAACGCCTCAGTAAAGTGAGTGTGGGAGTTTAATGCAGCTCCGCTTCCACTGGCACTTAGCCACGGCAATGTTAAAATTATAAATTGTGGCGGGCAATCCAAGCCAACTTCCCTATGGCATCCGGTGAAGCCCACATTCACTTTACTGTTGTGTTAGTAGCTTTTTTTCCGCTAGTAGTTCCTCCAAAGCCTGTTTAGGGAGCTGCTCTAGCCGATTCCCTTCTTTAAGCTGGGATTCTATTTGCTCAATTGTCAATTTGGAGAACCTATCTTTCCAGACCGTCAACAGCTTGTTCCGATTGTAGTCATGATGGATGCACCAATCAGCCATTGCAGGCCAAAATGAGTAAGAATAGTTCAATGGTTTGACAGGAAACTCATCCATGGACATAATGATCGAGCTGATATTGAATTCCTTGTTGTCCGAAGTTCGGACTTGTAGAAATGAATAGTTCGACCAGCTGGTAGGTATGCGTCTTTTGTTCTCCTGATAAAGTGACGAATGTTGGGTCACGGTCAGGTCGTCAAATGAGTAGGTAAATTCAATTTCCCTTCTGAATGTAACACACGCAGACTCTTGGTCGACGATGATTTGAACGCCCCTATTTGAGAAATAATGAACCAAATGCATAATAAGAGTCGGTACCGCTCCAATTATTGCATAACCGACTAAGGCAGATATGGGTCCGACTACTTTTGCAGTGTCCCAGTCCATACCCTTGATATAGTGAGCGAATGGAGCAGCCAGGATTATTACTAAAGGAGCCGACGAAAGCAGATGTCTCCAGTATTTCAGAGATTTATACGTTGCAGTTCGGTTAATGCTGTATTTCTGCGTCAAGATTATTGCTACTAACGCCTCGGTAAAATGAGTGTGGGAGTTTTATGCAGCTCCGCTTCCACAACATCTTAGCCACGCTGATGATAAAATTATACTTTGTGGCGGAGATTCCAAGCCAACTGACCTTTGACAACCAGTGAAGCCCACATTCATTTTTACCGCTGTGTTGTGAGCATTTCTAATCGTAGGTCAGTGAGGTAGTAAGCCATTGTCCGGACTCTTTAGCCAAACTAATACTGACCCGTGTCCCGCCGGTTGTCCCATATGCGCTAAAAATGAGGTGTGCCTTGGTCGAACTAGTTGAGCCGGACACCAGTATTCCGGTTCCTTGGAATTCGCCAATACGGTTGGTCAGCTCGTCGTCTGCCATTATAGTTGTTACAGCAGCATTGAAACCGCCAGAACTTTTCATCGCTGCGCCTCCACCTGTCACCATCAGCATTCCAAAAGCGCAACAGAAGGCCCAAAACTCCAACATAAAATTATTGAATATGAAGGCTAGAAACGCATCTGCTGTTGATTTGTATTCATGGAAGTTCATTGGATGAAGGATCGGATTTTTGATTCGCAAAGGAATCCAAATGATGGTCCCGATACCAAAAAGTATGGGTCCGACTATCGCTCCATATCTCAAGTACTCGATAGCTTTTGCGTCACAGATAACTCCGGTAATGAAAATCAAAATACCGGCCCAGATGAGCGTTTGGTAAATAGTTTTCAAATCGATTCCTCTTGCTTTTGTCTGAGCAGCAAACATTAATTGAGTTTAAATTCAATTTCCTTAACTCCATCCTCTGGAGGACCAAATCTCAATTTGACATTCGCTCCCGACATGAAGTCGGTCGATTCAAGTGTTCCTTTAATTTCTGCGAATAGTTCTTCGGCATTCCTGCCATATAAGAATAAATACCCATCCGAATAGTCTACTGCGATTTCGTTACCATCATAATCCCCTACGGCTTTACCTTTTAATACGTCATCAAGCCTTCTTTCCAGATCTTGTAGCGGGGCCAAGTCCTCCTTATTGTAATTGAAGTGAATTACCACCCCATGCTCAGAGTTCGATTTTTGAAGTCCAAAAAGTTTGCGCAGAAATTCCATGATTATCAGTCTATTGCTCACAACGACTAGCTATCGTGCGTGGGGGTTTTTAATGCAGTTCAGCTCCCGCTAGCACTTAGCCACTCAACTGATAAATTTATACTTTGTGGCGGAGATTCCAAGTGAGCTGTCGTTGCCTCACTATCGAAACCCCCATGCATGATAGGTTTGTGTTGTGAGCTTTTCTAATCGTAGGTCAGTAAGGTAGTGAGCTACTGTCTCGACTCTTTAACTAAGCCAATATTCAGTCGTGTCCCGCCTGGCGCAATAGTCCAGACTAGGATTTTGCAGTGAAATTTGAAGCTCATAGGCTTGGAGTCCGCAAATCCATTTTAGGTACTATTTACTTGGTTGCCTCTAGTACCCTGGTTTCAATTTGTTTTGTTATTTGCTTTAGCTCATCAATTATCTGTTGATCAATACTGCTTTCATAATCCTGCACGCCATGAACAACTTCATTCCTTATCCTGCGAATTAATTCCAACCTTTTGAATTCAGAAACAGTTAGGAAGTTACTCTTATATATCAATCTAAGAGCATCCATTGGCATCCTTCTCTTTTCGTCTTCGCTCAGTATGAATGACATGCTCGTACTAGTCTGCTCAAATTTTATCCATGCCTCCATGAATTTGCCAAGAAGCTCGGTTTTATCTTCCTGTTCCTCAATTAGTTTAAACCCGAACAGATTTAGAAAAAGCAGATTTGCTATTTCAGCATAAACATCAACATTTTTCCTATCAACTGTCAATCCATTTCCTTGATGGTAAAGTTCGTTCCGTAGTCTGTGAAACCATTCAATTTCGCCTAAATCAATGCCAACAATCTTGTCTGAAGCGTGCGTTTCGATTGCATCAAGCAACTTTGGGAAACTTTCTACCATGTCGGCGTAGTCTTTCCTGCTAATTTTTATACCTGTTATTCTAAAGGGAAGTCCTAAGAACGTTTTCATCATCAACTCAATAGAATTGTCAATGCAAATCATTGCAATTCGTCTGTTGGTATCCGAATCTTTTTGCAATAGCCGAAGTCCGTGTTTTAAAAGTTCACCGGGCCCGTTAGCCCAAGGTGGTGTCGCCTTTGCCATCATTCTTTTCCGTTGTTTTAAGCCGCCACCTTATGATTCTATCAGAAGTAACTTAGCTCAGTTGGTGAGATGATATGACTTTGAATTTGCGATTTTGACGACTTTCTCTGCCAAAAAGGGTAAAGCCATGTCAAGCTCGTACCAATTAGCTCCTGGTTACTTTTAATCATTAGGTAGTAATCAGCTCGGAACTTAAAATCACCTCTATAGTGAGAAATCACATTTATAGGATTTGTCAATAACTGAATGAATCGTCTTACTCCATTGATGAGTTCTTGCCCCTCAGACTTGTCATCGAAAACTTCATAAACCGGCCCAATGCCAACTCTTATTTCTTTGGATTCATATTGTATCCAAATGCACTGATCGTCATTGTTAATAGGCTCAACACCAAACCAATATTCTGATTCATTACATGAAACTACATTGCTGACCTTGTCTTTAAGAACCAGGTCAATCTTTTTTATTTCTAGTATGTACTCCGCTTCAGTCAAGTTTGGTGTTTGATAGTTTTTAGCCACTCCGAAAATAGCTCACAACGCCTCGGTAAAATGAGTGTGGGAGTTTTATGCAGCTCCGCTTCCACTACATCTTAGCCACACCGATGATAAAATTAAAATTTGTGGCGGACAATCCAAGCCAACTGACCATTGACAACCGGTGAGGCCCACATTCATTTTTACCGCTGTGTTATCAGCTTCTATTCAGCCGTGCCTCGCATAGCTAACGCTCATGTTGATCCTACTTAGTTTCGATTAACCCAAATTGAGTGTCTATCGCCAACTTCTTTCCGATCTTTGCAGCCTTCAACTGAATAAGAAAATTTGATAAGAGCAGTTCAGCCTGTCTCTTGTCGATCTTAGTATTCGGACGTTTGACTTCGATTTTGGTAAAGATGTCAGCTGGTGATAAGTCTAAACCGGTATAAACAACTAAACCGCATTGATATATTGTCCCGGTTTCCAGTCCGACAAGTCGGCTCTTTAGTTCAAAAATGTCGGGAATTATGAATTCACTTTTGCTGTTTACTCCGTTTGCTTTCTTATCCGTGTGCAGAAACTTTTTCGTCATGTGATCAAAGCCTTTTGCTATCAGTTTTTAAAGTCTTCCATCACGTCGTTTCCCAATGTCACAAGCTCTGAAGTCAGCTCTAGGAATTCTGCACTGGGTATGTAGTTATAAAATCCGACCGATAACTCTGCGTCTGCCAATAAATCGGTGAATTCCAATGTATAGTAAGAGGCATTTAAGTGGTCGTCATATGAGTTAAGCTCGGCTTCGGAATAACGAGACCTGAAGTCGTCTATAATCTTTCGAGTTATTTCAGGGTCAGTTCTGAAGTTGAAACTCTTGGCTGCTGGAGAGTCCTCATGCCAGGTTCCGGTCGAGAGAAATACATATCCAGCGTCATTAATAGAAACCTCAAGGTCAATTTCATCATCCTTCAAAAATTTATACTTCAATTGAGCAGTTCCCTTTTGTACGTCCAGCAACGGCTCGATACATGAGTACCTGTTGATTTTCCGTTGCAGCCAATACTCAGAGTACAGCAGTTCTTCGAAGCTCAGGTAGCCTGTGAGTCCTGCCACAATTCCGAAGATGAGAAGAAGCCCAACTTTTTTCACGTCTAGTAAGTCTTTGCTGATAACGCCTAGCTAAGCAGCGTGGGGATTGGTAAGAGAATCCGCCACCGTACGTACTTAGCCACACCGATGATAAAAATACACAAAGTGGCGGGGACTGCAATCCCCACTGCGATTTCCTTACAGCTAAGGCCCCATGATGTCTTAGGTTTGTGTTGTATGGCTTTATTGGTACTTCCAAATTTTCTCACTCTTGTCCCAGTGCCATCGATCTGTAATAGGAATCGGGATATCTAGATGATAGTCCTTATCGTCCAGAAAGTAGCTGAACCGGCTCACTTGGTATGCAGCTGGCAAAACTTCATTCAAGGATGCTTCGTCCAGGTCAGCCAAGTCGGCGGGATAATGTCCGTTCGCTACTTTGTAATCCTCAAGCCGTTTCGATATTATCTGTCCACTGGTATCCCGCTGGTCTGTGTCCCATTTAAGAATCGGCTTGGTAGCGAAATAGCCTACATAAGCCCCAATAGCTAGACCATTTGTCCAAATTAGCAGATTTCCGAGTCGTTGACCCTTAAAGAACTTGTAACTCGAAAGTAAAAGTGTAAGTGGTCCAGCAACCGCTGCAAGAAGAAGCATCAACATGACTGGTAGCAAAAGAAATTCTGATCCAGCGTAAAAGACTCCGCCAAGATAATAAAGGACAACAAATGCTGCTGTTAGTAGTCCGATGACTATGGTTTTCTTCATTCCTGCAATGCCATACAACGCCTGTGTATGGCGAGTGCCCCACACCGTTTCTAATTGCAGAAAGATAGCCGATTCGCTCGAAACAGCAAAGACTGGTTTAGCCATTCAGCATAACCTGGAACCGGCAACTTTTCCATAGCCCTCCGCTGCTTGACGAGCGAAACGGCACTACTCTCCTACTACCGCTTCCATTATGCAGCTTGGGCATTCGCTATACACCTGTGTTGTAGCCTTTTTCATTGTCTAGCAGCGCCATCAGCAGGACAGCCGTCCTTGGGTAGCAGTTGTCCAGCGGCCTTGCAGAATGACTGTTCACTGCAGGTGCGATGGCCGTGTGGGCGTGAATCGCCAGTGTAAGGGGAATGTGTGTAAGCGGCGTGGGCGAAAAACAGAGCGGGGGGTGTCACGGCCTTAGACCTGTCAATTACACCTACGAAGTGCGCTGGCCGAGTCGGGGGGTATCCATCAGAGAGGGGGGCCAAGCGATGGCTGATTGGGCGTGATCAGGATGAGGGGTTGTATGATGACACAGAAGTCGTTTACCGAGCGGCTTGAAACGAGAGCTTTTTTTTTCAGCCAGTTGAAGACAGCAAAGGCTTCGATCTCACATGCGCCCAACGCCAGAAAATCCAAATTGGCTACAACGCCTCAGTAAAGTGAGTGTGGGAGTTTTATACAGCTCCGCTTCCACTGGCACTTAGCCACGGCGATGTTAAAATTATAAATTGTGGCGGGCAATCCAAGACAACTGACCTTTGATAACCAATAAAGCCCACATTCATTTTTACCGCTGTGTTATCAGCTTTTAAAAGTCTTCCATGACAGCGTTTCCCAATGTCACAAGCTCTGAGGTCAGCTCCAGGAATTCTGCACTGGGTATGTAGTTATAAAATCCGACCGATAATTCTGCGTCGGCCAGTAAATCGGTGAATTCCAATGTATAGTAAGAGGCATTTAAGTGGTCGTCATATGAGTTGAGCTCGGCTTCGGAATAACGAGACCTGAAGTCGTCTATAATCTTTTGAGTTATTTCAGGGTCGGTTCTGAAGTTGAAACTCTTGGCTGCTGGAGAGTCCGAATGCCAGGTTCCGGTCGATAGAAATACATATCCAGCGTCATTAATAGAAACCTCAAGGTCAATTTCATCATCCTTCAAAAATTTATACTTCAATTGAGCAGTTCCCTTTGGTACGTCCAGCAACGGCTCGATACATGAGTAGCTGTTGATTTTCCGTTGCAGCCAATACTCAGAGTACAGCAGTTCTTCGAAGCTCAGGTAGCCTATGAGTCCTGCCACAATTCCGAAGATGAGAAGAAGCCCAACTTTTTTCACGTCTAGTAAGTCTTTGCTGATAACGCCTCGCTAACATGAGTGCTGGAATGTTATGCACTTCCGTTTCCACTAGCACTTAGCCACGCCGCTAATAAATTTATACTTTGTGGCGGACAATCCAAACCTACAAATGATTGAAAACCGATGAAACCGCCATTCATTGTTAGCGGCGTGTTATAGGCATTTGTCAGCAAATACTTGATTTGTCAATTCTCCAAGGCATAAGACAAGTTCTCCGACATTCGCAGCGTCTGCTATCAGCGTCCTGTTCAAATATGATGGTGCCAAAGAGTCCACCAAATCAGCGGCATGTTGTCGATAAATTTCTACTAGTTCGGTATTGTAGACACCTAGCATCACGCCATTCTCATCACGCCCACCAGAATGATCAATTAGTTTAGTTCTAAAGTCCGCAACTGTTTTTGCAACATCACATTCATTGACTGCATCTCCGAACACCGCTTCTTGACTCCATATTAAGTTGGAGATCAACTCTGGGTATTCTGGTCTGTGCTGGCTTCGTGTATTTAGTGGAACAACATGCCAAACCACCATGACAACGGGCAAGAAAATCAAGATAAGTTCCGGTCCCAATACATTAGTATTTAGATATACATACAGACATCCGACAATTACAGTCAGGATTGAAAGAGATGTTGCGATTGTGAACATCTCAGGTGTCCCAGGTAAATGCAGGATTCTCATAGCCACATATAGCAAAAGTGAAACTGTAGTTGTTGCTATCGTTGCGAGAAATGGTCTAGATAGTTTTTTCTCTGTTGTCAGTAGTGCGGTCGAGGTTGTCGATAGCACGATCACAAGCAAGACGGGGAGAATCAAGAAGAGAAGAAGAAGACCTACGGACTTTAGATCTGACTGGAATTGAAATAGCAGCCCGATAAGAACTGTCGATAAAATGCCGTACCTGAAACTTTTATGCATGAAGAAGCTCTATTGCCTATAACGCCTCAGTAAAGTGAGTGTGGGAGTTTAATGCAGCTCCGCTTCCACTGGCACTTAGCCACGGCAATGTTAAAATTATAAATTGTGGCGGGCAATCCAAGCCAACTTCCCTATGTCATCCGGTGAAGCCCACATTCACTTTACTGTTGTGTTAGCAACATTTTCAGTTGGGCTGTCGACGTGCGGGTCTGTTGTCTATTTGACAATTTCCGTCACACCGGTCAAGGCAACGAAATGTCTGCGCAACCTCTGGCGATCATTCCTAGCACCGAGTCCACCCATAGCAACAGTCAACAGAAGCATTCCGCTCAAGAAAAATCCGTCCTCCCAATTATTAAACTTCCAAAACATGAATACACTACCCAACGTCAGCGCTATTGAAATTAAAGTGAAAATCAAAACAGGAAAAATTAGCAAGTCATACCTCACCTCGACAACCACCCCCTGGTCAGTCTCAGACAGTTGTCCGTTTAAAGTATAAAATGAGGGACTAAGACCTTTGATTATCGCAATATCAAAACCTGTGTTGTAAATGTGGCCGTAGAAGTCTCGCCTATTTGAGCCGTTGAGTAAGTAGTGCAACAGCAGAAATGGCCCGACAACCAAAGAAGCAGAGCCTGCAGTTGTAACCGTCTCAAGGTGTTGCAGAAATGCAGGTATGGATTTGTCCGTCTTGTAGTGCATCTCAGCAGATATTCTTGTTGCTAACGCCTCGGTAAAATGAGTGTGGGAGTTTTATGCAGCTCCGCTTTCACTACATCTTAGCCACGCGGATGATAAATTTATAATTTGTGGCGGATATTCCAAGCCAACTGACCTTTGACAACCGGTGAAGCCCACATTCATTTTTACCGCTGTGTTAGGCACATTTATTATTGTTGTCTGGCAGTAAAGCGTTTTATGCTGGTGTCGTCCAGGACTTCACTTAGTGACATTGGTTCCCTTATGATGCATCCATCACAGAAATAGACAAGAAGTCCAGACTCCTTTACTTGGCTCATTTTGGTCTTGATGTCAGTGTCCAATTCCGTCCCGTTGGCTTGTAGTAAACAGAATCCCAAATACGAGTAGGCCTGTCTGACGGGGTTGATACTAAATAACCAGTTTTTAAGTTCGTCGGTATTGGCTGCCTGAACAAGTGTAAGCATCTTCTTTCCCTCTTCGGGCATTTGTCCGGCAGCCCCGCAGCCATAACCGAATGTCGTCCTGTTTGGCAGACGTTCTAAATGGTCTGGATCAAATGAAGGAAAGGAAAAAGTACTATCTAGCTTGCTCTGAAGAATCTGATGATCAAACCCGTCAAATTCGTCATTGATATCCCATGAGTATATCTCGGAATAAAATATTTTCCCATTAATGGAAAGAGTCAGGAGGGCAATTCGTCCGATTTTTTTTCCTTTGGCCGGCCGCCAATTTGTCTGTGTTACGTCTGAATTTAGCTGATCGGTGTGCTCTACATAAAATTTTTGCTTGCCACCTATCTGCTCAACTTCGTTGATCGTCTTGGCAGCTAATGCTTGGCTAACTGCTAATTCTTGATCAGATTGAGCAAGTACCTGAGTTGCAACTAGCAGAAGAATCGATATTTGCACGAATATTTTCGTCATGTATGCTTTTGTGCCTAACGCCTCGGTAAAATGAGTGTGGGAGTTTTATGCAGCTCCGCTTCCACTACATCTTAGCCACGCTGATGATAAAATTAACCCTTGTGGCGGATATTCCAAGCCAACTGACCTCTGACAACCGATTAAGCCCACATTCATTTTACCGGCGTGTTACCGCCTTTTTTCAAAAATTTCCGATATAGCCCAAACATCGAAGCTTGCGTCCCCCGTGTAAAGATATTCCTCCTTTACAAATACCAAACTGTCGGAGTCTAAGTGTCTGATGTTGATGTAACCATGGTCGGGCAAGTGGCAATTTGGACATTCTATATTTGAAAGTCGTATTATTTTATTGTCCGGAAGTAATTCCCAATTTCCTGTCATAGCTTTTGTGGAATTGATTGAAACCGTGTAAGTGCCATTAGTATCAAAATCATAGACCACTTGCGAAGAAGCGAGATGCTTTTCTGCTAGGAGTAAGTCGGAGTCTAATTTTTCGAACCCATGCTGAGTGCCAATCCGTTGGCCAGCTTTGCTATAGTCTGTAATCACCCAGTCTGAGTCGGTTAGTGCAGCAATTAACGTCGATTCGCTATCACCACTTTGGCCTTTGACAGATAGCACCACCTTTTCCGCTATTCCTTGAATCCAACTTGTGCAGTAAATGGCAGATTCATTGAGGCTGTCAACTTGAAGGATCCGGTGGTCATTGGCATCAAAAAGGATCTCCAGGTTAATCAAAATCTGTCCATCAATATCTTGAACAGCCCAATATCCCTCCGAATACCGGATTTCCTCGTTTGCCGCAATATCGAGCCGGTCAAAGCTATTTACCTCGTTTAGGCCGTCCAGTAGCAACTCGTCTTTACGATTGATAGAATAAATGTACAAAATTCGACTTCGAATGCTCTTCGATTCCAACGACCATTCCTTGTCACTTAGCAGGTCACTGAGTTTGGATTTACTTTCAATGCCTTTTGTTGGTTGTCTCTTTAGTGGATTAAAAACCACGATGTCGTCGTCGGTGAATTGAATAGCAAGAATTGAGTCGGTTAGTTGGGTTATCTCAGCACTTGAATAAGCGTCTGACAATATTTGACCGTCAGAGATTCGATAGGGGAATACAGCCTCATCTCGTCCAAACAAAAACAGATGCAAACTGTCATTTTCAAATTGCAGGACAATCTGATAGTCCGTCTCGGTAATTGTGGAGTCTGACGACACGCCACCAATAGGCACCCAAGTCTTTTCAATCTTTGAAGACCCTTGGATATCGCAGGATGCCAAAGTTGTCAGAAACAGGCCTGTAATTAGTAGTGATTGTGCAGTCATGCCATTGGCGGTAACGCCTCGGTAAAATGAGTGTGGGAGTTTTATGCAGCTCCGCTTCCACTACATCTTAGCCACGCCGATGATAAAATTATAAACTGTGGCGGACATTCCAAGCCAACTGACCTTTGACAACCGATGAAGCCCACATTCATTTTTACCGCTGTGTTATCAGTTTTTTTCCTGGTCGTCCAGAATCACCAGCCTTTCGATAAACGCATCAATCATTTGACTCAGAGCTGAAGACAGGACATTATAGTCAGTCTGGAATTGGGGAATTGATACTGAAGCCAGCTCTTCCTGTTCTCCAAACTCTTTCCAGAATATTTCATTGTATCCAAAATCCCAGAGATTCCTCACCTCTTGTTTGTCAGATAACGATCGTAGTTGAGGGTCATCAAGCTGATCTGCAAGGTCGTTGAAAAGGTTTATGAAGTTGATGGATTCATAAACTGAAGCCTTTGAGAAGCCGTTCGATTTCAGAGAAGACTCTATAGCAATGATGTTATATATCGTCGGATAGGCTTTCTCAAATCTCTCAATGTCGTTTGTCCAGCTGATTGTATTTAAAGAGTCTGGCAGGATGCTTTTGTTATCCTTGAAAAAACGGATCAGCTGTCTATGGTCATAAGCAGCAACTACTTGGTTGTTCTTGTCTACAATCAGCTTGTCAGCGTCGTTGTCGGTGCGGTCCGTAATCCATGCTAAAATTAATGGCTTTGCAAGTCGCCAAGATTCAAGCTGAATAAACCACTTTTGATAGGTCTGGCATTTGGCCTCAAATGATTGCCGCAATTTGTCGTCTGTCATTTGCCAGTTTGAAGTGTATTACTGATAACGCCTCGGTAAAATGAGTGTGGGAGTTTTATGCAGCTCCGTTTCCACTACATCTTAGCCACGCAGATGATAAAATTATAATTTGTGGCGGACAATCCAAGCCAACTGATCTAGGATAACCTGTGAAGCCCACATTCATTTTACCGTTGTGTTAGCAGCTTTTATTCTCCGCAATAGCTTCACCTCCCGTCTAGCCCGTCGTTGATCGCTATGGAACTGTCGCTGTGCTTGACGTCGGTATCTGCCGCTGTACGGGTTTTCTGGGATTAGTCTGTCCGTGAGTTGCGCACTTCGGCTACATAGACTTGACCAGTGTTTGTCTTCGTAAACGTAGGTGAAAATATACCACTGATCTCCTGATATAAAATGAGGTTCGCAATCTCTGCCGGACCAAACTTCAAAAGTCCGACCAAGCAGTTCGTTAGTCAAATTCTCTTCGATCTGGAACAAGGTTTTCATTGTGTAGTCGTCGAGATATGTCACTTCGATTATTCTGCCGACAAAGGCTATTTCTCCCTCGTCAGATCCTTTCTTCGTCAGCCTGTCCAGTTTACCACAACTGCAAGCCAAGACCGATAAATGACCGGTCAACAATAAAAATAATAGGAGAATCAGCTTTTTCATCACGCAGATATTGCTGCTAACGCCTCGGTAAAATGAGTGTGGGAGTTTTATGCAGCTCCGCTTCCAATACATCTTAGCCACGCCGATGATAAAATTATAAATTGTGGCGGGCAATCCAAGCCAACTGACCTATGTCAACCACTGAAGCCCACATTCATTTTTACCGCTGTGTTATCAGCTTTTAAAAGTCTTCCATGACAGCGTTTCCCAATGTCACAAGCTCCGAGGTCAGCTCTAGGAATTCTGCACTGGGTATGTAGTTATAAAATCCGACCGACAATTCTGCGTCGGCCAGTAAATCGGTGAATTCCAATGTATAGTAAGAGGCATTTAAGTGGTCGTCATATGAGTTGAGCTCGGCTTCGGAATAACGAGACCTGAAGTCGTCTATAATCTTTTGAGTTATTTCAGGGTCGGTTCTGAAGTTGAAACTCTTGGCTGCTGGAGAGTCCGAATGCCAGGTTCCGGTCGATAGAAATACATATCCAGCGTCATTAATAGAAACCTCAAGGTCAATTTCATCATCCTTCAAAAATTTATACTTCAATTGAGCAGTTCCCTTTGGTACGTCCAGCAACGGCTCGATACATGAGTAGCTGTTGATTTTCCGTTGCAGCCAATACTCAGAGTACAGCAGTTCTTCGAAGCTCAGGTAGCCTATGAGTCCTGCCACAATTCCGAAGATGAGAAGAAGCCCAACTTTTTTTACGTCTAGTAAGTCTTTGCTGATAACGCCTCGGTAAAATGAGTGTGGGAGTTTTATGCAGCTCCGCTTCCACTACATCTTAGCCACGGCGATATTAAAATTAACTCTTGTGGCGGACATTCCAAGCCAACTGCACTATGGCATCCGGTGAAGCCCACATTCATGTTTACCGCTGTGTTACATGCATTTTTAGTCATTTTCCGATGGCAGACATATCCATATTGTCTGTCCGTTTTTAAGAATATATTGATCACCAGAAAAATCCGGCAATGTGTCGTTTACTTTGTAAACTGAGTCAAACCGCTGGCCTCCTGATTCGACTGAGAAGTTTCCAGTATCAATTAGCTCACACGCAAGTTGGCCAAACAATCTCTTTGTAAGAAGCCGGTCATCTGCAATGCTATCCAATATTAATGGTTCCCAGTCCCGGTTCCAAAAGCCGGAGAACTCCAACGACGAATTGCGTTTGAGGTATTCAATAACTCTACTATAGCGATTTGCCACTACTGAATTGAAATCACCTGGAACTGAGCTGGCTAGAGTATTATCTCGTTGAATTTCAAAGGATTGTATTATATCCAATTTGTCAAAGTAAATGCTATTGTCCCCTGAGCGGATTACTATGTCTGTACTGTCGTCTCCAATCGTTTTGATAACGCTTATCGTGTCCAGCACTATCGAGTCGTCTATCTTTTCGAATTGCGCAAAGCACAAAATAGGAAGATAAAGAATCGAAAATGAAACTAAATATTTGGCCTTCATACTATTCTAACTTTAGTAGTTTGGACGTTACTTGACTGAGATGAACTTTGACTTTGTCTCCGACGGCAAATCGAGAAAAGTCATTCAAGCCCACCACAAAATGCATTTCGTCTATCGTCAGTCTGTACTCGACAAGTTTTGGTTGCGAGGTCGAATCAGCTCCGATGTTACCTGTCCAGCCGTAGTTGGTCGAGTCTTTTTTGTCAAGCAGGTGGCCTACCACGATCCTTTTCGTCCCACATCTAAGGTCGGCTAACGGGTCTTTGATGCTGTTCCATAGAAAGGCACCAAAAGTTATCAGACCAATGACGCTGAGAAGTCCGATAAGAAGACTCTGAGCATCAGATGAGAGGTCAGACTGGTGGATGAAAATTGTCCCGGCAGTAAATACAACTGCAGATACAAGGAACAAGGCAACGTACGACACAACGATCTGCCTGATCTCGCTTCTCAGAAATTTTTTGTCCGTATCGTCAAGTTTGCCATCCACGCAGTTGCATGTAACGCCTCGGTAAAATGAGTGTGGGAGTTTTATGCAGCTCCGCTTCCACTACATCTTAGCCACGCCGATGATAAAATTATAATTTGTGGCGGACATTCCAAGCCAACCGTCCTTTACCAACCGATGAAGCCCACATTCATTTTACCGCTGTGTTATCATCTTTTCTCTTCAGTTTGATAGTTATACCGTTCGCAAAAAGTAAGTTGTAGGTTTCTATATCGGGTGTTTTAGCCTTATCCCAGTCAAACAAGTTTCTTGAAAACATTTTTAAGTACCCGTCATCAGTCAAGTCAAAGCTGGCAGACATAACCATGTCATATTCTACAATATTCAGTTCATCATCAAATATCTTGTAAGAATAGGAATTACATTTCTGAGTTGAGTCTTTGGGCGTTATTACTAACTGACCATCTGACTTGAAGTTGAATAAACTGCCTTTGTAGATCATGTCACAGTAGGATGGAATTGAAATTGGCTCCACGATTAGACTATCTATTTCCCACAGTCCATGTATTGCTTGATTTTTAGGATTTTGAGTACAAGCGAAACTCATTAAGCAGACAAGTATGCCAATATGGTAAATGAATTTAATGTTTGCCAGTTTTCTCTGCGTCATGGAAATTGATGATAACGACTGGCTATGGCGAGTGGGGTTGTTTTATGCACTTCGCTTCCCACTAGCACTTAGCCACGCCAATGATAAATTTAACTTTTGCGGCGGAGAATCCAAGCCAATAGCGGTCAAGTTACCGGTGAGGGCCCCATTCGCTATAGCTTTGTGTTGGCGGTATTTTTTGTAATCGAAGCCAGCCCAGGTGGGTATCATTAGTTGGGTTGTTTGCCAGCCAGTTTTATCAATGTGCCTGGCACTAAGATTCTGAGCGTTAATTCTCCAGTTTCTGAGTTCTGATTTGTCATCCGATGAAGTTAGAGCCACTACAGATCGTGGGCAGCAGTTAATTCCTTTTGACCTTTTCGCCTTGTTTGTTGAAATGTGTAACCTTGTATTTGGTGTTTTTCCACTCTTCTTCCATAAGAATTGGCAGTCGAAAATCCAGTGAGTAAATTCTAAATAGAACCTGATCAACAGGATCGTCGGTTATGATGGGTCGTTTGCTAAGGATTGAGTCGAGTTCTTCCTCAGATAGTTCGAAATAAGTAACACGTCTTACCAATGAATTGCCTTGAAAGTACTCTGTACTTATGAGCTGTTTCCCCGGCACCAAATGGTGTACCGTTCTGTTTCCGTTACTGCCTGAGATTGAGTAATCTGTTCCTAGGCAGTCTGAGTTGTAGTTTATGACTTTAGCCCAAGTAAACGTTTCTTTTTTACGAGTTTCAATTATTTGATTACTGGATACTAGTTTAAATGTCGCCTTTTTGCGAGTGAATCGATCATCCAGTATGAGAGTCGAATCATTTGCTAACTTCCAAGGTACGCTGTTCGTTAGTTCAGGTGAATAGTCTTTGGCTGCATTGAAGTCAAAGTGTGTTATAAAATGAAATGTCGAGTCACATCGAAGTTCTAGGTAAATTAAGGTTGGACCAGTATCCAGTTGATATATTCCATAGATTGATGCAGGCTGTGAGAAGCCGGACAAAGAAATTACCAAAAGTGTTATAACTAGAAAGACTTTCATTCGCAGCAATTACCGCCAACGACTAGCTATGCGGCGTGGGGATTGGTAAGAGATACCGCTACCGTCCGCAAATAGCCACGCCGATGAATAAAAATACACAAAGTGGCGGGGACTGCAATCCCCACAGCCATTTCCTTTCAGGTGAGGCCCCATGACGTCATAGGTTTGTGTTAGGCACATCTTCTCGCCAATCTCGTTGGAAGACCATCTTGTCGTAAAGTTCCTGCGAGACGGTTAGTCCCATACCTATTATCTTATCATTGTATGAACAGGCCTCCTCTACAGAAGCCTCGTTTGGTACCCAAATGATTCCAACCAATTTTTCGGAATGGATATTGATAAAAACTAAGAAGAGTTTGTCTTTTGATAGGACTGAGGACACAAGGACATCGGGTGCTTCCAAGGCAAAGAGCTTAGAGACCACCATTTCCCAATTGTCCCAAGTTTCTTTCCAAATGTTTTCAGATTTTTTGAGTTTCAGTCTTATATCGTACGTCCTAGCAATGTTTTTTGTCTCAAGTTTATGTTGAGAGCTGCAAAGCACTTTTTCATGCTCAAGTATATTGGTCAAATTCATTGCTATTGGATCGCTATGAGCAGTTCTCAAGACGTTGAATAAATATGGAAAAATTGATTGACTCACTGTCGAGGCGTTCGTTTTAGGTGTAGTACCTGTTCAAAAGGATTAGAGTCCGTAGGTCGGCGGTATTTTATCTTGGTAAGTTGTTCTTCGCCCAATCGCCATTCAACAACCCTGTACGGCGTGTAGTAAAACGAATAAGTCCACGTGTCAGACGAGTCATTTCTTAATTTAATCAATTCGTTGGTCGCCACGGTATCTATTGCGAAAGTTAGTCGGTCTGCTGAATGAAGTGTCACAACTCCTGTTGAAACCAAAAAGCTGCCGTCCTGCTGAATTTCATGATAAAATGTCGAATCCATGTTGATTACTACTGCTTCAGTAAAGTGGACGTTGTTGTCAATATACACTTTTGGTTGAGAAAGAGCCTCAGCCAGGATAAGTAGGTTGGTAATTGCTGAAAGAGTAAGCAGTCTGAACATCCGAACTAACTTTGTGCCTAACGCCTCGGTAAAATGAGTGTGGGAGTTTTATGCAGCTCCGCTTTCACTACATCTTAGCCACGCGGATGATAAATTTATAATTTGTGGCGGATATTCCAAGCCAACTGACCTTTGACAACCGGTGAAGCCCACATTCATTTTTACCGCTGTGTTAGGCACATTTATTATTGTTGTCTGGCAGTAAAGCGTTTTATGCTGGTGTCGTCCAGGACTTCACTTAGTGACATTGGTTCCCTTATGATGCATCCATCACAGAAATAGACAAGAAGTCCAGACTCCTTTACTTGGCTCATTTTGGTCTTGATGTCAGTGTCCAATTCCGTCCCGTTGGCTTGTAGTAAACAGAATCCCAAATACGAGTAGGCCTGTCTGACGGGGTTGATACTAAATAACCAGTTTTTAAGTTCGTCGGTATTGGCTGCCTGAACAAGTGTAAGCATCTTCTTTCCCTCTTCGGGCATTTGTCCGGCAGCCCCGCAGCCATAACCGAATGTCGTCCTGTTTGGCAGACGTTCTAAATGGTCTGGATCAAATGAAGGAAAGGAAAAAGTACTATCTAGCTTGCTCTGAAGAATCTGATGATCAAACCCGTCAAATTCGTCATTGATATCCCATGAGTATATCTCGGAATAAAATATTTTCCCATTAATGGAAAGAGTCAGGAGGGCAATTCGTCCGATTTTTTTTCCTTTGGCCGGCCGCCAATTTGTCTGTGTTACGTCTGAATTTAGCTGATCGGTGTGCTCTACATAAAATTTTTGCTTGCCACCTATCTGCTCAACTTCGTTGATCGTCTTGGCAGCTAATGCTTGGCTAACTGCTAATTCTTGATCAGATTGAGCAAGTACCTGAGTTGCAACTAGCAGAAGAATCGATATTTGCACGAATATTTTCGTCATGTATGCTTTTGTGCCTAACGTTTATGTATAAGCCGTGGCGCTGAGCAAAAATAAAAAAATGTCATCCTTATCAGCGCCATGGATTATACATTTTGTTGTGCGTAGGTTTTCTATCCGCGAACTATTTCGATGTCCTTTACTTCGAAGTAGTCCTCTAATGAATCTCCCAATCCTGGGTCAATCGGATTGCAAAAGCCATGAACTCTAATGAACGTCCCGCTAAGTACTTTGTCCTTGTCAAATGATACTTTCATTTTTAATTCTGGTATTGATAGTGTTACCATTGTCTTGTCATCAATAATTTCGCCCTTAAATGTCTTAATGAATGGTTTTTCTTTGTCAATTTTAAATTCAATGATTTTGCTGTCGTTCAAGAATTGTCCGCTGTGCTTAGACCAATTCTCGTTAACCATTCCTTTGCTCGGTTCAACAAGGGCAAATGAAATTTCTAGGTTTTTATAATTGTCATAAATTCTGATTTCCTTTTCGTTGTCCGTGGGAGCAATTGTCAAAGTGATTTCGAATTTGTCCCCAATTTTATATTGGTCTTTGTCTGTCGCAATGATTCTTGTTGTGTCATAAAAATTGTCCGAGGTGCAACCACCTATGACGGTCATTAAAGTCAAAAAATAAATCGTCCTCATTTTGTTTTGATAACTCATCTGTCCAAAGAAAACTTACGCACAACGCCTCAGTAAAGTGAGTGTGGGAGTTTTATGCAGCTCCGCTTCTACTAGCACTTAGCCACGGCGATGTTAAAATTATAAATTGTGGCGGGCAATCCAAGCCACCTGCCCTATGGCATCCGCTGAAGCCCACATTCACTTTACTGTTGTGTTATGAGCCTTTCTTTAGAAAATCCCACCACTTTTTGGAAGTCCGTTCTCCCTTTATTAATTGCTTAATTGTCAGTTGCTGCGTTGGTTTAGGCTTTGTCAACTCGGATTCAAATTGCTTCTCAGCATCATAGCTCATATTCCATCCTGTCGTGTACGAAGGCTTGAATAGGTAACTCAGTCCGATTCTATCACTTACTTTATATTGAGCCTCTATGTCTATTTTACCAATAGATTCGTACAAGCTTGAATATTCTTTGAAATAGAGATCTGGCATGTACCAGACTACGTCGGGTTTGTCCGTCCAGTTTCCAAAATTTAGCAAAAGTACTTCTGCTTTTTCAAAGTCATCTAGGCTAGGCAACTCTCTTTTATTAATTCTGGTTGTCGCCACTAAGTTATAGGGCGTCTCTGGATCTGCGTCAGTTGCTAATACCACAGCTCCTCCATAATTGCCATTCCGCATCTTAAATACCAAGCATTCTCCAGTTGAGAAGACGGCGGTATTCAGCTTTAGTTTTTTTCTCGGCTTTGCCTTTGGTCGTTCCGTTTGGATTTTGTCAAGGAATTTTTTGAGAGCAACTTTTCGTCTCGTAAGGTCGGGTTCTGATGCACCCAAATGTCTCCAAATACTTAAGTCAGCACCAGACGTAACAATCGTCTCAACTTTCCTTAAAATATCTTCATCAAGCGACTTTGTTTCCCATTGTGCCAAAGCAATTGCAAACCAAAGGCTATGTTTCTCCTCTTCGATTTCTAAGATTTCCCAATTGTCTTCTATGATCTTTTTTGAGATAGTCTTAGGATCGCCGCCTGCATTGTACAGTTCAAAAAATTCACTATACACGTCTGCAAAAGCATCGCTATCTTTTATTGCAGTTCCCCAAGTTCCCATATTGAAAAGTTTGGCAGCATTGGCTCATAACGGCCGGCTAAAGTGAGTGTGGGAGTTTTATTCAGCTCCTTTTCCAATTGCACTTAGCCACGCCGATTATAAAATTAACTTTTGTGGCGGAGATTCCAAGCCAACAAACGACTGGCTACCACTTAAGCCCACATTCACTTTTAGCCCCTTGTTGGCGGTTTTTTTCTCCGTCTATGTTTGCTGGATTCCCGAATACACCCGGCATCTACCGTGTCCAGTGGTTTGATAAAGCGTTTGCCAATCCGCCAGTCCGTTAAACTAAGGTCTGGGTAAACTGGAGTTCCAACAAAGACTGTCAGCGAATCCGAGGAAGTCGGCTGGTTAGACTGCCCAGATAGGTATTCCTTATCATTCGTAAATGATATTCTTGAGCCTACCACCATAAAGCTTCCTTTAACAATTCCCTGACAGCCTCCGACCCCATAGGAGTAGGTGAAAGTTCCATCCGCTGAGAGCTGTACGATAGACCAGTTTTCGAATCCGTTGTTACCGGAGTAATATGTACCTGCCACGTCAGTTGTCTGAGCCCATGCTGGTCCTGTCCCGAGAAGTGCAATAAGGTTGCAGAATGTGATTAGACGCTGAAATTTACCAACTGATATTTGAGAGACTTTAATCATTCCAGCCTTTGCTTATCCATTTTTTTGATTCCGAGGAATACTCTTCCGTCGTCATAAAGCCTCTGGTATAAGCCAAATAGTATTCACCACGGAATTCATCTTTGGTGTAGGCTATCCCTAAGGGAGTGGGAAAGTCTATAGGATAGGCCCCAGTTTGGCTTTTTGTTTTCTCTATTTCTTCAATGATTCGCCCACTTCTATACTTCAATAGCCAACCCACCAAAGTCCCCGAAGTCAATTGAGTTACAATGAAAATTGGAACCAAAGCTGTAATGAATAGGGCTTTTCTCCATTTGGGGTTTTTGATGATTACTAGGTAGAGAAAGATCGCAAAAGATGCCAGTACAAAAACTGCGAAGGGTATCAGCAGGTAGAAAGCCTCTAATACGGTAAAATAGCCGAAGTATGGAGTGACCATACCGGCTATTATAACCACCGTCAATATGATAGAAAGTCTGCGCAAAAGTTTTCCGTCCTGAAGATAATTACCGCCAACGCCTCGGTAAAATGAGTGTGGGAGTTTTATGCAGCTCCGCTTCCACTACATCTTAGCCACGCCGATGATAAAATTATAAACTGTGGCGGACATTCCAAGCCAACTGACCTTTGACAACCGATGAAGCCCACATTCATTTTTACCGCTGTGTTATCAGTTTTTTTCCTGGTCGTCCAGAATCACCAGCCTTTCGATAAACGCATCAATCATTTGACTCAGAGCTGAAGACAGGACATTATAGTCAGTCTGGAATTGGGGAATTGATACTGAAGCCAGCTCTTCCTGTTCTCCAAACTCTTTCCAGAATATTTCATTGTATCCAAAATCCCAGAGATTCCTCACCTCTTGTTTGTCAGATAACGATCGTAGTTGAGGGTCATCAAGCTGATCTGCAAGGTCGTTGAAAAGGTTTATGAAGTTGATGGATTCATAAACTGAAGCCTTTGAGAAGCCGTTCGATTTCAGAGAAGACTCTATAGCAATGATGTTATATATCGTCGGATAGGCTTTCTCAAATCTCTCAATGTCGTTTGTCCAGCTGATTGTATTTAAAGAGTCTGGCAGGATGCTTTTGTTATCCTTGAAAAAACGGATCAGCTGTCTATGGTCATAAGCAGCAACTACTTGGTTGTTCTTGTCTACAATCAGCTTGTCAGCGTCGTTGTCGGTGCGGTCCGTAATCCATGCTAAAATTAATGGCTTTACAAGTCGCCAAGATTCAAGCTGAATAAACCACTTTTGATAGGTCTGGCATTTGGCCTCAAATGATTGCCGCAATTTGTCGTCTGTCATTTGCCAGTTTGAAGTGTATTACTGATAACGACCGGCTAACATGAGTGGCGGAATTATATGCACTTTCCTTGCCGCTCGCAGCTAGCCACGCCGATAAAATTAAGCTTTGTGGCGGAGATTCCAAGCCAGCAAATGATTGAAAACCGATGAAGCCGCCATTCATTGTTAGCCCTGTGTTATGCACTTTTAATTCCGTCTGCTCCTATGTATCAGTAGATTCTGATCAGAATTTGGAAAACAGCGGTTCCGGCAAAGGTTATCAACAGCATTGATCCTAGTGTCAGTTTCAACTTGGCGCCAATGTATCTGTCCGCAAACAGTCCTATCATGAGGGTTATGTAGGCAATTAGCCTCAAATCGAGAAGAATTGCTATAAAATCTAGATTATCTGATCCAGTGTCTTGTCCAAACAACGGACTGTCCACTAGTCCAAAATTGAAAGCCACTAGAAAAAGTAAAAAGCCAATAAAAAGCATCACGTTTTTCAGCCAGAGGAACAAAAAAAAGAAGGTATTGATGGCAATTAGGTCAAAGATAAAGTCAGTTAGTGCTTGTCCGAATGGGTCTCGAAAGTTGATAAACAAATCGAAAATAAGAACGATGGCAGATACGGATGCGATCTTTTTATATTCCAGTTCCCTATACATCTACGTTCTGAAAGGTTTTGTGCATAACGACCAGCTAAGCAGCGTGGGGATTGGTAAGAGTTACCGCTGCCCTCCGCAAATAGCCACGCCGATGAATAAAAATACACAAAGTGGCGGGGACTCCAATCCCCACTGCGATTTCCTTGCAGCTAAGGCCCCATGGTGTCTTAGCTTTGTGTTAGTAGCATTAGCCCTCCTGTGCTACCATAGTCCGTCCCTTTTCCAATTTCGACTTGTTACGCCACTTTATTATCTCAAGTATTATGTAGCCCAAAATAAAGAGTGATAAAACTGGGTAGTAGAAACTATCAACCCAATCAGGCAAAATCGACTTGAGGACAATTCTCAATACAACTGTCCCCAAAAACAGATAACCAAATGTTCTAGAAATAATGTTGAGCCGATAAAGGGTAACAGTGGTCTGCCAATTTTGATATCTATAGTTCGTCGGGTCTTTTTTTACTAGTAGTCCAAAAGTTTCCTTTGCCTCCTCGATGTCACGTCTGTAAAATGCCGCCATTCCAAGGTGCATAAGGAGGTGTTGGAAATAGGAAATGTCCTCCGGCGGTGTGTCGTCCCGGTACGGGTCAGTTCTCCACAGAGCAATAGCTTTTGTTAAGATTGGATACGCTTCTGAATAATTGCTATTGGCTGATAAAGTCATTCCATAATCGCCCATAAGCTTCATTTTGGCTCGATAATGCTCCTGGTCAATTGACTCATCAATCATGAAAATTTCAGTAGAATTATTCCGGTAATACTCCACTTGTTTGAGCAGATCCGTGGAAGGCAAGTCGTCAGTTTCCTTTTTGATTTGGTAAATGCTTTTCATACACGTAGTTGGCCCGATCTACAAGTTATTGCTACTAACGCCTGCCTAAAATGAGTGTGGGAATTTAATGCAGCTCCGCTTCCAATCCATCTTAGCCACGCCGATGATAAAATTAACTTTTGTGGCGGAGAATCCAAGCCAGCTACACTCAACTTACCTGAACAGCCCACATTCATTTTTAGGCCCTTGTTGTAGCCTTTTTCATTGTCTTGCAGCGCCACCAGCAAGACAGCCGTCCTTGGGTTGTAGTTGTCCAGCGGCCTTGCAGACTGACTGTTCACTGCAGGTGCGATGGCCGTGTGGGCGTGAATCGCCAGTGTAAGGGGAATGTGCGCAAGCGGCGTGGGCGAAAAACAGGGCGGGGGGTGTCACGGCCTTAGACCTGTCATTTACACCTACGAAGTGCGCTGGCCGAGACGGGAGGAATTGACCAGAGAGGGGGGCAAAGCGATGGCGGTGTGGGCGTGATCAGGATGAGGGGTTGTATGTTTGCACCGAACCAGTTTACCGAGCGGCTTGAAACGAGAGCTTTTTTTTCAGCTAGTTGAAGACAGCAAAGGCTTCGATCTCACATGCGCCCAAAGTAAGAAAATCCCAATTGGCTACAACGCCCGGCTAAAATGAGTGTGGGAATTTAATGCAGTTCCGCATCCATCACCAATTAGCCACGCCGATGATAAAATTAACTCTTGTGGCGGAGAATCCAAGCCAGCCTAACTCAACTAACCTGAACAGCCCACATTCATTTTTAGCCATGTGTTACTTGCATTTTTATTGGTTGATCCGTTCAATGTCTGTAAATACCAGAAAGGAATAAACATTGTCTCCAGGAACACGGTAAGCCCCTTTTGCATTGGTTAGGAAAGCCATAACTGCCGTCATTTCCCATCCGTCAACTTCGTCCGCCATCCACTTGCGTTTGGTTAGCCGTTCAAAGTTGTTTGAATCTCCAAATTCCCGTACAACCTCGGAGTCTACTGCAATATTATCTGTCAAGTTTGGGTTAGCCCACGCCCAAAGCCAAGTATTCGATATTTTAGAGACGGTTCCTACTTCTTGGTAGGTGATCCTGAGCTTCAGAGTATCACCATTGAAGAATTCTATGAGTCCAGTTTCCTGATCGTAGAACCAACGTTCATACGTGCTCAAGCCATAGTCCTTTTGGCAGATGTCTTGCTGTTCAACCAAGTAGTTATGAGCGTCAGTTAAAAAGTCGACAAATTCATCTGTCGCTTCTGGCTTGCTTAAGCCCTGTTCGGTCACGGTTTGTAGGTGGGTGCAACCACTGATTAAAGTAATAGTTACGAAAAGAAACGTACGATCCATCTATTGCAAGTAACGCCTGGCTATGGCGAGTGGGGTTATCTTATGCACTTCGCTGCCCACCTGCACTAGCCACGCCGATTATAAAATTATACTTTGTGGCGGACAATCCAAGCCAGCCGCCGCCTGTTCACCACTGAGGGCCCCATTCGCTATAGCCCTGTGTTAGCTTTTTTTTCATCCAGCTTGTCAGCCAGGAACCCGCTACCAATGAATTGTCTGACAGAAGGTTCGTGTCTAGCGTCCCATACTAACTGGATTGGGTCGTTTCCGTCGAGCACTATTGTCACTTGGATGCTTCCGAATTGAAATTCAAGTCTTCGACCAATGGTAAACCATCTAACCTGTTGAGGCTTGAATCCCAGTTGAAGCAGAAACCAAAAAGGTGAAAATGTGATCGGCGAAACCTTGTCTGGCTCTCTAGTTACCTGAATTTGTATGATTTCATCGTATCTGATGGCAAGCGCATCCATTGTCTTGGATCCAGTCAGCCTGAAAATGAGTCCTCCGGTCAGTTGGTCTAGGTGAGGCCTTATCGTAAAGCTCCTTATTTCGAACCATCTGCTCAGAACGTTTGGCTGACCTTCTATCGGCTTGAAAAATCCGATACCGAAAATTTTATATTTAACTCGTTCAGCAAGAGTAAACTCTCGACCATACTGAGCGGCCATTTTTCTGGGCACTTTTCCGTCTGGTGATAATGCAAAGCCCTCCAAATGAGATCAGTTTTTGCGTACCTGCAATTAAAGCTAACGCCCGGCTAAAGTGAGTGTGGGAGTGTTATGCAGCTCCGCTTGCACTGGCATTTAGCCACGCCATTTATAAATTTATACTTTGTGGCGGACAATCCAAACCGCCGAACGAATGATAACAACTGAGGCCGACATTCACTTTTAGCCCCTTGTTAGAGCCATTTACTTCCCCCGCCTCGATCTGTAGTTAGCCAAGAGTTCGTCGTAGATTGGCTCGTCTGAAAGGTCTGCAGCGAGCTCAAAGTAGTTTTGCGCCTGATCAACCAGATAGTAGTGAGTATCCATATGATAAGCCTTCTCAAGAGCTTGAATTGGAGTAGACACGTCACACTGATTTGGAAATAGAAATTGCCTTTTCCCGGCTAGTCTAAATCCTTGTTGGGGAGATTGATACATTGAATCGTTAGGAACTATTACCTCTGCAATAATCATCTTATCACGATACTTAAGCAGGTTCATTTTTACAACGGTGTCCACCGTGTAGATTGTGTCTATTTGCTCACCAAAAACATTCGTCAATATGATTTCATATTGGGAATGATATTTGCCAAAAGCTGTCCATGTCAAACAGAAATCCTCGGGTTCGGCGATATCAATCCCCGGCCCTCCAATATTGTTAATATAGAGCGTTTGTGTGTATATCCCATCCATTACTCTATATGGCAGGCGGTTGGTGGCGAGTAGTAGGCTAATGTCAGGTCTCAACCGATGACTTTCGAGATTATACTTGAGTTTGAGGTGATCGTCCAGATTCCTCACAGAAATAGTGGTGTCGCCTTTAAACTCTATGAATTTGCCGGAATTGTGCACTAGAATCATATGCCCGGACTTCAAAGTAATCAGATCGTTTACGTCGACGATGTCAAGTGGCTTCAGCTGTCCAGAAACTGTTGATGCAGCATTTGCAGCGAGGACTTGAAAGGGTTGCTTTCGCTTTTGATTATCTAGAAAGTTGTAGGGAGTGTAGGCCCGCCTGTGGCATCCGAAAACTACGAGTATAAGAATAAAGACGGAACACCTCATTGTACGTAACGCATATTGGCTCTAACGACTAGCTATCGTGCGTGGGGGCTTTTATTGCAGTCCAGCTCCCTCTAGCACTTAGCCACTCAATTGATAAATTTATACTTTGTGGCGGACAATCCAAGCGAACCACCGCTTCCATACAGCCGAGTCCCCCATGCATGATAGGTTTGTGTTAGCTGTTTTTAATTCGCCCACCAGTCCTTCGAAGCTCGGTAATCCTGCCACCCAAATTTCTCATATTGGTCGCAGGGGGCAAACTCGCCGGCGCCACAGTCAAACCCGATCACGTTTGGAATACGATAGTCACCCCAATTGCAGACTAGTGTATTGGATGTTGCGTAGCCTGTCCAAGTTCCGACGTACTCATTGTTTGTGAATTCATCTGCACCCTTTCTTAAATCGTTATATTGGATTTGACCGTCCAATATATAGAAGCTAACCGCCAAAATTCCTTTGAAGAACCCTGAATGGTCATCTTTTCGACTTTCATTGAACAAATAATCAAAGAATGCTACTCCGATCGTATCCGGCGAAATTGGACTCTTGTATGGCATGTCAAACCTGTTTGGCTCATAGTATCTCGCCGTTCGAAGAGCAATAGTGCCAGTAAATTCGTTGACATTACTGCCAACCTTGGTTACTCCGGTCACCAAGTATTCGTTGGTATTCTTGTTGCTTTTAGTGACCGAAAAAAGGTTTACCTGAATCCGCCGGAAGTTGGCTCCGATGATTCCAAAAACGTTGCTGTGAGGGGTGCGCAAGAGTATTGGGCCGATGTCATACCTATCCAAGTCATTCTTACTTTCCTTTGCAGAAAGGCCGTAGTTGTCGAGAAAATCTTTGCACCACTTTTCTGGATCTTTGGTTTGACCATGAGCCCAAATTGTTGACAGCAAAAAAGCAACCAATAGCAAATACTTCATACGCCATGCAGTCATTACAGCTAACGCCTGCCTAAAATGAGTGGGGGAGTTTTACGCAGCTCCCATTCCACTTGCACTTAGCCACGCCGATGAATAAAATTAACTTTTGTGGCGGAGATTCCAAGCCAGCAAATGCTTGAAAACCGATAAAGCCCACATTCATTTTTAGGCCTGTGTTACCTAGCTTTACTCAGTTCGGGTAAGTTGAAACGTCCGTCCATGAAATCTCAGGAAGCTTAGGTCTGCCAAAGGGGTCGAAAGCTCATAGGCAAAGCTAATGATACAGTCACAAAATGTATAGTTCGCATCATAAGTCGTGGTTGTTACCTCCAATTGGTTGCCAGAGCTGTCCAGTTCCATAGTGACCAAGTCCGTCGCCAAACTAAGGTCTGTGTCTGCTATTATAAGAGTATCTGCACTCACAACGAGAGTCCCTCTGTTGATTTGTCCGCAATTTGCCGCTACATCGAACCTCAGGATAGTTGTAGATCGGGCCGTATGATACTTGATCAGTCGGAATTCTGGCGTTTTGGCATCCGAGCTAATCGGCTCGCTACATTTTGCACTGAATCCGGCCACTAATTCAGAGCTACTGTCCTGAGCAAAACCTGAGAAGCTTGACACTAACAGGTAAACCACGAAAATGTACGTGCGATCCAACATATGCTAGGTAACGCCTCGGTAAAATGAGTGTGGGAGTTTTATGCAGCTCCGCTTCCAATACATCTTAGCCACGCCGATGATAAAATTATAAATTGTGGCGGGCAATCCAAGCCAACTGACCTATGTCAACCACTGAAGCCCACATTCATTTTTACCGCTGTGTTATCAGCTTTTAAAAGTCTTCCATGACAGCGTTTCCCAATGTCACAAGCTCCGAGGTCAGCTCTAGGAATTCTGCACTGGGTATGTAGTTATAAAATCCGACCGACAATTCTGCGTCGGCCAGTAAATCGGTGAATTCCAATGTATAGTAAGAGGCATTTAAGTGGTCGTCATATGAGTTGAGCTCGGCTTCGGAATAACGAGACCTGAAGTCGTCTATAATCTTTTGAGTTATTTCAGGGTCGGTTCTGAAGTTGAAACTCTTGGCTGCTGGAGAGTCCGAATGCCAGGTTCCGGTCGATAGAAATACATATCCAGCGTCATTAATAGAAACCTCAAGGTCAATTTCATCATCCTTCAAAAATTTATACTTCAATTGAGCAGTTCCCTTTGGTACGTCCAGCAACGGCTCGATACATGAGTAGCTGTTGATTTTCCGTTGCAGCCAATACTCAGAGTACAGCAGTTCTTCGAAGCTCAGGTAGCCTATGAGTCCTGCCACAATTCCGAAGATGAGAAGAAGCCCAACTTTTTTTACGTCTAGTAAGTCTTTGCTGATAACGACCGGCTATCGTGCGTGGGGGTTTTTTAATGCAGTTCACACTCCGCTAGCACTTAGCCACTCAGCTGATAAAATTATAATATGTGGCGGAGATTCCAAGCCAGCCGCCGCTTGATTGCAACACAGCCCCCCATGCATGATAGGCACGTGTTAGGCTCATTTTTTATTCGACCAGACCTCTCAAGATGTCCAGTTTGTTTGGGCCAGGGTCAGCAGAAAAGAATCTATCGATCAGTTCCTTCGTCCTGCGAGGTCGACTTAAAAAATGCGCTGGCCATTCCGTCAATCGTTCCGTCTGGACGAGGACGTAAAGGCCAGGTTCAGGTTCGTTAATATGCTCAGTTTGAAGAATCAGAGCAAGTGGTTCTTCGCAGCCTGCGTTATTTTGAGAAAACTCAAAGGCTTCCTCGAAACTGCCGAATGCGTAATAATAGTCGTCGCCATCGTAAAGGTCTGGCGCTCCGTCATGAGGATGGCACCAAACCCGGTACTCTAGCACGTCATCCCAGACAAATCCTCCACCGGCTTTCACCACCGGCGGGTAGGTTCCGACTAGGTTTGGATCTTTTACGTCTGGATATTTCGACATAGCAAGTCATATTGAGCCTAACGCCACTGTATAAATTCGTGGCTGATTAAAAGTATAAAAATTTGCGTTAACTACCGAGGCAATCCGTAGGATTGGCTTATTAAATTATTTTACACCAATAAGTCAATCCTGCGGATTGACGGACTATCTACGAAGAGCTGAAGTAACAATAACCTGCTGAACAGCCATGATTTATACAGCGTGTTATGCTGAGTCTCATCTTTTTCTGAGGCGATAACCAATCTTAGTTCCTATGCCCAAAGATATCTCAGTATAATTTTTCATTTTCTGAAAATGTATATTTGTATTAATGAATTTGAAATTTCGGCTTAGTAATATGTCGTAAATCGTGTTGTTTTTATTAGGACTCACTTTAGCATCTAAGTGTAATCGAGTCCATTCTCCTAAGATGAAACCAACTCCAATTATGGGAGCAAAAAAAGTTTTGAAATCCTGATTTTGGTTGATGCGGTATTCAAAATTGGTAGCTCCTGCAATAATCTTGATATAATTAATTTTGGCGTAATACTTATCTATTACAAAATGCGTTTCTACAGCCCGAGATATGAAATTTAGTTGATCCCCAATATTGATCTGCTAGTAGTTAAATTTAACGTCTAATTCATAGTCGCATTTGAAAACTATATGATCTATTGTGAAATGGGCAGTTAAATTTTCATTATCATCAAAATTCGTCTGGTATCCAATGCCTGTTTTAAAAGTTGTCGATCTTAAGAATGCGGGAAAAGTAAGCAATAGCTGTCCTCCGTATGGGTTATTAATTATCCCACTATTGAGGTCAAAACCAATTAATTGATGATCAAATGAATC
Source organism: Imperialibacter roseus (assembly GCF_032999765.1). Classification (GTDB taxonomy): domain Bacteria; phylum Bacteroidota; class Bacteroidia; order Cytophagales; family Cyclobacteriaceae; genus Imperialibacter; species Imperialibacter roseus. The sequence goes on along the minus strand of NZ_CP136051.1, from coordinate 875,157 downwards.
TTTATAACAATCTGCTACCATCTCTACTGTTAATTCATCACTGTTTTCGATAGTGATTTTTTTAGGTACCATTCCAATAAAGGAAAACTCTAAAGTCGTGGGTAAGTCCTGAACCTGTAAAGTGAATTCCCCTTCTAGATTTGTATTAGTTCCGTTGTTAGTATTGAGTTCCTTGACCGTTACACCAGGAAGCAACTCCTTATCGCTAATGTCATAAACTTTCCCTGTAATTTTGACCTGAGCACTAGCATCAAATACAAGTGCAAGAAGAAAAGATAAAGTTAAAATTCTGATCAAGTCGTTGTCGAATTATATGATGCACTATTCAGCATAACGCCTGCCTAAAATGAGTGTGGGAATTTAATGCAGCTCCGCTTCCAATCCATCTTAGCCACGCCGATGATAAAATTAACTTTTGTGGCGGAGAATCCAAGCCAGCTACACTCAACTTACCTGAACAGCCCACATTCATTTTTAGGCCCTTGTTGTAGCCTTTTTCATTGTCTTGCAGCGCCACCAGCAAGACAGCCGTCCTTGGGTTGTAGTTGTCCAGCGGCCTTGCAGACTGACTGTTCACTGCAGGTGCGATGGCCGTGTGGGCGTGAATCGCCAGTGTAAGGGGAATGTGCGCAAGCGGCGTGGGCGAAAAACAGGGCGGGGGGTGTCACGGCCTTAGACCTGTCATTTACACCTACGAAGTGCGCTGGCCGAGACGGGAGGAATTGACCAGAGAGGGGGGCAAAGCGATGGCGGTGTGGGCGTGATCAGGATGAGGGGTTGTATGTTTGCACCGAACCAGTTTACCGAGCGGCTTGAAACGAGAGCTTTTTTTTCAGCTAGTTGAAGACAGCAAAGGCTTCGATCTCACATGCGCCCAAAGTAAGAAAATCCCAATTGGCTACAACGTCTGTGTATGGCGAGTGCCTCACACAGTTTCTAATAGCAGAAAGATAGCCGATTCGCTCGAAACCGCAAAGGCAGGGTTCAACCATTGAGTTTAACCTGGAACCAGCGACTTTTCCATAGTCCTCCCCTGCTTGGCGAGCGAAACGGCAGTACTCCTACCACCGCTTCGATTATGCAGCTTAGGCATTCGCTATACACCTGTGTTGTAGCCTTTTTCATTGTCTGGCAGCGCCATCAGCAAGACAGCCGTCCTTGGGTTGCAGTTATCCAGCGGCCTTGCAGACTGACTGTTCACTGTAGGTGCGCTGGCCGTGCGGGCGTGAATTGCCAGTGTAAGGGGTTCGTGCGCAAGCGGCGTGGGCGAAAAACAGAGCGGGGGGTGTTGCGGCCTTAAACTTGTCATTTACACCCACGGAGTGCGCTGGCCGAGTCGGGAGGAATCCATCAGGGAGGGGCGCAAAGCGTTGGCTGATTGGGCGTGATCAGGGTGAGGGGTTGTATGATGGCACAGAAGTCGTTTACCGAGCGGCTTGAAACGAGAGCATTTTTCGGCCAGTTGAAGACAGCAAAGGCTGCGATCTCACATGCGTCCAACGTAAGAAAATCCCAATTGGCTACAACGACTAGCTATCGTGCGTGGGGGCTTTTATTGCAGTCCAGCTCCCTCTAGCACTTAGCCACTCAATTGATAAATTTATACTTTGTGGCGGACAATCCAAGCGAACCACCGCTTCCATACAGCCGAGTCCCCCATGCATGATAGGTTTGTGTTAGCTGTTTTTAATTCGCCCACCAGTCCTTCGAAGCTCGGTAATCCTGCCACCCAAATTTCTCATATTGGTCGCAGGGGGCAAACTCGCCGGCGCCACAGTCAAACCCGATCACGTTTGGAATACGATAGTCACCCCAATTGCAGACTAGTGTATTGGATGTTGCGTAGCCTGTCCAAGTTCCGACGTACTCATTGTTTGTGAATTCATCTGCACCCTTTCTTAAATCGTTATATTGGATTTGACCGTCCAATATATAGAAGCTAACCGCCAAAATTCCTTTGAAGAACCCTGAATGGTCATCTTTTCGACTTTCATTGAACAAATAATCAAAGAATGCTACTCCGATCGTATCCGGCGAAATTGGACTCTTGTATGGCATGTCAAACCTGTTTGGCTCATAGTATCTCGCCGTTCGAAGAGCAATAGTGCCAGTAAATTCGTTGACATTACTGCCAACCTTGGTTACTCCGGTCACCAAGTATTCGTTGGTATTCTTGTTGCTTTTAGTGACCGAAAAAAGGTTTACCTGAATCCGCCGGAAGTTGGCTCCGATGATTCCAAAAACGTTGCTGTGAGGGGTGCGCAAGAGTATTGGGCCGATGTCATACCTATCCAAGTCATTCTTACTTTCCTTTGCAGAAAGGCCGTAGTTGTCGAGAAAATCTTTGCACCACTTTTCTGGATCTTTGGTTTGACCATGAGCCCAAATTGTTGACAGCAAAAAAGCAACCAATAGCAAATACTTCATACGCCATGCAGTCATTACAGCTAACGCCTCAGTAAAGTGAGTGTGGGAGTTTTATGCAGCTCCGCTTCTACTAGCACTTAGCCACGGCGATGTTAAAATTATAAATTGTGGCGGGCAATCCAAGCCACCTGCCCTATGGCATCCGCTGAAGCCCACATTCACTTTACTGTTGTGTTATGAGCCTTTCTTTAGAAAATCCCACCACTTTTTGGAAGTCCGTTCTCCCTTTATTAATTGCTTAATTGTCAGTTGCTGCGTTGGTTTAGGCTTTGTCAACTCGGATTCAAATTGCTTCTCAGCATCATAGCTCATATTCCATCCTGTCGTGTACGAAGGCTTGAATAGGTAACTCAGTCCGATTCTATCACTTACTTTATATTGAGCCTCTATGTCTATTTTACCAATAGATTCGTACAAGCTTGAATATTCTTTGAAATAGAGATCTGGCATGTACCAGACTACGTCGGGTTTGTCCGTCCAGTTTCCAAAATTTAGCAAAAGTACTTCTGCTTTTTCAAAGTCATCTAGGCTAGGCAACTCTCTTTTATTAATTCTGGTTGTCGCCACTAAGTTATAGGGCGTCTCTGGATCTGCGTCAGTTGCTAATACCACAGCTCCTCCATAATTGCCATTCCGCATCTTAAATACCAAGCATTCTCCAGTTGAGAAGACGGCGGTATTCAGCTTTAGTTTTTTTCTCGGCTTTGCCTTTGGTCGTTCCGTTTGGATTTTGTCAAGGAATTTTTTGAGAGCAACTTTTCGTCTCGTAAGGTCGGGTTCTGATGCACCCAAATGTCTCCAAATACTTAAGTCAGCACCAGACGTAACAATCGTCTCAACTTTCCTTAAAATATCTTCATCAAGCGACTTTGTTTCCCATTGTGCCAAAGCAATTGCAAACCAAAGGCTATGTTTCTCCTCTTCGATTTCTAAGATTTCCCAATTGTCTTCTATGATCTTTTTTGAGATAGTCTTAGGATCGCCGCCTGCATTGTACAGTTCAAAAAATTCACTATACACGTCTGCAAAAGCATCGCTATCTTTTATTGCAGTTCCCCAAGTTCCCATATTGAAAAGTTTGGCAGCATTGGCTCATAACGCCTGCCTAAAATGAGTGTGGGAATTTAATGCAGCTCCGCTTCCAATCCATCTTAGCCACGCCGATGATAAAATTAACTTTTGTGGCGGAGAATCCAAGCCAGCTACACTCAACTTACCTGAACAGCCCACATTCATTTTTAGGCCCTTGTTGTAGCCTTTTTCATTGTCTTGCAGCGCCACCAGCAAGACAGCCGTCCTTGGGTTGTAGTTGTCCAGCGGCCTTGCAGACTGACTGTTCACTGCAGGTGCGATGGCCGTGTGGGCGTGAATCGCCAGTGTAAGGGGAATGTGCGCAAGCGGCGTGGGCGAAAAACAGGGCGGGGGGTGTCACGGCCTTAGACCTGTCATTTACACCTACGAAGTGCGCTGGCCGAGACGGGAGGAATTGACCAGAGAGGGGGGCAAAGCGATGGCGGTGTGGGCGTGATCAGGATGAGGGGTTGTATGTTTGCACCGAACCAGTTTACCGAGCGGCTTGAAACGAGAGCTTTTTTTTCAGCTAGTTGAAGACAGCAAAGGCTTCGATCTCACATGCGCCCAAAGTAAGAAAATCCCAATTGGCTACAACGCCTGGCTATGGCGAGTGGGGTTATCTTATGCACTTCGCTGCCCACCTGCACTAGCCACGCCGATTATAAAATTATACTTTGTGGCGGACAATCCAAGCCAGCCGCCGCCTGTTCACCACTGAGGGCCCCATTCGCTATAGCCCTGTGTTAGCTTTTTTTTCATCCAGCTTGTCAGCCAGGAACCCGCTACCAATGAATTGTCTGACAGAAGGTTCGTGTCTAGCGTCCCATACTAACTGGATTGGGTCGTTTCCGTTGAGCACTATTGTCACTTGGATGCTTCCGAATTGAAATTCAAGTCTTCGACCAATGGTAAACCATCTAACCTGTTGAGGCTTGAATCCCAGTTGAAGCAGAAACCAAAAAGGTGAAAATGTGATCGGCGAAACCTTGTCTGGCTCTCTAGTTACCTGAATTTGTATGATTTCATCGTATCTGATGGCAAGCGCATCCATTGTCTTGGATCCAGTCAGCCTGAAAATGAGTCCTCCGGTCAGTTGGTCTAGGTGAGGCCTTATCGTAAAGCTCCTTATTTCGAACCATCTGCTCAGAACGTTTGGCTGACCTTCTATCGGCTTGAAAAATCCGATACCGAAAATTTTATATTTAACTCGTTCAGCAAGAGTAAACTCTCGACCATACTGAGCGGCCATTTTTCTGGGCACTTTTCCGTCTGGTGATAATGCAAAGCCCTCCAAATGAGATCAGTTTTTGCGTACCTGCAATTAAAGCTAACGACCGGCTAACATGAGTGGCGGAATTATATGCACTTTCCTTGCCGCTCGCAGCTAGCCACGCCGATAAAATTAAGCTTTGTGGCGGAGATTCCAAGCCAGCAAATGATTGAAAACCGATGAAGCCGCCATTCATTGTTAGCCCTGTGTTATGCACTTTTAATTCCGTCTGCTCCTATGTATCAGTAGATTCTGATCAGAATTTGGAAAACAGCGGTTCCGGCAAAGGTTATCAACAGCATTGATCCTAGTGTCAGTTTCAACTTGGCGCCAATGTATCTGTCCGCAAACAGTCCTATCATGAGGGTTATGTAGGCAATTAGCCTCAAATCGAGAAGAATTGCTATAAAATCTAGATTATCTGATCCAGTGTCTTGTCCAAACAACGGACTGTCCACTAGTCCAAAATTGAAAGCCACTAGAAAAAGTAAAAAGCCAATAAAAAGCATCACGTTTTTCAGCCAGAGGAACAAAAAAAAGAAGGTATTGATGGCAATTAGGTCAAAGATAAAGTCAGTTAGTGCTTGTCCGAATGGGTCTCGAAAGTTGATAAACAAATCGAAAATAAGAACGATGGCAGATACGGATGCGATCTTTTTATATTCCAGTTCCCTATACATCTACGTTCTGAAAGGTTTTGTGCATAACGCCTGCCTAAAATGAGTGTGGGAATTTAATGCAGCTCCGCTTCCAATCCATCTTAGCCACGCCGATGATAAAATTAACTTTTGTGGCGGAGAATCCAAGCCAGCTACACTCAACTTACCTGAACAGCCCACATTCATTTTTAGGCCCTTGTTGTAGCCTTTTTCATTGTCTTGCAGCGCCACCAGCAAGACAGCCGTCCTTGGGTTGTAGTTGTCCAGCGGCCTTGCAGACTGACTGTTCACTGCAGGTGCGATGGCCGTGTGGGCGTGAATCGCCAGTGTAAGGGGAATGTGCGCAAGCGGCGTGGGCGAAAAACAGGGCGGGGGGTGTCACGGCCTTAGACCTGTCATTTACACCTACGAAGTGCGCTGGCCGAGACGGGAGGAATTGACCAGAGAGGGGGGCAAAGCGATGGCGGTGTGGGCGTGATCAGGATGAGGGGTTGTATGTTTGCACCGAACCAGTTTACCGAGCGGCTTGAAACGAGAGCTTTTTTTTCAGCTAGTTGAAGACAGCAAAGGCTTCGATCTCACATGCGCCCAAAGTAAGAAAATCCCAATTGGCTACAACGCCTGCCTAAAATGAGTGTGGGAATTTAATGCAGCTCCGCTTCCAATCCATCTTAGCCACGCCGATGATAAAATTAACTTTTGTGGCGGAGAATCCAAGCCAGCTACACTCAACTTACCTGAACAGCCCACATTCATTTTTAGGCCCTTGTTGTAGCCTTTTTCATTGTCTTGCAGCGCCACCAGCAAGACAGCCGTCCTTGGGTTGTAGTTGTCCAGCGGCCTTGCAGACTGACTGTTCACTGCAGGTGCGATGGCCGTGTGGGCGTGAATCGCCAGTGTAAGGGGAATGTGCGCAAGCGGCGTGGGCGAAAAACAGGGCGGGGGGTGTCACGGCCTTAGACCTGTCATTTACACCTACGAAGTGCGCTGGCCGAGACGGGAGGAATTGACCAGAGAGGGGGGCAAAGCGATGGCGGTGTGGGCGTGATCAGGATGAGGGGTTGTATGTTTGCACCGAACCAGTTTACCGAGCGGCTTGAAACGAGAGCTTTTTTTTCAGCTAGTTGAAGACAGCAAAGGCTTCGATCTCACATGCGCCCAAAGTAAGAAAATCCCAATTGGCTACAACGCCCGGCTAAAGTGAGTGTGGGAGTGTTATGCAGCTCCGCTTGCACTGGCATTTAGCCACGCCATTTATAAATTTATACTTTGTGGCGGACAATCCAAACCGCCGAACGAATGATAACAACTGAGGCCGACATTCACTTTTAGCCCCTTGTTAGAGCCATTTACTTCCCCCGCCTCGATCTGTAGTTAGCCAAGAGTTCGTCGTAGATTGGCTCGTCTGAAAGGTCTGCAGCGAGCTCAAAGTAGTTTTGCGCCTGATCAACCAGATAGTAGTGAGTATCCATATGATAAGCCTTCTCAAGAGCTTGAATTGGAGTAGACACGTCACACTGATTTGGAAATAGAAATTGCCTTTTCCCGGCTAGTCTAAATCCTTGTTGGGGAGATTGATACATTGAATCGTTAGGAACTATTACCTCTGCAATAATCATCTTATCACGATACTTAAGCAGGTTCATTTTTACAACGGTGTCCACCGTGTAGATTGTGTCTATTTGCTCACCAAAAACATTCGTCAATATGATTTCATATTGGGAATGATATTTGCCAAAAGCTGTCCATGTCAAACAGAAATCCTCGGGTTCGGCGATATCAATCCCCGGCCCTCCAATATTGTTAATATAGAGCGTTTGTGTGTATATCCCATCCATTACTCTATATGGCAGGCGGTTGGTGGCGAGTAGTAGGCTAATGTCAGGTCTCAACCGATGACTTTCGAGATTATACTTGAGTTTGAGGTGATCGTCCAGATTCCTCACAGAAATAGTGGTGTCGCCTTTAAACTCTATGAATTTGCCGGAATTGTGCACTAGAATCATATGCCCGGACTTCAAAGTAATCAGATCGTTTACGTCGACGATGTCAAGTGGCTTCAGCTGTCCAGAAACTGTTGATGCAGCATTTGCAGCGAGGACTTGAAAGGGTTGCTTTCGCTTTTGATTATCTAGAAAGTTGTAGGGAGTGTAGGCCCGCCTGTGGCATCCGAAAACTACGAGTATAAGAATAAAGACGGAACACCTCATTGTACGTAACGCATATTGGCTCTAACACCTGGGTAAACCCAGAGTTTGGTATATATACATTATGTTTTTTGTTAATCTAACGGATTTTTGATGGAAGAAAAAGCATTGTTAGCCACATGAGTATAGATCTCAGTAGTTTTCAACGAATTATGCCCAAGTAATATCTGAATATTTCGTAGGTCAGTGCCATTTTCAAGCAAATGTGTGGCAAAGCTGTGCCGTAGCATGTGCGGCGTAACTTTTTGTAGAATGCCAGCCCTTTTAGCCGCTCCGTGCAGAATATGTTCCAGGCTACTCCCTGTGTATTTTGAACAGGCTGGGCCCTCAAACAAGTAATTTTGAGGCTTGTACTTTGCAACGTACCTGCGCAAATCTGCCAGCACAGTCGACGACAATAGTGTAAATCTGTCTTTATTGCCTTTCGCTCCTTCCACACGAACCAGCATCCGATGGCTGTCTATATCACTCACCTTCAGATTGAGAAGCTCACTTCTTCGCAGCCCAGCTGAGTACAGCAACTCTAGAATACACCGATGCTTGATATTGGTGGTGTTAGCAATGATGGCCAACACTTCATCTTTTGCCAGCACTTTGGGCAATTTGTGTTCCTTTCTCGGACGATCAATGTCATAAAACCTGTTGGGCATATCCAACACAATCTCATAATAGAATTTAATAGCATTCACTGCCTGATTCAGGGCTGAGTTGGAGCCTCTGTCCTTTACAATCGTTTCGAGAAATCTCCTGATATGTTGCTCATTCAAGTTTCCCAGCTCATCCTCCTTATAGTAATTGATGAACTTCTCGAAATAGCTAACATAGGTGCGGATCGTGCTGGCTGAATACTTTTTTATCGACAGCTTTTGCAGGTACTCTGGCGGACACGCTCGATAGTCAGGCGCTAGTTTCCTTTTCTCAAGCCAACTGACATCCCCATTCCCTTCCCCGTAGGTATTGATCGGCCGGTTTTTAAAAAAGTAACTACAATTAACCCACGCCACCCCCTTGAACTTATTAAAGATAGCAGTGAGGTTTTGCGGGGTATTCTTAATACACACCATATTGTGCTCTTTGCTCCATTTCGGCTCGGGAAGCTCCTTTATCAGTGCCTGCACCACTTTGTGAGGGTAAAATTGAATGCCTATATACTTCTCATCGTTGAAGTAAAGATGCCTTAACGTAATGTTTTGCAGCTTTTCCATAGAGGAGCAATAACCGCAAAAAAGGAAACCGCAAACTCATAGTATACTCATAATATGAGTATATTATGAGGGTAAATTGGTGCAGGAATGTAAATTAGTGGCTATGAGAGTTTGTCCCGTTTGCGGTGCTGTGGTCAAAGGTCGATCCGATAAGGTCTACTGCTCCATCGAATGCCGTACCGTAAAACAGTACGAACGACGGATGGACAACGAACAATTTTTCATTCAGGTCGACAAGCAACTGAAAATCAACCGTAAGATCCTGAAAAAATACAACGTGAGCGGCCTTACCACCATTCGGCGGGAGATACTCCACAACGAAGGCTTCAACCCACACCTTTTTACCCATTTCTGGAAAAACCCAAAAGGCGACGCATACCTCTTTTGCTACGATATCGGATTTTTGGGCATCACCCACAACGGCAAGGAAAAATACCTCCTCATCACCTGGCAGGACTACATGGGGGAAAAACTGGCGCTGAAACCTTCGAAGACCGACACTTGAAGGCCTGACTCCTATTCTCCAATCAAACCCGTTGCATTCATCTGCTGCTCGCTTTCTCAAATCGCAACTGCTTCAACCCCTGCTTGATCACCTGACTGAAGCGCAGATGCAACGTGGCCTTCTTGACGTTTTGTTCAGTGACCAATTCGGGCCGATCGGCTCCGCTGGTTTGGATCTCCAGCCGCACATAGCCCAGTGCACCCAATTCAATATGGTTATGCGTTTCAAGTAACTTCACAATCATATCTTCCAGAGCCATGATAAAGCGCTTGTATTCAGCACGCTTGATGCCATACTCCCTTTCCATCCTCAGCATCACGTCTTCTTCGGTGGCTTTACGCAGAGGCAGCAGCGCCGGGTAATATTTGGGTGGGCCGCCAGCGGGCTTTCCCGCCTCAGTTCTGGCAATAATGCCATAGGTTTTTCTTATCATTTCCGTCATTTTTAATTTGTAAAACAACCCCTGGCAACGGAAAAATAAAGGATTTTAACGTCAGGTAAAGGCCGATGCCAAACATAGCTACAATGGACTGCCAACATAGCCACATTGAGTCTGCAACATGGCTACATTGCACCTGCAACATAGCTATGTTGCAGGTGCAATGTAGCCATAATTGAGACATTTGCTACGTAGCAAAGGGTATGTTTGCTACGTAGCAAACTAGCGACTGCTACGCTGCGAGGAAAAGTGGATATTTGAGACAGAAAGGAATAAATGGCAGTGACCGCCTTTCTTAGTATACGAAATTTCTGATTAAAAGGTGGTTATGTTTTTCATATTTGCTATCGCTCGGCAAGCAGGCTCAGCGCCTGGCAAAAGTGGCCATCTGCTGGACAAGTATCGTTCTTGTCAAGCAGATGGCCACAGGCATTTTACCAGTATGCACAATTTGAAAAATTCATCGATGCCTTCGCAATTACCGCTAAAAAGAAAGCGGCATGTCGCTCTACTTATTCACCGGTTCTCCCTCAGCTTCCACTGCTGAGCGCCAGGGGTAGCTCTGGTTGGTGCGGTCAGTGTCAGCCATGCGTTGCGTTGGGTCAATCTCCATGTACCTGATGTCCTTCGGCTTCTTTGGAATGCTGAACGTGTAGTAAGGATGCGTCCAGGGCCAGTCGGTAAGGATCGTGCGTGGAATGCTCGGGTCGTCATGTTCCTTCACCCCCCTCATTAAATCCAATGGAATATAAAACAACTCTTTGCTGCCATCGGCATATTCCACGTACAGCTCTATAGGCATCGGCATTTTTTCAATTCTCTCAAGCGTAACGTTTGTTTGATCTCCCTGCTCTTCTACCGACTTAATGCCATAGTCAACGGTCTTGGTGGAGTTCACAAAGTACTCGTAGTACCAGTCGAGCTCCAGGCCTGAATTCTTTTCCTGAATCCTGATATAGTCGTTCATGTTGGGGTGCTTCATCTTCCAGGTATCAAAATACCTCCGCAGTCCCCGCATGAATGTTTCGTGACCAACCACATAGCTCAGCTGATGTTGTGAAACCGCCCCCTTCGAGTAAGCCGCAGAACCGTAAGCTCTGTTGGTATTGTAGTGATCGGAATGTGTCGACATAGGTTCCTCGAGGCCGCTTTGTGCCAGTGAGAAGTAAGAACGATACGAGCCCTCCAGCGGGTTGATGTAATTACCACCGTTCGGCCCATCGAAAAGGTAGTGCATGGTGATCTGCGTGGCATAGTCAGTAAAACCCTCATCCATCCATGGGTACAGCGACTCGTTAGTGCCCAACACCCCCTGGTACCAGCTGTGCAAGGCTTCGTGTACAGTCACACCTACCAAACTGCGAACTGACCTATGCCCGGTAATCAAAGTTGACATAGGGTATTCCATGCCACCATCGCCTCCCTGCACCACAGCAAACTTGTCGTAGGGATATTTGCCAAAGTTTTTGCTCAGGAAGTCGAATGCCTTTACTGCAATACCTTGAAGCTCCTTCCAGTTTTCCACCAGCGTGTCACCCTGATAAAAGAAGTGCAGGGCAGGCCCGCCAGGCACCTGAGCCACATCGTGCAGATAGTCAGGGTCGGCAGCCCACATAAAGTCATGCACGTTCTGAGCTTTGAACTGCCAGGTCAGCTTGCCCCCTTTCGGTCTTTTAATAGTAGTCCCTGGCTTTGCATAGCCTTTGCCAATTTGCTCCGGGTTCTGCAAATAGCCTGAGCCTCCTATCATATAAGCAGAATCAATCGCAATGTTTACATTAAAATCGCCCCATGGAGCGTAAAACTCCCTGCCTACGTAAGGATCGGCATGCCAGCCCTCGTAGTCATATTCAGCCATTTTTGGGTACCATTGCGCCATAGAGTATTCCACCCCCTCCTTGTTGGCCCAGCCACTGCGGCGAACCTGCAAGGGTACCTGTGCATCAAACTCCATATCAAAAGTCACTTTGCTTTTCGGAAGAATTGGCTTGGCCAGGTTCACTTCCAGCACAGTGCCTTCTACAGCATAAGAAAGCACTTTGCCATCTTGTTTCAGGCTGTTGATCTTCTGATAGCCGATCTGGTCATCTTTCAAATGGTAAATTCTATCCATCACCCGCCTGTCCGGGTCAGCGATGGTTCTGGAGCGAACGTCCATCGAGCTTCCCGGCTGAAAAGCATTGAAGTAAAGGTGATAAAACACTTTCGTGAGCGTGTCAGGAGAGTTGTTGTAATAAACGAGCTTTTGCTTACCCTTGAACTGATGGGCAGATACATCCATGTCAATGTCCATAGTGTACTCTACACGCTGCTGCCACCTGTCGGGTTGAGCGAGCGCAGCCGTTGTCAAAAAGATAAAAAGCAGGGCTAAATTTAAGTTTGTAGGTCGAGTCATTGGTTTGATAAAAGGTTATTTTGCCAAAGTAGTAAGTTTAGCCAGAAACAGTAACATCAATTTATGGAGACGGTAGAAAGTGTTATTAGTGGTTTAAAACATCTGGCGGATGAAGGGACGAAGAAAGGCGTAGAGCGATTCGGCATCCCCTCAGAAAAAGCGTTGGGAATCAAAACGCCTGAGCTTCGCAAAATAGCCAAAAGCATCAAAAAGAACCACACCCTGGCGCTTCAGCTCTGGCAAACGGATATTCATGAGGCAAAGGTGCTGGCCAGCATGGTTGGCGACCCGATACAAATGACCACTGAGCAAATGGATGCGTGGGTGGCAGACATGTATTCCTGGGATGTGTGCGACCAGTGCTGCGGTAACCTGTTCGTTTATACTCCTTTTTGGAAAAGCAAAGTAGCCGAATGGATTCCCTCTGAACATGAGTTCACCCGAAGGGCAGGCATTGTGCTAATAGCCGAAGCCACCATGCACCAAAAGAACAATGTTTCCGATGACGAACTACGCTCTATGCTCCGTACAGCAATTGAGGTTGCCAATGACCCCCGGAATTTCATAAAGAAAGCAATAAGCTGGGCAATGAGGCAGGTAGGGAAGAAAAGACCTCATCTAACTGCCGAGGTGATTGAACTGGCAAGGAAGCTCCAGGCCACAGATGACAAGACCAGCAAGTGGATTGCCAGTGATGTGATTCGGGAGTTGGAAAAGAGGTGACCTTGAATTCTCGGCCAGACAAAAAAAGCCTTTGCATGTCACTAAACGCCTCTTTGAAACAAATGAGAAAAAAACTTACTTTTATACTGAATGGATAACGAAAGACTAAATATGCGAGTCAATCAAATAGAAGAGCAGTTGAGTAACACCCTGAAAGCCATTGATAAGCTTACTGCTGATATTGACGCATTGAAAGAATACGCTGTTGAGAATAACAAGGTAGTCAACGGGATATTACGGAAACTCGATGACCAGGGGGAACGGATGGATAAAGTCCTTTTAAGGATGGAAAAGGAAGAAAAGAACAGAAAGTCCGAATTGGAGCACGAACGCAAGCAAAGGCAGCAAGAGTTGGATGCTCAAAACGAGCGTTTCATGAATGCTTTGAACGAAGACAGAAAATTAAGAAGGGAAGAAATGGCCATCATGAACCGGCGACTTGAGTTCCTTGAAAGCAAAGCTTGAACTTAGCAATCAATGAAAATCTCACCCAAAAATCTCTTCAAGCTTCCTCTCCAATGACTCTCCTCTAAGGTTCTTGGCTACAATCTTACCATCAGGCCCAATCAGGTAGGTAGCCGGAATAGCATTGATTTCGTAGGTAGCGGCCGCTTCCGAATTAAAGTATTTCAAATCCGACACATGCTTCCAGGTGAGGCCATCGTCTTCAATGGCCTTCAGCCAGGCATCCTTTGTTCTATCAAGAGAAACACCCAATATTTCAAAACCCCTGTCCTTGTACCTGTTGTAAGAAGCCACCACATTCGGGTTTTCCTGACGGCATGGCTTGCACCAGGCAGCCCAAAAGTCCACCAGCACGTATTTTCCTCTTAGTGATGACAACTTAATTGATTCGCCATTAGGGTTTGGAAGGTTAATTTCCGGAGCCATTGCCCCCACTGCCAGCGGCCTCATATCATCTACCCTTGTCACCAGTTCCTTGGTGAAGCGGGATTCGGGCAGGCCATTCTGAAACCTTGTTGCTACGCTGTCGAAGAACGGAAACTGCGCATCATCGTCCAGGTAGTTCAAAGCAAATATGGCCGACACTGAATTATCCATCGACCAAATAAGCGCCTTCATTTTTTTACTAAAGGTCTCTTCTATATCGATATATTGCTCCCGTATTTTATCAGCCGTCTCAAGATCTCCCGACATCATTGCCTGGCTGTAGTCATTGTTAATCATCTGCACGTCGGACTGAAACTTGGCATTGAGCTTACCAGCGGCTTCGAAATATTCAGTGTCCTTTGAGCCAGTCACAGTGAACGGGGCCTGCGGCGAATAAGCCTCCGCCTCTATATAAACATCGCTTTTGTCGAGCACCAGAGGCACTGCTTGCTTACCGTAGAAGTTGATCCTTAAAAAAGAAGGTTCAGTGATTTGAACATAGGTTTCAAACGTACTATCGGCGGCCAATGTGAGCGTATCTATAGGGTCAATTCCCTCGAGGCCCAGCATTTCCAGTTGAATGATGCCTGTTTCTTGCGGGAATTTTACTTTTCCGGCAATTTTCAGCCCTTCCTGAGTTGTACCCTCAGAACAAGAGGTAATAAATAAAACTCCTGTTAATGCTACTACAAGATACTTTATCATCTTTCTGTTTTTTTCTCTAACAAGACTTCTAAGCCAATGATTCAACCAAAAGCTGGTTAGTTAGTTTCGGGTCGGCCTTTCCGTTGGTTTTTTTCATTACCTCCCCCATAAACATGCCGAGCAGTCCTTTTTTACCGTTTTTATACATGACCACCTTATCCGCATTTTGGGCGAGCACTTCTTGTATCACAGGCATCAGCACATCGCTGTCCGACTCCTGCACCAGGTTCATGTCGTGCGCTATGTCGTGAGGTGCCTTCCCGGTCTTTATTACTGCCGGAAATATGTTTTGGCAGGCCACGGTGTAGCTCACTGTTCCTTTTTCCACCAGATTGACCAAGTCGGCCAGCATAGCGCCTGTGAGCGAAAGCTTTCGCAGGGAGGTGCCGTTTTCCTTCAGGTAACTCTTAATCGGCCCCATGAGCCAATTGCTTACCTGCTTATAGCAAGTGGTATGAGCAATGGCCTCTTCAAACAGGTGCGCAAAGTCCCTTTTTTCGGTGATCACCAGTGCGTCGTAGCTTGGCAGGCCATACTTTTGCGTGAAGTCGTCGTAGTACTGCCGGGGAAGCTTGGCCATCTTTTTGCGGATGTCTTCCAGCATGGTGTCATCCACAACAAAGGGAGCCAGATCCGGCTCAGGGAAATACCTGTAGTCGTTCAGCTCCTCCTTCATGCGCATGCCGTAAGTCTGGTTCTTTTCGGGATCAAACAGCCTGGTCTCTGAAATGATCTTTTTCCCTTGTAAGGTAAGGTTGGTCTGCCTTTCTATTTCTACCTCAATCGCCTTCTGCACGTACCTGATGCTGTTGAGGTTTTTCACTTCTACTTTGTTGCCCAGCGTGGTCACCCCTTTTTTACGAATCGACACGTTGGCATCGCAACGCAAAGAGCCTTCCTCCATATGACCGTCGGAAATGCCCAGAAAACGCACCATTTTTCTTATTTCAGTAAGAAAGGCACCGGCGTCCTGCGATGAGGTAATCATGGGGTCAGTCACTATCTCTATCAAAGGCACACCAGCCCGGTTGTAGTCCACTGCCGAAATATCCTTACCATCGACGTGCATCAATTTGCCCGCATCTTCCTCCATGTGAATTTTATGGAGCATGATCTTTTTCGGAGTGTTGGTATCGAAACCAATTTCGACATAACCTCCTTTGCAAATCGGTGTTTTGTCCTGCGTCACCTGATAGCCTTTTGGAAGGTCGGGGTAGAAGTAGTTCTTCCTGTCAAAGAAATTATAGCGACCTATTTCGCTGTGACACGCCAGCCCCATTTCAATGGCGTACTCCAGTGCCTTTTTGTTCAACTTCGGCATGCTGCCCGGATGCCCCAGGCTAATCACATGGATGTGCTGATTGGGTTCTGAACCAAACTTATTGGCATCCGGTGAAAACACCTTGCTTTTAGTCTGCAGCTGCACATGCACTTCCAGTCCAATAACGGCCTCAAAGCTATTCTTGTCCTTCAAATCACTCATTAGATGCACTTCGGTTAAGCAAGAGAGCTCAAATTAAGCGCTTTTGCCAGTAAATCATTTGCTTTTTCCACCACTTTGGGCAATCCGTTAATGTCTTTTCCTCCTGCAGTAGCGAAAAACGGTTGTCCGCCTCCACCACCTTGTATTTCTCTGGCCAGGTCACGCACCATGAGCCCGGCGTTCAATCCAAATTTTTCCACAAGCGAATCGTCGAACATCACAGCTACCTGAGGCTTGCCGTCAATATTCGCTGCCAGCACCATAGCCAGTGAGCTCAACTCATTTCTGAGCTCATAAGCCAATTTTTTCAAGCTGTCGGCATCTGGCAATGTCACCTCTGCCACCAGCAGGCTGATGCCATCAATGGCCTTCACTTCTTTGAGCAAGTCCTGCTTCACCCCTTGCGACGCTTTCAGGCGATACCCCTCCAGCTCCTTTGTCAAAGTTTGCTTCTCCTCAAGCAGCTGTGCCACAGCCCTGGCCATGTCTTTCGGGTTCTTCAGCAATTCCTTCATCTCGTTCATCAGCATGTCCTGCTCAATGATCAGTGACTCTGCCTTATCGGCCGTTACTGCTTCAATGCGTCGCACACCAGCAGCCACACTGCTTTCGGAGACAATTTTGAGGAAACCGATTTGGCCAGTGGCACGCACATGGGTACCTCCGCACAGTTCCACAGAATAGTGAGGATCAAAGGTGATGACACGCACAAACTGACCGTACTTTTCTCCGAACAGCGCCATAGCCCCTAACTGTTTGGCCTCGGCAATGGGCACATTGCGCCGCTCATGCAGCGCTATGTTTTCTCTTATTTTCTTATTGGTAATGGCCTCCACTTCTCTGATCTCTTCATCCGTCATTTTGGCAAAATGAGAGAAATCGAAACGAAGCACATCGGGAGACACCAATGAGCCCTTTTGCTGCACATGCGTGCCGAGCACCTGCCTGAGCGCTGCATGCAATAAGTGGGTAGCACTGTGGTTATTCTCTGTCAGCTGTCTTTTATAAATGTCGACTTTTGCCTGCAAAGGCAAAGTCGGGTCTTTGGGTAGTTCGGATACAAAGTGAATGATCAGGTCATTTTCTTTTTTTGTGTCCAGTACCTTTATTTTTTGATCGCCGGAGATGAGCATGCCTTTGTCGCCCACCTGTCCGCCGCTTTCCGCATAAAACGGCGTGTTGTCAAGCACAAGTTGAAACAGCTTGCTGCCTTTGTCTTCTATCTCCCGGTATTTTACTACCTGAGCAACCGCTTCCAGGTTGTCGTAGCCAATGAAACCAAGCTCCTCTTCCTGCTTTACCTCCACCCAGTCGCCGGTCGATACTTTGGACGACTTCTTCGAACGGTCTTTCTGCTGCTGCATTTCCGCCTGGAAACCAGCTTCATCAACCGTCAGTCCATTTTCTCTGGCAATCAATGCCGTTAGGTCAAGCGGAAACCCGTAGGTGTCGTAAAGCTCGAAAGCAACGGCACCGCTGATTTCATTCCCTTTCAGCGACTGCTTGATCACCTCGATCCGCTTAAGTCCTTTGTCCAGCGTGCGCAGGAAAGATGTTTCTTCCTCGAAAATTACTTTGGCAATAAAGTCTTTTTGACCAACCAGCTCGGGGAACACACCAGCAAACTGATCGGAAAGCACCGGCACCAAAGTATGGAGAAACGGCTCGTTAAACTTCAGGAAGGTGTATCCGTAGCGCACCGCACGTCTCAAAATTCTTCTTATCACATAGCCAGCCTTCACATTGGACGGCAGCTGCCCGTCGGCAATGGCAAAGGAAATAGCCCTGATGTGGTCAGAAATCACCCTCATGGCAATGTCCGTCTTTTCGTCGTCGCCATATGCCACTCCTGCCTTTTCAGACAGCACAGCGATCATTGGCTGAAATACGTCCGTATCGTAATTCGACTTTTTACCCTGCAAAGCCATCACCAGCCTTTCGAAGCCCATGCCTGTGTCGACATGCTTAGCTGGTAGCGGTTTAAGGCTTCCGTCCGACACCCGATTGAACTGAATGAATACCAGGTTCCAAATCTCTACTACCTGCGGATGGCCCATGTTGACCATCTCTCTCCCTGGTACTTTTGCTATTTCAGCCTCGTCTCTTAAGTCGATATGTAATTCTGAACAAGGACCGCAAGGGCCAGTGTCACCCATTTCCCAGAAGTTGTCTTTCTTGGACCCGTCGAGCACCCGGTCGGTCGGCAAATGAGCATTCCATAACTCAAATGCCTCGTTGTCTTTCTCTAAGCTTTCCGATTCATCACCCCCAAACACAGTGGCGTACAGCCTGTCCTTTGGTAGTTTGTACACTTCAGTAAGCAGCTCCCACGCCCAGTTGATGGCATCTTTCTTGAAATAGTCTCCAAACGACCAGTTGCCCAACATCTCGAACATGGTGTGGTGGTAGGTATCAAGCCCTACTTCCTCAAGGTCGTTGTGCTTTCCTGAAACTCTCAAGCATTTCTGTGTGTCAGCAATTCGCTTTACCTGTGCCTCTTTATTTCCGAGAAAGTAGTCTTTGAACTGGTTCATGCCCGCATTGGTAAACATCAATGTAGGGTCGTTTTGAACCACCATAGGGGCTGAAGGCACTATTTTATGGCCTTTGCTTTCAAAGAATTGAAGGAACTGCTGTCTTATCTCTACTGCTGTCATTTGAATAAAATGGTCTGATAAACTGTAGCATCTTAGAATTGTACAGCTTACTTATCAATAACTAAAGGGGTTTATGCTGCTGTCAAACTTGCCGGAGGTTGGGAAATATCCAGAATATGTTTAAAAATTCTTATATTGCGCCAGAATTATAACGCAATTCAAATTTTTTCGTAAAAGCGGTGAGATTCGCTTATATAGAAGCAAAGTTATAATAAAAGACTAACTGTCAACCTATGGCTAGGATAAAATATTACTACGACACCGAAACATGCAAATATGAGCGTGTCAAGGTCAGCTCCTGGGATATTTTCCTCAACCTTCTTGGCTTCCTTACTGTCGCCTTAATTTTAGCTATCGGCATTCTTTTGGGCTACAACACCTATTTTGACTCTCCTAAAGAGGCCCTCCTTAAAAAGGAAAATGAGGAATTGAACATGTACTATGAGCTTCTCAAGAAGGACATGAATGAGACTCAGGACATGCTTGCCTCCCTGCAAAACAGGGATGACCAGATTTACCGTGTTATTTTTGAAGCAGAGCCTATCCCGTCTTCCATCAGAGAAGCAGGTGTTGGGGGAGCAAACCGCTACAAAGACATGATAGAATCGGATCTTCAGCGTGAGGAACTGATTGTGGAGTCATTTAAGAAACTCGACAAGCTGAAGAAGCAGATGTATATTCAAACCAAGTCGTTTGACGAAATCATGAAACTGGCCAAGAACAAAGAAGAACTTTGGGCTGCCACACCTGCTATCCAACCAATATCCAACAAGGAGTTGAAGCGCCTGGCTTCGGGTTTCGGAATAAGAATTGACCCCATCCTGAAAACGTCTAAAATGCACGCTGGTGTTGACTTCTCTGCAGAAAGAGGCACACCTATTTATGCGACAGGAGATGGTGTCATAAAATCTGTCAGATATGACTTTGGCGGGTACGGCAAGTATGTGGTTATAGACCATGGCTTTGGCTACGAAACCCTGTACGGTCACATGGACTTGCAAAACGTAAAAGTAGGCCAGAGGGTAAAAAGAGGTGAGACAATCGGCTTTGTTGGAAGCACCGGAAAGTCTACCGCTCCTCACGTGCATTACGAAGTGCACATTAATGGCAAAGCCACTGACCCCGTCCACTACTTCTTCCAGGGGGTTACACCTGAAGAGTATGAAGAAATTCTCAGACTCGCCTCTGTTGAAAACCAATCACTTGGATAAAAACAGTTGAATCTGAACATGAAGGCAGCTTTCCCGAAAGGCTGCCTTTTTTGTGTCTATAAATTGTGGATAAATTTCATGTGAATTGAAAAGCCACTTCCAGCCCGATACCCTATTTTTGTGACTCACCATCCAAACCATGTTCAAGCAATCAGGGTACGTAATACTATTGGCGTTAGCGGCATTTTCCTGCAAAACTAGCAGGCTGGCGTCAACGGTGGATAACACCCCTGCTCCAGTTGCGAAAGACACGGTTGTTGTGTCGGCACCGGCCCCGGTGTACGTAACCTCAAAGGGTGACACGCTTGAAAAAATTGGTGAGGAGATAGCCCTTGAAGTATTCGAAGTAGTGCCCGACACATTGACCGTTATTGGCGTGGGCGACATTATGCTGGGAACAGCATATCCCTCTGAAGAGTATCTGCCACCAGCAAATGGCAGCATGCTGTTGAGCGATGTAGCAGACATATTGAAGAATGCAGATATTACTTTCGGCAACTACGAAGGAGTGCTTATTGACGAAGAAGGTACACCCAAGGAATGTAACAATCCAAAGCTCTGCTATCTCTTCAAGACACCGGAACACTATGCAGTTCATTTGAAAGAAGCTGGCTTCGATGTGATGAGCCTGGCCAATAACCACGCTGGTGATTTTGGCCCGGAAGGCCGAAAAAGCTCCATCGAAGTGCTTACGAAGTTGGGTATTGCCGTAGCAGGCACTCAATCAACGCCCTACACAATCTTCGAAGCTAAAAAGACCAAAATAGGTTTTGCAGCCTTCGCACCCAACACAGGTACCATCAGCATTCACGACTATGCACGGGCCAGGAAGATCATTCAACACCTTGACTCAACGTGCCAGATAGTGATTGTTTCTTTCCACGCAGGTGGTGAGGGGCCAGAATTTCAGCACGTTACCAGAAAAAGAGAGTCATTTGTAGGTGAAGACAGGGGTAATGTGTATGAATTTGCCCGGTTGGTTATTGACGCCGGTGCCGACATCGTTTTTGGCCATGGCCCACATGTAACCAGAGCTATTGACCTTTACGAAGGAAAATTTATTGCGTACAGCATGGGCAATTTTTGCACCTATCGCCGGTTTAACCTTAAGGGTCCCAATGGCATCGCCCCCATTGTAAAGCTATGGGTAAATGGAGAGGGTGATTTTCTGCAGGGCCAGATATTCTCCACTCACCAGCTGGGCTCAGGGGGGCCACTGGTCGACGAGAATCAGAAAGTGCTTCGTAAAATAAAAGAGCTAACCTTGCAGGACTTTCCTGATACAGCATTGGAAATTTTAGATGATGGTTTGATCACTTTTAAAATCAATAATTAACGTGCCATACAAAGAAAAAGAGATCGAGAAAAAATACTACACCATCGGCGAGGTAGCTGACATGATGGATGTAGCCACTTCCCTGATTCGGTTTTGGGAGACTGAATTCGACATCATCAAACCCAAGAAAAATCGAAAGGGAAACAGACAGTTCACCAAAGAAGACCTCGAAAATGTAAAGCTGATTTACCACCTGGTAAAAGAAAAGGGCTATACCCTGCAGGGAGCACGGGATTTTTTGAAAACAAACGCAAAAAAAGCGAAGGATACACTGGAAATGATTGATGGATTGAAGAATGTCAGGTCTTTCCTCGTTAAATTAAGAGGCGAGTTAGAACAGAAAGATTGACAGAAGAAAAGTTATATCAATTAGCCCTCCAATTGGTTCCGGGAGTTGGGCCCCGCATGGCACGCATGCTCATCAGTCATCTGGGATCAGCCTCTTCTATTTTTAAAACGCCTAAAGGAAAACTAAAAAAGATCAACGGCATTGGAGAGAAAACAGCTGAAGCCCTGATTCAGGCCGACTTTTTAAAAGAAGCCGAGAAAGTGCTGGAGAGCTGCGAAAAGCAAGGTACCGAAGCCATATTTTTTACCGATGAGGCCTATCCTGAGCGGCTGAAACACATCTACGATGCCCCGCTGATAATTTTCAAAAAGGGGGCTGGAACACTGGACACAACAAAGGCAGTGGCTATTGTTGGCACCAGAAGTGCCACCGATTATGGCAGGGAGGTTACCCGTGAAATTATTCAATCGCTTATTCCCTACAATCCGCTTATCGTCAGCGGCCTGGCCTACGGCATCGACATAGAAGCCCACAGGGCAGCACTTGACAACGCTCTTTCTACATTTGGCGTAATGGCCTCTGGCACTGATGTCATATACCCGTCGGTGCACAAACAAACAGCACACAAAATGCTTGAAAAGGGCGGTTTGGTGACAGAGTATGCGCCCGGAACCAAACCTGAAGCGTCGTTCTTTCCGGCACGAAACAGGATCATAGCCGGCCTGGCCGAAGCGGTGATAGTAGTGGAAGCCGCCAGCCGTGGTGGTGCGCTTATCACCGCCGAAATTGCCAATTCCTATGACCGGGAGGTGCTCGCTATACCCGGCAACCTGGGCAATAGTTTTTCAGAGGGCTGCAACAAGCTTATAGAACAACAGAAAGCCCACATCTACACGTCAGCCGAAAGTCTTGCTTCTCTGCTCAATTGGGATCTTGCTTCGTCTACAAAAAAGAAGACCGCAACCAAGCCAGCAGCCCTGAGCGAAATGGCTTCCAAAATATGGGATTCGCTGGAGAAACAGCCCAATGGCATCCATTTGGACACTTTGAGCTGGAACACACAAATACCGATTCATCAACTAGCCTCCGAATTGCTAAATTTGGAGTTTGAGGGTTTTGTTAAGTCCCTCCCTGGAAAGCAGTTTAAACTTATCAGGTAAAAACACTTAAAAATGGCAGACCATTATCAGGTATTAGGTGTTCAGTACGGTGCCACGCAAGCGCAAATAAAGGCTGCCTACCGGAAATTGGCACTCAAATACCACCCTGACAGAAACCCGGGGGATACAGATGCCGAGGAGAGGTTCAAGCAGGTTGCGGAAGCTTACCGGGTACTTTCCAGCGGTGGTGCTACGTTTACATACGAGCAATTCAGTCAACCGAAACCACCCTCACCCTCATCCGGTTCCCCAAGAGATCGTGACCCCTATTTTAAAAGGAACAAAGCACGAGCACGGAAGCCGCCGGAGCCAACCGTCTTCTCCAGAAGAACCAAGATAATGGGGAGTGCCTTCATGGCTCTTCTGGTAATATTGGTTGTCGCTATACCAATGACGCTGCAGGTGTACGCCTCCATTCATAACTACAAGGAGGGCAAAGCACTCTATGACCGCAAGCAGTGGGTGCCCGCACTAAAACAGCTAGAGTATGCCTACCGGGGCGTAGGCGTCAGAAACCTTGAAACCGCCAGGTTAATCACCAGGCTGATGACCGAAAACCTGAAGTTTTTCAATCAGGCGTTACCCCACATCAGCAGGGGGCTCAGTTACTCCGAAACAGCAGCAGACAGTGCTTTCTTTTATCTAAAAAAGGGCATTGCACTTAAAAATTCATCAAGGTTTGATGAAGCCGACAGCGCCTTTTACAGCGCCTTAACGAAACAACCAAATTGGGACAGCGCCTACTACTACCTGGGTGAAGTCAGCACATTTGGCAAGCAAGACTATGAAAACGGCGTCAGGCACTTCTCTCATGCTCTTGAAATCAACCCCGATTATTCCGACTGCTTTATGGGCCGGGGCTATTGCCACTATCAGCTCAAAAACTTCGATATTGCTGTTCTTGACTTCAATTCATTTCTCAAATATTCGAGCAAAGACAGAGGCACTGGCTTCTACCTCAGAGGAATGGCTCTTCTTGAAACTGAGTACCCTGAGCTTGCCTGCCGGGACTTTTTGGAGGCCGAAAAGCTGGGATCGAAGGGCGGGAAGGATGCCTGGTTAAAATTCTGCCAGTAATACTCAGTAAATAACAAGGTTTTTCGATATAATTCTTATATTCGGATTGACCGAACCTATGTACAGATACTTTACTCTGCTCTTTTTCACTTTTTTGCCCTGCATTTCTTTTGCTCAAAATGGCTTTGGGGCATTCGCCGGGGTTCACGGTGGGGTTTTCTTCCCATCGGCTGACAACGTTTCCAGTGTGTATAAAAACGACGTCTTTCCTATTGGCTTCCACGCAGGTGTAGGGCAAAACTGGTTTTATCTAACCGCCAAGTATCAAAAATACAAAACCGATGGCACTCCGGAAGTCATCAATACTGCCAATGTTAGTCTTTCACCAACGGCTGAGTGGCAGCAAAGCATGCAATTTTACGGCGCCCGCTGGTACTTGTCACGAAACCGCATTAATCTTTTTACTGAAATTGGCTATTGTGCTTTCAAAAGCCAGGAAACGATCGATGTTAATAATCCGGCATATGCGGAATTCAATAGTCAAACAGAGCTTAAGTCTTCCGGGATTGGTCTGGTCTTCGGTATCGAAAAGGATATTTTCCGATACATGTCGATAAATGCTCAAGTTGAATGGATGAACGCCAACTACAAGGAAAACCTGCCTGGTTTAGCTGGCAGTTCGTCTAAAATGGGTGGCGTTTTACTTGGGCTTGCGCTAAATGCTAAAATTGAAACCATCGCAGACTTTAGCAGATGAGAAATCTCCAGCTACTTTTTTTACTTACACTTCTGGGCCTCTTCTCCTGCACCGACACACCAATAAACCCAGTGGAGGAAATTCCTGACGAATTTGAAGATTTGAAATCTATTCGGCTCAACCCGTCAGGGGACACCACGGTGCTTGTCCAGTATTCTAACACAAAAACTGTTGCTGCAATAGGCGAGTTTGTGGTGGCGCAGTTTGATACGCTGGAGGTAGCCGGTCTCCTCAGTAAAAAAACGCAAATAACCATCACATACGATACTACTTACAGGACGATAGATGCCATGAAACTGGAATGGTCATCCTCTGATAATTCGGTAGTAACAGTAGAAAATGGCGTGGTAACTCCAATAGGTGGTGGCGACGCTGACGTCCGCTGCAGACTCGCTTCAAAGCAAATCACTTCAAATTCCAGCCATTTTAACGTTGTTGGACTTCCCTTCCTCAGCATTGATTCTCCAGGAGACCAGCTCGTGTTTACTTCAGAAGGCATCGTCAGTGGCCACGTCGCTACTGATGCTTTACTATACATTCAGGGGGAACCAGCTTCGTTCGATCCGTCTGGCTATTTTGAGCAAGTTGTGCAATTACCTATTGATGGTGTAAACTCGGTGGTAGTAAAAGCAACAGACGCAATTGTACCTGAGGCTTTTAATGTGAAAACTAAAAAATACACCCGGGCCACGCCCGAAACAATCCTTGGCAATTGGGCCGGCACCGCTTCCGACGGATCAGATTTCACCTTCACCGTGACGCTAAGCACAACCGACCCCGATGAGTTTGACGCCAGCGGGCTCTACAACTGGAAGGTGCTGCCACCACTTGACGTCACGAGAACCAACATCCCTTTTAGTTTCAAAATAGACAAATACGGTAATTTCGTAGGTAACTTTAGCTGGTCACGAAGTGGCGCTGTGGCAGACGTAGTCTACCGGGGGATAGTTAGTTCAACGACAGGTTCTGCCGGAACTATCAGATATGACGGATCTTGGGATGGAGTCACCCTCAGAAGAACAAGTACCTGGACTGCCACAAAAATTCAGTGATCCTCAGCTGAATACTTTTTGGCACATCAACAAAGATTTCGAGAGTTCCGAAGAGTTGTAAATCAGTTTGTGATTATGCGTGATCAGGTAGTCAACTACAATTTCCGTAGCAATATTCCCGACGAGGTCGTCTTCCGCCATGGGACAACCGCCGTAGCCATTGATGGCTCCATCCATTCGTCGGCACCCGGCCTGATACACAGCTTCTATCTTCTCCCACGCCGATTCCTTTGTTGAATGTAAATGAGCACCAAACTCGATATGGGGAAACGCTGGGATGACCTCCCGGAACAAAGCTTTGATGTTAGCTGGCGACGAAACACCGATTGTGTCGGACAACGAAATAATTTCAATACCCATTGCATCCAGCTTGTTAACAAACTCCGCCACAAGACTCGGCTCATACGGATCGCCATAGGGATTGCCAAACCCCATGGAAAGGTATACCACCAACACCTTATCGTGCGTGGAACACAGGTTTTGAATCTCCGCAACTGTCTGTAATGCCTCCGAAATAGACTTGTTCGTGTTTTTTTGCTGGAAGGTCTCTGAGAGTGAAAGTGGAAACCCCAGATAATGAATTTCCGGATGCTGGCAGGCCTCTTCGGCCCCTCTCAGGTTGGCAACGATGGCCAATAACTTTGTCGGGGAATTGGAAAGGTCAAGCTGTGAAAGCACTTCCGCTGTGTCCCTCATTTGCGGGATAGCTTTGGGAGAAACAAAACTCCCAAAGTCTATCGTATCAAAGCCTACCTTAAGCAGTTGATTGATGTAATCAATTTTACTTTGCGTGGGAATAAAGCTTTTCCAGCCTTGCATCGCATCCCGGGGGCATTCAATAATCTTCATGATGTTAGTTTCATTTTAATTACAACAAAACATAATCCTTATCTGCTGGTTAGGTGTGGTATGAATGCAGGGCTGAATCCCCAGCGCAGCGTAGTCTCAAAGTTTCAAACATGAGCAAAACAGAACTCAAAAAGTACAAAAATATACATGGCGAAAATATAATCATTTTGTATTCAGGAGACATGACTTTTGAACTACTTAATGCCATTACCGCTTGCCTGGAAAACAAGCTTACTTCACTTGAAGAGGAAAAAAAGGTAAAAAAGAGGTTTTACTCTGTGGCAATGGAGTGTTTGCAGAATCTCTATTACCATATCGAGGAAGTAGCGCCTGATAATGAAAATATTACCAAAATAGACGCAAAGTCAGTCACTGTGGTAGTGTATATGCTGAAACGTCACTTTGTCATTCAAACAAGCAACTTCGTCTCGCACTTGAAAGAGCAGGAAATCGGAAGAAAAATCGATGAAATAAATAGCAAAAGTGCCGAGGAGCTCAGGCAGCTGTATCTGAATAAACTATCCGAACAAGGGTTCAGCGAAAAGGGCACGGCGGGTCTTGGGTACATTGAGATTGCCCGAAAAACAACACAGAAGCTGGAATATCTATTCCAGAAAATAAATGACAGCTACTCCCTCTTTACTCTCACGGCTAGGATTCCCAGGACTGAAATAGTTGATCGACAAAATTTAACAAAGTAACCACGATGAAAGATCTGTTTCTACAGGAGAGATCCAAGCTTGATGACTTCAATAACAAACTGGATCAGAAAAAGCTTAAATACGAAGATGTCAGGCTTATTTCTAAAGACTACTCAGGCGTATTAGATCAAATAACGCTGGTAACAAAAGTAAGTGACAGGCTTCAGCGAAAGCTGGCAGAGGCCAATAATGAGATTGGATCAAAAAACGAGGAAATTAAAGCAAAAAATGAAGAGCTGGAGGAAACGCTAATCAACCTGGCAAAGGCCAAACTTGGGAAGAAGGCCAGTTCGGTCATGCTATCAGTAGGTTTACTGTTACTGGTATTGGAAGAGTACCTGCTGGATGATTATTTGAATACAATCAACATGGGCTTCGTAATCGACCTGTCAATTAAAGTTATGATCGCTGTTGGCATGAAACTTCTTGAATCCCGTCTGGAGAATTATTTCATGACCCGTGAAAAGAAAAAAATAATCCGGGACAGGGAGAGAGTTGAAGTATCCAAGAAATTAAAACCGAGCCTCAACGATCTGAGCCTGGCGGAACTGGAACGAACCTGAATTCGAGCGGTAAAAGCTCACTGTAATCCTCCCCGGATTCTAGTATATCTTCATCATCGTCATCATAAATCCAGTTGACAATAACTTGCTTACCGCTAGAACTAACTGATACCAGTTTTCGGAAAATGTCGTAAAGGCACTTGGCGCTGCTGGTGTTAAAGTATACCAGACGAATATTCGCCTCCAGCTTTTGTGAACCCTCCAGAGCATATTGTTCAAGAATTCGATAGGTGCTTTGATAAAAATCTAACGAATTCTCAGGGGTGGAAACTCCACTGATGCTGAATGAAGCAACGTTCGGGTCGAACGAGATATCCGGGGTGTATTTCGTTCCCGTGATATTGAATCTTTTCATAGTCAAAGGCTGGATGTTGTACTAGTTAGTATCGAACTTGTATATAGCCTCGCTCATTCGGCATCAATTGCCTGCTGAACGGTATCAAAGTACTCTATTCTTAATTTGCTAAGAACTTCGTCAGGAAACTGCTTTAGCAGAGGCTTTCTCGCAGCCTCAACCGATTTTTTGAACCAGT
This sequence comes from Imperialibacter roseus, assembly GCF_032999765.1. Lineage (GTDB taxonomy): Bacteria > Bacteroidota > Bacteroidia > Cytophagales > Cyclobacteriaceae > Imperialibacter > Imperialibacter roseus. The sequence goes on along the minus strand of NZ_CP136051.1, from coordinate 847,049 downwards.
CTATCTCAGGAAGGACTTTGAAATGTTTGTGAAGTCCGTACTCGAGCATTTTTGTTTTCCACTCTGTAAAGTACCATTTCATAGATGGTTGGTGAAAAGTTTTGAGTGACGACTTATCGAAAACAAATTTTGTAAAGCCGCCTTTCATCACCTCCTCTGCCAGCACCTGAAATGTCTCTTTAAAGTTCAAAATTGGCACATACCCCACTTTCATATTACACAAGACTATCCCCCTCTCAGGTGCTACGTAACACCTGGCAAATTCACTTTCAAAAACCTTAGTAAAACCTTCAATCTCCATAATGCTTCTTTATATGTGTAGTAACATTTACTGTTTTGTATTGTTTAACAATTTGTTGAGCGGGATGAAAAAAATTTTAAACAAATCCTGACACAAATCATTATTACTTAAATCGTTTTCGATGACCGAAAATTTAATAACTCTAACGCACAGCTTTCTCGAAGCCTACCCAGGGGCAAAAGGGGCAACATTGCAAAGTCTTGAAACTTCACTAGATATTAGTGTCGGTGAAAATACTGAGATCATAAGATCTCTGAATGAGATGACCATACTTGGGATTGATGAGTCATTTGACATTGAGTTCTCATATATTTTTAGCGATCATGGCACTGTTATCGTTTTTTTTATAGATCCTACCACATTTCTATCTGTTTTCACCACCGATGAGTTTCCTAATAAGGCGTTGGCTAAACAGATGTTCGACACCTACCAAAAAGTATTTCTTAATGAATTTACGTCTGAAAATCAAACAAGATGACCACAGTTGAATTGGTAGAGAATGTTCGTAATCATTTTCCAGAAGTGAAAGATGCAGGCTTTATCATCGACGAAAAACTGGACATCTATCTTCAGAGAAGTGATACCGATCCTGATGTCCTGGAGGGAATCATTATGCGGCTATACTTTTCCGCCAATGATGATGAGAAGGCAATTAGATATTTCATTAATCAATACAATGACGGCAAGTATATTTACTGTACCCGTCTAAATGATAATATTTGGTTTTTTCTACTGAGTACCGCAGAAGCATTCTCAAAACTCCATTTTTATCTGAAATTCTTACTTCCTGACAATGAGAGCCTCCAAGTGGATAGAAGCCAGCTTTCAGACAAAGGCGCATCATCAGACAAGTTCGGATCTGCTAAAAGAATTCAGGAAATGCTGTTTCAACACCCCGGGAAGTTTCTTGGAGAGGAACAAACTATTTTATGGCACCAGCCAAAAGATAAAATAGGCGGCGACTACTATTGGAGTAAACAAACGAAAGAAGCAATATGGGTTGCAATAGGAGATTGCACCGGTCATTCCGTGGAAGGCGCTCTCGCTACGGTAAGTATTCTTTCAATTATCAATCAAATTTTTGACGATGGAATGAAGCCCCATCAGCTCATAAAAAAATTATACTCCAGCCTTAACAACATGCAGCATCAAAAACTGGCTGAGGGATACGGTATTGGAAATGAAATGATTGTATTCAAATTCAACCTTCAGTCAAATGAAGTGCAATATTCCGGCACGGGCCTCCCAGTTTATGTAATAGGCTCTAAATTTCAGTTTCTAAAAATGAAAAGTGCTCATTTTGAACCCGATAGGGTACTTCGATACTTGCGATCCCGGCGCTTGGTACTTAAGCCCGGCACCACCATTTTTACTCATTCCGACGGCTTAACTGATCAACTTAGCAGAACAGGTAAAAAAATGGGCAGAGTAAGATTAGCTGAGGCCCTTCGCTCAACAACTCCATTATCCGCTAACGCTATTTCCCAAATATTCAACAATTGGAGGGAGCAAGCAGATCAAACTGACGATATTGTGGTGTTCGGATTTTCAAAATGAAAATCAAAACAAGGCAGATGCAATGTCCTTCACCGACTCAGCACGGCTCATGGTGTAGTAGTGCAGCACCGGCACTCCGCTGGCCATCAATTCTTTCGACTGATTAATACACCATTCAATACCCACCGCTTTGGCAGCCTTATTGTCCTTGCATTTTTCCAGTTCATTCACCAGGTCGTTGGGCAAGTTGATGAAAAACGACCGGGGTAATGCCGTCATTTGACGGACAGAGGTAATCGGCTTGAGGCCGGGAATAATGGGCACTGTTATGCCTTCTTCCCTGCACTTTTTCTCAAAAGCAAAAAACTCGTTGTTGTCAAAAAACATTTGAGTAACAATATACTGCGCTCCCATTTCAACTTTTCGCTTCAGATGGCGAATGTCCGTCGACAGGTTAGGCGCTTCGAAATGTTTTTCAGGGTACCCTGCCACTCCGATGCAAAAATTGGTGTGGTTGCCTTCCGTTTCCTCGTGGAGGTAACGACCATTATTCATATTGATCACCTGCTCCAGCAGTTCCGAAGCATATCTGTGCCCGTTGGGATCCGCTACGAAGGCCCCCTCCGACTTAATTGGGTCACCCCTTAACACCAGCACGTTATCAATACCAAGAAAGTCCAGGTCAATGAGTGCATCCTCAGTTTCATCTTTACTGAATCCTCCACAAATAATATGAGGAACTGCGTCGATTTTAAACCTATTGATAATGGCGGCGCAAATACCGACTGTGCCGGGTCTTTTTCTGATCGTCACCTTCTCCAAAAGCCCGTCCTGGCGTTTTTTGTACATGTACTCCTCCCTGTGGTAAGTTACATCTACAAAAGGAGGCTTAAACTCCATCAGGGGTTCTATAGTATCGATGATCGCCTGCATACTCTGCCCTTTTAGCGGAGGCAAAATCTCAAAAGAGAACAGGGTTTTCTTAGCGTTGTTAATATGATCTACTACTTTCATTTTTCAGCTATTGCAGCACTTCGGGTTACTCTGAAGTGTTTTTGATTAAATATTGTAATTGAGATTTGGCGCTAACCATTTTTCCATGTCTTCCAAAGAAAAGCCTTTGCGCTGTGCATATTCCTCTACCTGATCCTTTTCTACTTTGCCCAAACCAAAATACTTCGAATCAGGATGTGAGAAGTAAAAACCGCTTACTGCAGCCGCAGGGTACATGGCAAAAGACTCTGTAAGGATGATGCCGGTCTTTTTTTCTACATCCAGCAGATCGAACAAAAGCCTCTTTTCCGTGTGGTCAGGACAGGCGGGGTAGCCAGGTGCCGGACGAATGCCAGCATAGTCTTCCTTGATCAGCCGTTCGGTATCAAGTTTTTCATCGGGTGAATAGCCCCATAGCTCCTTCCTTACTTTTTCATGAAGCAATTCTGCAAAAGCCTCAGCCAACCGATCAGCAAGCGCTTTGGCCATGATGCTATTATAGTCATCCTGATCCGCTTCGTATTTCTTGACGATAACGTCGAGCCCGTCGCCGGCTGTCACTGCGAACCCTCCCATATAGTCTTGCTTGCCAGTCTCTGCCGGCGCAACAAAATCGGCCAGGCTCAGGTTGGGCACCGTTGCTGCCTTTTTGCCCTGCTGGCGAAGGAAATGGAACGTGGTAAGCTCTTTTCCTGACTCATCCAAAATCCTCACATCTTCATGATCAACCGCTGTAGCTGGAAACAAGCCAACGATGCCATGGGCCTTCAGAGAGCCTTTAGCTATGATCTCGTCAAGCATGGCATTGGCATCGTTGTAGAGCTTTCTGGCCTCTTCGCCCACTACTTCATTGTCAAAAATAGCCGGATATTTCCCTTTCAGCATCCAGGTAGAGAAAAATGGCGTCCAGTCGATGTAGGGCCTTATCTCTTCGAGAGAATAATTCTTGAATACACTAACGCCCAGTGCATTTGGTTTCTTCGGTACAAAATCATCCCAATTGACAGGTGCCTTTTTCTTTCTCGCTTCAGCTATCGAAATGTAGTTCTTCTCCTTCTGCCTGCCAGCGTGGTCTGTTCTTGCTTCGTCATATTCCTTTCGAATTTTACTGGCAAAAGCTTCTCTCGTATCCGGACTTATGAGCTCGCTGGCTACGGGCACACTTTTGGATGCATCGAGCACGTGAACCACCGGGCCAGAGTAATTTGGCGCTATTTTTACCGCTGTGTGAATGCGGGAGGTAGTAGCCCCACCAATAAGCAATGGTGTTTTCATTCCCATTCTCTCCATTTCTTTGGCCACATGCACCATTTCGTCGAGTGATGGTGTAATCAAACCACTGAGGCCAATCACATCAGCCTTTTCACGAACAGCAGCTTCCAGGATTTTTTCGGCTGGCACCATCACACCCAGGTCGACAATGTCGAAGTTGTTACAAGCCAGCACCACACCTACTATGTTCTTACCGATGTCGTGAACGTCGCCCTTCACCGTGGCAAGAAGTATTTTTGCATTAGAGGACGTATTTCCTGTTCTTCTTTTCTCTTCTTCCATGAAAGGAATCAGGTAGGCCACCGACTTTTTCATCACCCTGGCGCTTTTCACCACCTGAGGCAGAAACATTTTCCCTTCTCCAAAAAGATCGCCCACGATATTCATACCTGCCATCAAAGGTCCTTCAATTACTTTCAAGGGGCTTTGGTACTTGGCCCGAGCCTCTTCTGTATCGGCCTCCACAAACTCGACAATTCCTTTTACCAGTGCATGGCTTAATCTCTCCTCAACACTGCCCTTCCGCCATGCATCGTCCACCACTTTCACTTTGCCTTTCGACTTCACTGTCTCGGCAAACTCCAGCATTCTTTCGGTGGCATCTGGTCTGCGGTTAAGCAGCACGTCTTCTACTCTCTCCAAAAGGTCTTTGGGAATCTCATCGTAGACTTCAATCTGTCCGGCATTTACGATGCCCATATCAAGGCCGTGCTTGATGCCATGATAAAGAAACACAGTATGCATGGCTTCACGAACCGAGTCATTGCCTCTGAATGAGAAGGAAACGTTACTAATACCACCGCTTACCCGGGCATGAGGCAGGTTCTCTTTGATCCATTTGGTAGCCCTGAAAAAATCGAGCGCATTGTTGTTATGCTCGTCCATGCCCGTGGCGACAGGAAACACATTGGGGTCAAAAATGATATCTTCAGGAGGAAAATTAATTTTATCGACCAAAAGACGGTAACAACGCTCACAAATTTCAATACGGCGCTCGTAGGAGTCGGCCTGACCATCCTCGTCGAAAGCCATTACTACCACGGCGGCGCCGTAACGTTTTACCTTTTTAGCCTGATCAAGGAACTCCTTCTCGCCTGCTTTCAAGCTAATGGAATTAACAATACCCTTGCCTTGCAAGCATTTTAGTCCAGCTTCAATAATATGCCACTTAGAAGAGTCAATCATAAACGGCACTCTGGCGATCTCCGGCTCGGCAGCCAGTAGGTTGACGAAGGTCACCATGGCCTTTTCGCCATCGAGCATGCCCTCATCCATATTGATATCGACGATTTGTGCGCCGTTTTGTACTTGCTCCAGGGCTATGCTAACAGCCTCTTCATAGTTACCCTCCAGGATCAATCGTGCGAACTTCTTGCTACCGGTTACGTTAGTCCGCTCGCCAATATTCACAAAGTTCGTCTCCTGATTGATAATGAGGGGTTCCAGGCCACTGAGCTTGAGTGGGCGAGGGTTGTTGGCGGCAATTCCACCGTCCACAGTTTCTTCGACTTTACTTGACATCTGTTAGTTTCTGTTGTAAAAATCCTCCGAGCCCTTATCGGATGGCGATTTCGGGTTCGTTGCTGTCTGGATACTAATTTCTATTTGACTTCATTCAAAAACCGGCTAGCTAGTAACAGCTTGGAGTGAGCCCACCTTCCTTGGCTGATACTTCGCTGCCGTTTCGGCAATTAACTTGATGTGGTCTGGAGTGGTGCCACAACAACCGCCGATTACGTTGATCATACCTTCCTTCAAAAACTCCTCAATTTGCGCAGCCATTTGCTCCGGCGTTTGGTCATACTGCCCAAATTCATTAGGCAGCCCGGCATTGGGGTGAGCGCTTACGTTGAAACTGGATTTCTCAGACATAATTTGCAGGTAAGGCCTCAGCTGAGCTGCTCCAAGGGCGCAATTAAGACCAACACTCATCAATGGCATATGCTCCATGGAGATCAAAAACGCTTCCGTCGTCTGCCCTGACAGGGTGCGGCCACTGGCGTCAGTAATAGTGCCGGACACCATGATAGGCAGCCTCACTCCTCTTTCCTCAAACACATCTTCGATGGCAAAAAGAGCGGCCTTGGCATTCAGGGTATCGAAAATTGTTTCTACCAGAATAATATCGACACCGCCGTCCATCAACGCACGCAGCTGTTCTTTGTAGGCATCCTTCAATCCGTCGAAGTCGATGGCCCGGTAACCGGGGTTGTTTACATCCGGAGACAGTGAGGCGGTCCTGTTGGTTGGCCCTATGGAGCCAGCGACGAACCTTGGTTTTGAGGGATCAAGAGCGGTTGCTTCGTCGGCAGCTTCCCTGGCAAGCCTTGCCCCCTGGAAGTTGATGTCATATACCATATGCTCCAAAGCATAGTCAGCCTGAGCGATGGATGTACCAGTAAAGGTGTTAGTTTCTGCTATGTCGGCCCCTGCTTCGAAGTATTTCTTGTGAATAGTCTTGATTACATCGGGCCTGGTGATATTGAGTAAATCACTGTTTCCCTTCAAGGGGATATGATGATCCTTGAGTGCCTCATTCCTGAAATCTTTTTCTTCCAGGTTGTAGCGCTGAATCATGGTACCCATGGCACCGTCAAGCACAAGAATTCTTTCCTTTAAGATTTCTTCTATATTCATAAAAGTGTTTTTGTTTTGGTTTGAAATATTCCAGCGAAAGCATAGAACACTTTACCAGCCACATTAATTCTCTTATCAGGAAAGGTATCCAAAGGAAGGATTACGCTTATCTGTCTCGGATGAATAATGCTTTACACATTACATTTTCCAAGTGGGAGTTGGCACCTATTCCCCAGGGAGGTGGAAGGTTGCCAAGACTTCAAAGGGCCCATCCCTCAGTCTTTCTTGATAAGAGGTGCAAATATACCACAATTGGCATAACTAAAAATATTTGCATATTTAAACTGAGCTTAAATTTTGACTATATGCGCCGCCAACTGATTATTTTAATTATTTCGATTTCATTTTCGCCAACCATTCCACTATCTGCTAAAAACCAGACCCTTACGCCACTTGATTCCTTAAAAGCTGCCCTATCACAGGCCTCTTCCGCCGAAGTTAAGTCGGACTTGTACAATTCCCTTTTTATAGAAACCATCAAATTTTCACCAGATGAGGCAAAAAATTATGCGCAACTCCAAATCAACTTAGCCGGAAAGGAATCGCTGAACAAAGGCCTCGCACAGGGGCTCAACAACCTCTCGGTATATTATAACAGTCAGGGAAAATTAGACTCGGCGAGCTATTTTATTGAACAAACCATTCTCGCCTACCAAAAAACAAAAGACCTCAGCGGCCTTGGAGGTGCCTACCTGAACCTCGGTAACCTGAACAGGCAAAGTGGGGACTTTCCTTCCGCCATCTCCGCTTACAAAAAGGCTTCCAGCTATTTTTCTCAAGCCGGAGAAACAAGCAAATATGCCTCCGCTATAAACGGTGTCGGCAACGCCAAAAGAAACCTTGGAGAGCTGGATTCGGCCCTGTTCTTTTACAAAACGGCTCTCGACGTTACCGATACCGCTACGCTTCAGGCAATCGCTTTTATGAATATTGGAAATGTGCTGGCTCAAAAAGGCGAGTATGAAGAGGCGGTGGTATATCACCTGAAATCGGTGAAAATAAAAGAAGAACTGAACGACCGGAGAGGCCTGATGTCTTCGTACATCAATATGGGAGTGATTTACTCAAGGCTTGAGCAATTTGACAAATCGGAAGCCTCTTATCACAAGGCTATCAAGGAGGCTGAAGCCATGGGCATCAAGCAAAGCATGGCAATGGCGTACAACAACATCGGCACCAACAAAGCCCGGCAGAAAGACTTCGACTCCGCAGCTTTTTATTTCAAAAAGTCGCTTGACATTAGAAAGACGCTCGGAAATCGAATGGAAATCGGAATGTCGGAGAATAACCTTGGCAACGTGTACCGTGATTTAGGCAACCTCGATAGTGCCCTTCATTATCATGAACTGGCCCTCCAAAGCAAATTGGAAGCCAACGACAAATACGGCATCCCTTCGGCCTACTACAATATTGGCTCGATACTGTCGCTTCTTGGCCGGGCGGAAGCCGAAGAATACATACTGAAAGGCTACGATATGGCCAGGGAGGTGAGTCCCGTGTTGGAAGAAGAGGCTGCCAAAACATTGTTCGATCACTATCAGGCCAGAAAAAATTACAAAGCCGCCCTCGACATCCAAACCAGGTTAATAGCCCTGAAAGACACTTTAAGAAGTGAAGAAACGAAAAAAAGGATTGAAGAACTGGAGAAGAAATATGAATCGGAGAAGAAGGACAACGAAATAGCCCTGCTGGCCAAAGACAATGAGCTCCAGGCACAAAAAATAGCTCAAACGGAGACTGAGAGAATCATCTACATCATTAGCGTTATTTTCATCATTGGCTGGGGTATTGGCTTCTTTTACCTGCAGCGAAAGAAACACCAGGCGGATCTTTTTCTGGCTGAAAAGGAAAAGCTTGTATTCGATCAGAAAATCAAACAGCTGCTGAAGGAATCTGAAATAACGAGGATAGAGTCGCTGCTAAAAGGCCAGGAAGAAGAACGGAAGCGAATGGCAAGAGAGCTTCACGATGGGCTGGGTGGTATGCTGGCGGCCCTCAAAATCAGCTTGCAAAGTGATGTAAAAGGTGGCTCAGCCAATAACCGGGCTGTAATGCTTGCCGAAAAGTCAGCCGATGAGGTTAGGAAAATATCTCACAATTTGATGGCTGGAGCACTTCAGAAATACGGTTTGGTGGAAGCGCTCAAGGACTTAAGCCGTCAGGTAGAGGAAAGCACAAACCTAAAGCTCAATTTCTATTGCGACCGGGATGAATACACATTGAACCCAGAAGCAGAAACACACTTATTCCGGATGCTTCAAGAGATTATAAGCAACTGTCTGAAGCATGCAAAGGCCAGTGAATTAAGTATTCAAATTCATCAGGAGGATGATACCATTCACATTACCACCGAAGATGATGGCGTTGGGTTTGATCCCAACAAGGTAATGAACGGTATTGGCACGGACAATATCAGGGATCGGGCAGAAGCGCTGCACGCTAAACTTTCTGTGGAGTCATCAAAAGGTAGAGGGTGCACTTATTTTATCGAGGTGCCAATTGTCGTCAATCAACTAACTTAAAATTACCCGTTTTAGGGTATTTATTTCCTTTGCCAAAAGCGTGTAATTGACGGAAAATTACACGTATGAATTTCGTGATCGTTGCTGTGTCCGGATTGCTGATTGGCGGCTACACTTACCTGCTAGCAAGCGGCTTACGGCTAAGAAGGAAACTTAAATCTTTAAAAAAAAGCTCACAGCCCAACCCTAAGCTGCACGCAATAGTGCTGCCTGGAAAAAACTTCGTAGAGGACGTTTATCAATTGACAATTCTTGAAAATAATCCTGGCCTCCCCTCCCTTCCAACCCCAGCTATTACCCTTCCTCGTATTGAAACAACTCTTAGCGAGCTTATCACCAACAAATTCATCGACCACGTATCGTTGTATGTGACTCAGTTCAATCTCAAGAATAATAAAAGTATAGAACTAACCATCGTAAAAGGGCAATGCAATTTATCGTTTAAAGACAGTCTTTTACTTCTAACGAGTATCCATTCATTGGTGAGTGACAGCAGTCACAATGAGGCCGGGCAAACAAGTCTCTTCGTTCTGGCTACAACTCCCTTTCAACTCTCGATGACTACCTCGGGCATGAGAGTGAATGAATCTTCCATTTATTCTTTGGTTGTTGAAGAAATACAGCAATCTTCATCACTGGAAATCATATCCCATGAAACAACCCGCTTAGGTGAAAGGTTAGTAATTGGTGTGACTGAGACGAAAGATGACGATAGTAATAGCCGACGACCACGAAATTTTCAGAGAAAGTATTAGCTCACTTTTAACAGGAAAAGGAGGTTATGAGGTGCTGGCTACCTGCAGAAATGGGCTTGATGTGTTGAAGGCCGTAGAAGAATTGCAGCCCGGGCTGGTGTTAATGGATGTAAAAATGCCGGCCATTGACGGCATAAAGGCAACAGAATCTATCAAAAAGGACTTCCCATCAATTAAAGTGCTGGCCTTAAGCATGTCGGACGACCCGGCAGACATCGCTGGAATGATAGAGGCTGGCGCTGATGGCTATATTTTGAAAACTGCCGACGTAAAAGATTTCATGGAGGCTGTGACACTGATTGCAAACGGAAAAAAGTACTTTCCTGCACAAACTATGAAGATGCCATCTGGTCACAGAGAGGGTATTTTACTTAGCAAACGGGAAATTGAAATCGTGCGCCTCATTGCCATGGAGTATAGTGCGGAAGAAATTGCCACTCAGCTTTTTATTTCCCATCTAACAGTCGAAAAGCATAAAAACAACATTCGCCGCAAGCTGAACACCACCACCGTTGGGCTGGTAAAATTTGCCATTAGAGAAGGGATAATTTAGCCGGGCGGCGCTTCCTAATCGGAATTCTTCTAATTTCGCAGCGTGAAACTAGCTGCCGTAGATATTGGCTCCAATGCCATTAGAATGCAGGTCACTAACGTGATCGAATATGACAACGATGTGGTCTTCAAAAAGCTTGAGTACATCCGCTTTCCACTGCGCCTGGGTCATGATGTGTTTTCCCAGGGCCAAATAAGTGAGAAAACCAGCCTCAAGTTTATCAAGCTAATGAAAGCCTTCAAGCTTTTCATTGACTTGTACGAGGTAGATGATTACATGGCCTGCGCCACCTCTGCCATGCGTGAAGCAAGCAATGGGGAAGAGCTGAAGAAAATAGTAAAAGAAGAAACAGGGCTGGAAATAACCATTATCGAAGGAGACACGGAGGCAGAGCTGGTCAACCGGGCAGTCAACATTCATATCACCGATGCACCTTTTTTACACATCGATGTGGGCGGTGGAAGCACAGAACTGAACGTTTATTTGCAAAAAGAAAAAGTAGCATCAAGGTCGTTCCGGCTGGGTGGGGTCAGGAGGCTCGATAAAAAAGACTCGCCAGAAGTCTGGAAGGAAATGGAGACCTGGATTGAAGAGAAAATTCCGACTCGTTTACAAAAAATCACCGCTCTTGGCACAGGCGGAAACATCTCCAAAATATTTGAGCTATCTGGCATCAAGAAAGGCAAAAAACTAAGCTACGAGAAAGCTCAGGAAGTTGTTGAAAGACTATCTCAGCTTACGCTTGAAGAGCGCATTTTCAAGCTTCAGCTAAATCACGACCGGGCCGATGTGATCATTCCCGCCTCTGAAATCTACCTGGGAGCGATGAAAGCAGCCCACGCCCGATACATCATAGTGCCGGATGTGGGACTGAAAGACGGCGTTATGCACTACCTTTTTGAAAAAAACAAGCACCGCATAGCTCCCTACATTGTGAAGTCAAGCTGGTGAGTTGGTACAATCAGGCTTGTTCTTCCTTTTTAGGCCTTGAGCTCCACCAAAGGTAGAACAAGGCGGCTGAGGCAATTAACAACCCACCCAGCTCCCGGGTTTGCTCTATATAGGGCTTATCGTCCATCATGTGCCCCAGCATTTCCGACTTATCATCTGAGGCGAACCATTCCAGCATACCGGGAATAAGTGTGAGCGCCCATATCAGGCATAGTCCCATCAGCGCCACGGTCACATACGGCAGCGGCTTCCAAAAACCATGTAACAGGCTCAATCCGGCTACCATGCCGTACAATGTTACCCATCTTTCAGGGTCTGGATCGTTGAACTGCACGTAGGTAAAAACCACAAAAAGCGCAGCGAGAATTCCGTGAATTACTTTCTTTGTCATGATCAAAAATCTATTCGGTAAACTAATACTGGTATCATTCCAAGCTGGGTCATCAGCACTTGTCTGTTTTGGACTGTATCAAAATAATAATATGATGGGTTTTCAATATTCAGCAAATTCTGAATATCTATCGCAAACATTTGTGTGTGACCTTTCCTGAATTTGGTCCACTGCACCCGCATATCGACTCTGAAATAATCACCAAGTCGGTTTGCGTAGAAAATTCCGCCTATTCCATCGGGCCCCTGCTGTAGAAAACTTCCCTGATAAAGCATTCTCGAATTAACCCCGAACAGTCTTTCAATGCCGTTTTTCTTCGTTGTCATCCATTCTTTTCCAAAAGTGGCATTAACACTGTATCTACCATCAAAATTAGACGCCCTGTATTTCCCAAATAAATCCTGGTACTCGGAGCGATACATTGAGCCTCCCCACCAAATGTAAAACCCATTCACTATTTGCTGCCGATGCTCCAGACTGACTCCATATACTCTTCCCCTTCCCCCCGAAGCAAGCACATCAAGTGGATAAGTGCCGTCATAGTTCATATAATTGAAGTAGTCATAATAGCCATCGTATGAATTAGGGAGATCAAATAACGATTGGTAAAAGGCAGTCGCACCCAAAGTAGAAGAATTACCTATCTTTTGAGTCCAGCCTATTTCGCTTGACCAGGATTTGACATATCGAAGACCTGGATTCCTCCGGTTTGATAAAGTGACTGGCTGTCCCGACGCTGGAAAAGAGGTGGCTGTATAATAGGCATAGGGTGATAGCACCTGGCTATAAATACCGCTTCTGAAGGAGAAGGATGTCTTTGGTGCCATTCTTACTTCCAGGTTAGCCCTGGGCTCCAGTAAAAACTCTTTGGTATACCCAAACCAGGAGGAATTTAAACCGAGATCAAGATCAACTTTCGAGCCTATGGCAAAGTTACCGCTTACAAATGGCTGCAGAAGCAAGCTTTTGATGTCTAAGTTAAAATCTGGTAGTTGGACGCCATTAAATGTTTGGTCGTAAGAGTCAGGTCCAAAGCGATCAATGCCCCATTGGTAGGCAGTTCCCCTTACGCCCGCCTTGGAGGTTATGCGATCCCCCCATCTGGTCATTACGCTTGAAGCAAAAGATAGCTTTGCTATCTGTTCGTTGTCCTTAGTAGACAAAGTGAGCGATGGGTCATTCAATTCATGAGTTATTTGGTCTCTTTCGGTTGTCGTTGAAGAATACACCAAAACATTCCTCCAACTATTTTTGCCTCCAAGTGTAGCCTCCTGCGTGATACCATAGGCATAAATAGATGAAGCATAGTCGATGTCCGACAATTCCTTTTCAACAGTAGGTCTCCCTTTCGGCCTCCGATATACATTACTATTCCACCCATTCACTCCAAACAGAGTTACCTTGCCAATAGGTGTTTCCGGCAGCGAAACATTGAACGAAAGGTCTTGAAATTTGATAGTTTCTCCTCCGAAGTCGACACCCATTAAAGCAAGAATGCCAGTGAATGAATAGCGATAATTGACCAGGTAGGACGCTGAGCCACCCTTTTTGAACGGCCCTTCAGCGGCAAAATCGAGCCCGATGAGGCTTGCCTGAGCAGTATACTCCTGCCGTTGGTTATTCCCTCTGCGCAGGTTCATGTCAAAAATACCACCAATGGCATTGCCGTATCCTGCCGGCATATACCCCATCAGGAAAGAAGATTTGTCGAGCATTTGTGTACTCAGCACGTTCACACCACCACCATTTTGGGTCGGGCGGTCGCTTATGGTTCCAGCATTGGCCAGGTGGTTGGGGTTGACAATTTCAACACCCTCTAGCCGCCACGTGTTCGCAATGGGTGAATTACCACGCACCGACACTGCATTGTTTTGGTCGTTGGTATTTGCCACCGAAGGGCTACTCATTACCACCCTGGCCGGATCGAGGTAGTTGGCAGCAATGCGTTGAAACTGCTCGGCCGTGATATCAACCTTGCTCATTTGTTCAAACTCCTGTATGTCGGAAGCTGCAGATACCTTCACCTCTTCCAATTCCATTGGGGACTGTTCCAATGTCACATGCACCACATTCTGCTTTCCCGACACTACGAGTAGCTCTCTTACAATATCGGACTTATAACCTGTGTAGGTAATTTGTATGGACTGTCGACCGACTGGCACATCCTTTATCTCAAACTCCCCAAACTCGTTTGTTGACGTACCCACACCACCCGCCAATGGAAGAAGCGCTACCGAAGCACCTGCCAGTGGCTCTTTTGTTGTGTTGTCTACAACCGTTCCTCTAACCGTTTGAGTCAGCTGCCTGGCGGAAACGGCCGTGCCGACACTCATTACCAGCAGTGCAATACCAAGCCAACCCTTCATCGTCTTGATCAAAGTCTTCAAATCCCCCACTTCATTAAGTTCTTGTAGCTTATTGCTATACTTTCGACAGGAGGCCGCTGACACACATCCTGCTCTACAAAAAAGTGTTTCATTCCTGACAACATAGACTTTTCGAAAATAGCTTTAAAGTCTATCACGCCGTTACCCACTTCGGTAAATTCTTTATCATCGGTGTCAGCCATATCCTTTACGTGCCACAAGGCCGTTCTTTTTGGGTATTTTTTGAAAAAATGCATGGGGTTATAGCCGACCCTTGTTGCCCAGTAAAGATCCAGCTCGGCAACAACCAGGTCGTCGTCCGTTCCATCCATAATAACATACATAGGAAGCTGGCCTTCCAGTTCCAGGAATTCAAAATCATGATTATGGTAGCCAAATTGGATGCCTGCATTTTTTGCGACTCTGGCTGAAAGGTTCAACAAGTCCGTCAACCTCTTATAGTCATCAATTGACTGCCTTTCTTCGGGAAAAAGAAATGCGTTGACCATGTACTTAAGCCCCATTGTATTGGCGTCGTCCACGGCCTTTTCCCATCCCGCAGATAATGTTCCCTGCCAGGGAGCATCAATATTCCCTGTAAGGTAGTGGCCGCTCACCAGCTTCATCCCAAGGTCTTCCACCATCTTCCTCAACTCCGAAGGAGTCACCCCAAATACTTTGCCATCAGCATAACCAAAAATCTCAAGGTCTTTATAACCAATTTTTGCCACGGCCTTGAGCGTACTCTCCAAATCTGCCGACAACTGTTCTCTTAGCGTATACAACTGCAACCCGTATCTTCTACCCGGGCTGGATGGCGAGCAGCTGGGAAGCAAGGCTAACCCCGCCAGGGCCAAGCCTGATGTTTGAATAAATTTCCTTCTTCCACCTGAATGGACTTCTGTAAAATCTCTCATGGTTATTTATTCATCAGCTTAGTCAGATTAATGTCACAGCCCCAAATAGATCTTTGCGCTACTCTGTAACAAAAAAATGCAAGGAATGTCTTAGCATCCCTTGCAAATGTTTTTAAAAACCGATGGAGGTTACTGGTAGTAACGTCATAGACTACTTGATACCAAGTATCTTTTTATTGGTCTCGTCGTCCATGCCAGAAGAGGCAAAATCATCAAACGCCTTCTCAGTTACCCGGATGATATGGCTCTGAATGAAAGGCGCCCCCTCTTCGGCTCCCTGCTCAGGGCTTTTGATACAGCACTCCCATTCCATCACCGCCCAACCGTCGAAGCCGTACTGCGAAAGCTTGGTGAAAATAGAGCTGAAGTCTACCTGGCCGTCGCCCAGAGAACGGAACCTGCCGGCCCGGTTGATCCACGACTGGAATCCGCTGTATACCCCCTGCTTTCCTGTCGGGTTAAATTCAGCGTCCTTCACATGGAACATCTTGATGCGTTCGTGATAAAAATCGATGTATTGGATGTAGTCCAGGTGCTGCAACACAAAGTGGCTGGGATCGTAAAGCAAATTAGCCCTTGAGTGATTGCCAGTGGCTTCCAGAAACATTTCATAAGTTACCCCATCGTGAAGATCCTCTCCGGGGTGAATTTCGTAACAAACGTCTACTCCGCACTCGTCAAAGTAGTTCAAAATAGGTTTCCATCTGTTGGCCAGTTCTTTGAAAGCTGCCTCCACCAAACCAGCAGGACGCTGAGGCCATGGGTATAAATAAGGCCATGCAAGAGCGCCTGAAAATGTGGCATGGACGTTGATTCCAAGGTTTTGCGAAGCCTTGGCTGCCCACTTCACTTGCTGCACTGCCCACTCCTGTCTTGCCTTTGGGTTTCCATGGTATTCGGCCGGAGCAAACCCGTCAAACATAATATCATAAGCAGGGTGCACAGCCACAAGCTGTCCCTGCAAATGCGTTGAAAGCTCAGTAATTTCAACTCCACAGGCTTTTACCTTCCCTTTTAACTCGTCGGCGTAAGTTTTGCTCTCTGCACATTTTTTAAGATCAATACAGCGAGGATCCCAGGTAGGAATCTGAACGCCCTTGTAGCCGAGCTTGGCTGCCCATTTGCAAATGCTTTCCAGGTTGTTGAAGGGTGCCGTATCGCCCATGAACTGCGCCAGAAAAATGGCAGGGCCTTTAATGGTATTCATGCTTTTTTTGGTTTTGTAGTTCAAGAAAAAACTTAAGATTCACTCGAATCAATCTGTGAATCGAAATATAGTGAATCTACAGTGCACGAAAAATTAAAAAGGGCAGGAGTGGCGCTAAAAATTAGTAGGGTTCGTTCCCTTGTCGGCACTTTACTGTCGTGCCAGGCAAATAAAGTTGACTTCGGCATTTATTTGTCTTTTGGTAATGATTAAATTGAAAATATAGATTTAATCACTTATCATCATTGCGCCTTAAGGAACCTCTTTGTACTCCGGTTAACAGTACATTATCAATCTTGCGCTGCTATTTTATTCTTTAAAAAGACAAAAGTTATGGAAGATGATTTCTTTGGACTATTGACTACAAACAAATGGCCTCCACGGTGGGTTTGTGGCGATTGGACTTCACTTCACGGATGGTTTTATATACTTTCCGACCTATCCATCGGCCTGGCCTACTTTGCTATCCCCTTCATTTTGTTCTATTTCATTCGAAAGAGAAAAAACGACCTGCCCTTTGTGCAAATATTCTGGCTCTTCATCTTATTTATACTTGCATGTGGTACCACGCATTTCGTAGATGCAGCGTTGTTCTGGTTTCCCGCTTATCATCTTAGTGGAACGATCCTTTTCATTACGGGAATTATCTCCTGGGTTGCAGTAGTTGGTTTAGTTAAAGTGCTGCCAGAAGCCCTCCAGTTGAAAACAACTGACGAGCTTGAGACTACGGTATCGACGAGGACAGACGAATTACTGGCGTCTAATAAGAAGCTGCGAGAAATTAATTCAGACCTGGACAATTTCGTCTACGCTGCTTCCCACGACCTTAAGTCGCCTATCAATAATAAAGAGGGGCTGATAGCCATGTTAAAGAGTACGGATAATAAGGAAGTGGCGGATGAGGTCTTTCAAAAAATAGAACAATCGGTATCAAAAGTCAGGCATACGATTGATCAGATCTCGTCTGTCGTCAAAATACAGCGAACCGAAGAACAAGATATTGGCGAAGTGTTTTTCAACAAGGTATTGGAGGAAGTATTAGAGGAAAATGTGAACTTGGTGGAAACTGCCAAACCGCAGATCATACAAAATTTTGCGGTCGACTCGATTCACTTTTCACATACAACGCTAAAAAGCATTATGTACAATCTGGTCACCAATGCATTAAAATACCGATCGGCAGAAAGAGACCTTGAAATACAAGTAAGGACATTTTCGAGAGAAAATCACACCTATCTCTCAGTAGAGGACAATGGTCTTGGAATAGACCTCAGTCAAAACAGGGAAAAGCTGTTCTCCATTTTTTCCCGGTTTCACGACCACGTAGAAGGCAGCGGCATAGGGCTTTTTATGGTTAAGAGACTTGTGGAAAAAAAAGGCGGTGATATCAGTGTCGCCAGCGAAAAGAACAAAGGAACAACTTTCACAGTCAAATTTTAAAGCTTCTAACTATGCCAGTTAACAGAATAATCCTGGTCGATGATGACGAAATAAGCAATTTTCTTAGCATTTCATTGATTAGAAAAATTGATCCTGAAATAGAAATAATTCCATTCAGAAACGGCAAAGAGGCGCTCGACTACCTTAAAAATGAAGGCCTTTCAAAAAGAAGATCAAATCTGATTCTTCTTGATATAAGAATGCCTGTGATGAATGGTTTCGAGTTTCTGGAAGAGATACATAATTCCGACCTCAAAATAAAAGACTTCATGAGGGTAGTCATTCTTTCGTCATCCGATAACCCCAGAGACCTTGAGAGGGCAAAAAGCTTTGAGGTATTGGGTTATATCAACAAGCCTTTGAAAGAGGAATCCATATGTACATACCTGAAGCTGGCGGGTTGAGGCTACTTCACTCTTTGCCCTCTCTTCACCACCAAATCAACGTCCTGTAGCAGGTTGATATACTTTAGCACATCGCCTTTAACAGCGATAATATCGGCGTACTTTCCCTCGCTCACCGTGCCCACTTGCTTGTCTACTCCCATAATGACTGAAGGCCAGTAGGTAGCTCCTTTGATTGCCAGCAGCGGATCAACCCCCAACTCCCTCACCCAAACATCCAACTCATTCCAGGTACTTTGGCTATGAAATTTCATAGGAATGCCACTATCCGTGCCTACCAGCATTACAACTCCAGCTTCCTGCAATTGTCTGAACTTTTTCTCCAAAGTTGGCTTCCTAATCGGAGTCAACTGAAAGTACGGAAGCCGGCCAGGGTATTCTATCGATGCCTTTATGTCAGCAATAACCGTATCGGGAAGGTCAAGATGCCAGGCGTCATTGTCGAGCTTTTCAGGGTGATCACGCAAGTACTCATAATTCCAAAGGCCTTCGATGGTCGGCGTCCAAAATAGTGGCCCGGTGCTCATATTGGCGGTTCGTTCTTTAAGCGCTACCATAATGTCGGCCGGATATTCGGGCGCTGAAGAAAGCCCGGTGTGCTCAAAGCAGTCAACGCCAGCTTTCAGGCCTATCCTTATTTCCTCCGGCCGGTGCGAATGGGCTACTACCGTTAAATTATGCTTGTGCGCCTCATCTACAATCGCCTTTACTTCAGCAAAGGTCATTTGATCCTGGTCTATCAGCTTGATGCAGTCCACTCCTGCTTTGGCGAGCTTCTGCACTTTCTCCCTTGCATCCTTTTCTCCACTTACTCCCCAGCGAAACTGCTCCGTGCCAGGATAAGGTGCATGCTGCAAAAACGGCCCCGACATATACATCGTCGGCCCTGCGATCTTTCCGCTATTGATAGCATCTCTCACTGCCAAACTTTCCTCCAGTGGGCCTCCCAGATCCCTGGCGCTTGTCACACCTGCCATCAAAAGCTGGTGAGCCGACGCTGGCATGATCACATCCTTAAATAATGGAGGATAAGTCTTGTCCCAATAGGCGTAATCCGAGTGGCCATTGATCATCAAATGCACATGCATGTCCCACAGGCCGGGCAGCACACTCATACCTTCGGTAGAAATGACTTCAGCATCGGGTGGTATCACCATGCTGCCCACCGTTCCAACCGCCTTGATCTTCTCGCCTTCTATAACAATCACGCTATTTTGGATGGGGGTGCCACCAAAGCCATCAATGAGTGTGCCGCCGACGAGCGCTTTGAGGGATTGGGCCTGAACTGAAAGCGTTAGCCCTAAACAAACAAGTATTGCAAATATCCTATCCATTTTAAAGCAATTAAAATTGAAGTAAGAAACATCGAATAGCACGTCAAAACAAATCCTTCAAAGCATTATTTCAAACAACTGAGTGCTTCAACGGCGGACCAACCAGTTCTATCGTCAACTTTTAGTAAAAAGTGTTGAAAATAATTCTATTTTAAATCACAATGTTTCAATATATTTCATGGCCTTGATCGATTTAAACCGCTACCAAATCACTCCACATAAACACCTAACCCATGATCACCAAAAATCTATTTTGTCTCGCCCTATTGTTAACAAGTCTTAATTTATTTGCACAGAAAGCACCATTTAAGTTCGGTAAAGTTACTGAAGATGAGCTTTTGTTAGACAAATGCGATTTTTTTTCGGAAGCCAACTCTATGATTTTAGGCGAATTTGGAGAATTAGACTTTATATACAACAATCAAAAAGGCTGGCAATACCACATCAAAGTGCTGGTCAGAAAAAAGATTTTTAAGAATACTGATAAAGACGTTGCCAACATTTCCCTGGAGTTATATGAACCATCAGTGGGCTCGAATAAAGAAGAGATTACTTCGCTAAAAGCCATCACCTATAATCTTGAAGGAAAGGAGATCACGAAGAGCAAGCTCACCAGTTCAGAAAAGTTTGAAACCAGACTGAATGACTACTGGGTAAAGGTTTCGTTTGCATTACCTGATGTTCGTGAGGGATCAGTAATTGAATATGAGTACTCGATAGTGTCCGACTATATATCCAATTTAAAAACCTGGTATTTTCAACAGGAACTTCCAGTCGCTTATTCCGAATTCCGTTTCACTATACCGGAATTTTTCAAGTATCAAAAGAATATGGTGGGCTACTATCATCCAACTGAAATTTCAGAACGAGATACTGACGAAAATTTCACTTACCAGTATACTTCGGCCCCTGGTGTTGGCGGCAAAATCGAAAAAGGGACTGGAACCCTGCCTTCCCGAAGCACCGTAACTACTATGACGGCAAAAAATGTTTTACCTGTTCAAGATGAACCCTTCATGAACAACAAGGCAGATATTCCTTGCCGGCTGGAATTTCAGCTAATGTCAGTTCAAATGCCCCATCAACCAGTAGAATATGTTGCCGGTACTTATGAAAAATTTACAAATGAGCTAATGGACAGGAGTGATTTTGGACTGGCACTGAACAGGGGCAATTTTGCAAAAGATGAAATTGAAAAACTCTCAGGAAAGTCAGATCTGGAAAAAGCCAGCCTATTATACAACTGGCTTACAAATCACTTCTCGTGGAACGGTAATTACTCGTTTGTAAGCGATAAGGCAGGCAGACAAGCCTATAACGACGCAAAAGGCAGCGTTGCCGACATCAACTTAGCGCTTGTTGCCGCTCTGAAAGAAGCTGGACTAAATGCCTCTCCGATTATTTTAAGCACCAGGGGTCATGGAATCGTCCATCCTATTTATCCAAGCTATAGCGACTTCAACTATGTAGTTGCAGGCGTTACAATTGACAATTCCATGTACTATGCCGATGCCACCTCCGGTTATGATTTCGGCAAACTGCCTGTCAGGTGTTTGAATGGCAATGGCTTACTTGTAGCAAAAAGCGGTAGTCGATGGGTCGATTTGAAGTCCAATGCGAAACATAGCACGGCCATCACCTCAAAAATATCATTTGAAGATGGAAGGGTAAAATCTAGTATGGATATCAAAGAAGAGGATTATTCTGCTATGTTCACGCATAGCGAATTGAAAAAGGAAGGGAACGAATCATATGCGGAAAAGCTTTCGGAATCCTTTCCTGAATGGAGCATTGAGAATTTCGAGTATGATGGCGAAAGCAACAGGAACAAGACAAATATGAAAATGGAGCTAAGCCAGGAGTATGACAATGAAAGCGTCATTTACCTCAGTCCTATTTTGCATGGTGCCTTTACTGAGAATCCCTTTAAGCGTGACGACAGGTTTTCCCCTATCGATCTTGAGTATAGCATCAATAAAAGAGTTGTGGTAACCATCGAAATTCCTGATGGCTATGCAGCAGAACTGCCACAACCGGCCATCGTAAAGCTGGCTAACAACGGCGCTCAATTCATGTATTCGGCAAGCGCAATGGGCAATAGCGTCACGGTGGTCAGCAATCTGCAAATGAATCAAAAGGATTTCAGCGCAGAAGAATACCCCCACCTAAAACAGTTCTTTCAACTTATGGCTGATAAAAACAACGAGGTCATAGTCCTGAAAAAGCTATGAAGTATTTGGTCTTTTTTTTGTTAGCCTTCAGCTTTTGGCAAACGACATCCGGACAACCCTCACTAAATGGGCTTGCGGACTCACTAAGCCAGAACGCCAACGAAATCATTTTAAATGAAGAAACTACCTTCAGAATAAACAGAATCGATAACTCTGAACTGAAAACCACATACACAGCTGCAATTCTCAACAAATACGCCGAAGACAAGAATCACATCGTTTTATACTATGATAAGTTCACCCAGGTAAGCAGTGCGAAAGTGATAGTTTATAATAACGAAGGAAAGAAAATTGACTCCTACGCTCTTAAAGATTTTCAGGATTGGAATGCGGGAGGAACCAATGTTGCGTCAGATGCCAGAGCAAAGGTTTTTAAAGTTGTGAATTCAAACTACCCTTACTTTGTGGAAGTGGAATATACAATTCTTTATAAAGGCTCGATGTTCTATCCGAGCTGGCAGCCCCAGGCGAACGAAAAAGAAAGCCTTATAAAAGCATCTCTTACAGTGGAAAGCTTTCTTGAAGAGCCCTTCAGATTCAAGAGCTTTAACATTAACAACCCATTGTTCGAGTCCGTAAATGGACACCATATAGCCAAGTGGCAAGTCGACAACAAACCTGCTTTTGAGTACGAAGCTTTCTCACATAATACCGACCTATATTCCCCATCAGTTTACCTGGCTCCAAACGCTTTCCAAATGGATGGCATCCCTGGGGCCATGAAATCGTGGAGGGAATTCGGAATGTGGATTCAACAACTAAACTCGAATAGAAATACGTTGACGGAGCAAGATTTAATTGGTGTAAAAACACTCGCAGCGGAACATCAGAGTTCTTTAGAAAAAGTCAGGGCTATCTATCACTATTTGCAAAAGAACACAAGGTATGTCAGCATTCAACTTGGAATTGGAGGGTGGCAACCATTCGAATCAGGCTTCGTCCATTCTGCCAAATACGGCGATTGTAAAGCACTGTCGTTTTACATGAAGTCACTTCTTGAAAGTGTTGGCATAAGCTCCTACTATACCATCATCAGGGGAGGTAAATACTCGCAGGAGGTGCTCAGGGATTTTCCGAATGCGCATTTTAATCATGCAGTATTAACCGTGCCGGTGGAGAATGATACGCTGTGGCTGGAATGTACTTCTCAAACTTCTCCATTTGGCTACATGGGCAAATTTACAAGTGATCGGGATGCCCTGATGATCACCGAAAACGGTGGGAGACTAATACATACAAAAGCTTACGGCGTATCGGAAAACAAGCAAGCAACGAACGCAGAGTTGAATGTTGACAAAAATGGAGTAACCTCTGCAAGTGTTAAAAGAATTTACAAGGGGTTAGAAATTGAGAACGACTATTTCAGCCAGGCAGTTTTACTTCCTAAAAGTGATCAGGTGAAGTGGTTCTACGACTATCACTCCTGGGGTACTTTCACTGTCATCGACCTCCAGTTATCTGAGATCAGCGATGAAATTGTGCCAACGGCGGAGCTGACCTCCACCCTACAAATGAACGGCCCAGCCAAAATAAATGGTCAAAGACTATTCTTTACGCCATTTACATTCACCAATCTCACCAACCTAAAACTTTCAATTGCAAAAAGAAAATATCCAATTGATATAAAATACCCCTACACACAAGTAGACTCTATTAAAGTAACTTTTCCAGAAGTATATTTCAGTGAAAACAAACTGGAAGACGTCGTCCTTGAGTCTAAATTTGGTCGCTATGAGAGAAGGATGGTAAACACAGACGGTGAAATGATGTTCACACGAACCTTCATTATGAAAAAAGGGAGCTACCCGCCAAGTGATTACGAGGACTTCAAGACATTTCTTGGCTCTGTACAAAAATATGATAAGCAACAGCTCGTGCTTATCAACCGGACATGATGTAAGAAATTTAGCTTATGTACTCATATGTCAGCTTAGTCAGAATATTAAAGAAATCTATTTCATTGACATTTAAGAATCTAATCATTTTATTTGATTGACATTTACGATTGAAATATGAAAGGAACATACCTGGGTGAGTTTGAGGAACTCGTGCTATTGACGGTGGCCATTTTAAATGGCGATGCTTACGGCATCACCGTGATGGATGAAATTGAAAAGAATATTGATCGCAAGGTGACAGTGAGCACAGTTCATACTGCGCTGTACAGGTTGGAGGAAAAGGGTTTTGTCGAATCCTACTTTGGCGGAGCCACTCAAGAACGAGGTGGTAGAAAAAAAAGGCTGTACAAAGTAACGGCGTCCGGGGAGCGGAGCCTTGCCGAAGTGAAAGAACAAAGGGAGAAGCTCTGGAGCTTGTTACCCAACTTAAAACTCAACTATGAATAATACGCCGCCAAGGTGGGCAGTAAAGCTACTGCGCTGGTACTGCTCGGCTCGTTTCATCGACGAGCTGGAAGGGGACTTATGTGAGCTCTACGATAGAAACCTTGCACTTTACGGTGAACGTAAAGCTAACAAGCTTTTCATTTTTGGTGTACTGGGGTCAGTCAGGCTCTACAGAATAAAGAAACTCAAAGGACTAAATACGAACATTATGCTCATCAATCATTTCAAAGTTGCCTTTCGTCACTCGCTCCGGCACAGGGTATTCACAGCCGTTAACCTACTCAGCCTCTTCTTCGGCATCGCTTCCGTTTTCTACATTGGGTTGTACGTTAAGAATGAAACCAGTTACGATCAGTTTCATGAGAAAAAAGACAT
Source organism: Imperialibacter roseus (assembly GCF_032999765.1). GTDB lineage: Bacteria > Bacteroidota > Bacteroidia > Cytophagales > Cyclobacteriaceae > Imperialibacter > Imperialibacter roseus. The sequence goes on along the minus strand of NZ_CP136051.1, from coordinate 822,558 downwards.
ACTCTACCGGGTATTGCGAACCGACCCCGTCGACCCTCCCACAGCAGCACTCTCCTCTCAATTTGGCAAGGTGCTTAGCAGTGAGTTTCCGGGGACCAAAGTCTGCAGTATGGGAAGTGACCCTGTGAAAATTGGTGATATCGACCCAATACTTGTCGAGGATTTCTACTGGACAGATTCTACTTTCTTTGACCTCTTTTCGTTCAACCTGATCCATGGCGACCCAAAAACTGCTCTATCAGATCCCAGCGGACTTGTGCTTACTCAAAGCCTGAGTCAAAAGCTTTTCGGCGCCGAGAACCCCTTGAATAAAGTGGTAAAGGTGAAGATTTATGACAGCAATGAAGAGTTGAACATGAAGGTAACGGGCGTGGTGGCTGATCCCCCGCAGCACTCACACATTCAGTTTTCGGGGCTCGGCTCGATGGCCGTTGCTGATAAAATGTACGCCTCCCTGGCTTCTCATTGGGGGTTTAGCTGGGTGAGAACCTATGCCCTCATTCCTGATTTGGCACATTCGGGCATCAGGGAGCAGACACCGGCTATTATTGAGAAATACCTTGGCAAAGACATGGTGGAGAGACTAGGGATGGATTTTCAGCCGATGCAAGAGGTTTATCTTCATAGCAAAAATATGGGTGGAAATGAGCTCGCCGGAGACATTGGCAATATCATCATTTTCTCCACCATAGGTTTTTTCATCTTACTCATCGCTGTGCTTAACTACGTGAATCTTTCCACGGCAAGGGCACTCTCCAGAGCCAAAGAGATTGGGTTAAGAAAAACCATCGGCGCCGGACGTGCAGACTTGATTGCCCAGATCCTCGTTGAATCGGTTTTTTACACATTGGTGGCATCGACATTTGCCATTGCCCTGATCATAATAGCGCTTCCGCTTCTCAACAGCTGGATGAGTCTCCAACTATCCGCCTCTGTCTTCGGGTTCAGGGAAGTGATTTGGTCAGCAATTGGGATAGTAGCCATTGGAGCTCTTTCCGGGTTCTACCCTGCTTTTGTGCTCACAAGGTATTCGCCAGTGGCTGCTCTCAGCGGGCATAGCTCAGGCAAAACAAGCAGCCTGCCAAGAAAGGTCTTGATCACTATTCAATATTGCATCACTATTTTCCTTATAACGGGCAGTGTTGTTGTTTATCTTCAGTTTCAATACATGAAGACTTTCGACCTGGGGTTTGATCAGAAGCAATTGATCAACGTGGCGGTGAATGACCGTGGGCTGCAGCAAAGAATAGATGTACTCAAGGAATCGTTCAAAAATATCCCGGGTGTTGACAAGGCGGCAACTTCAGGAGAACCCTTGCCAGCAAGAATGCAAAACACGTGGGGATTTTACTGGCAGGGAGCCGAGCCTGATACAGAAAGGGGTATCGACATTGTGGGGGTCGATAAAGACTATTTCGACGTCGTAGGCCTTCACCTGACCGAAGGCGCTACCTTTACGTTGCCCTTCGAGGCCGATTCAGGCAGGTCGGTGGTCATCAATGAAAAAGCGAGGGATTTCATGGGCAAAATATCAGCTCTTAGTGAAGTGGTGGAGATTGGCGGCAAAAACAGAAAAATAATCGGCGTGGTTGAAGATCATCATTACACATCGCTTCACAGTACCATTGCTCCTGTGGCCTACATGGTCTACGGAGCTGGCTACAGGGTGAGCCCCGACAATGTGTTGATGAGGGTAACAACAGGAAATTTACCTGCGCTTATGGAACAGCTAGAAACTACCTGGAAAGAATTTTCTACCGACCCTTTCGAGATGGCCTTCGTTGACGACGCCTTCGCCAGAACCTACGCATCTGAGCAGCAATTTTTCCGGGTCGTAAGCGCATTCACAGCCATTGCTATCATCATTGCCCTCTGTGGAGTATTTGGCCTGATTATCTTCCTGGCTGAAAGCAGGATCAAGGAAATAAGTATTCGAAAAGTGCTTGGTGCGTCTGTTTTTCAGCTGGCCTATCTGCTGTCATCAGACTTTGTCAAATTATTTGCCGTCGCAGTTCTCATCGCAGGGCCAGCGGTATATTGGTTTACTGACAACTGGCTTTCTGACTATCCTTTACACATCGAGCTGAGTGTTGAGGCAGTGGCCATTTCCGCTGCTTGCTGCCTTATCATTTCAATCTTCATCGTGTCAACCCAGGTATTCCGGCTGACTGCCATCAACCCAGCCAGGACGCTCAAATCGGAATAGGCAACCAGCCCCTACCTCAGTCGATAGATAAACCCTGCCAATTAGGCGGGGTTCATTTCTTTTATCACTACCTTTGCAAAAGCCACACATCTGTGGTTGCTGGATTGCTTTCCCGGGCTCTTCTTCTTTCGCTGCGATCTACATTCGAGTTGCAAAACGCCGAAAATCGCCGCTCGGGTTGTTTCAGGTAATTTCAACTAAAACCAAAATACTTATAATGGGTAAATCGCAAGAAACGTTTAACAAGAAAGAGAAAGAGAAGAAAAAGTTAAAGAAGAGGAAGGAAAAAGAAGAAAAGAAAGAAGAAAGAAAAGCCAACTCATCTAAAGGCCAGAGCCTGGAAGATATGCTAATGTATATCGATGAAGATGGCAATTTTACTTCCACCCCACCCGACCCAAAGAAAAAGAAAGTCACCAAAGCCGGCGACATAGAAATTGGAGTTCCCAAACATTCCAACGAGCCTATAGACCCCACCAGAACAGGTATCGTCACCTTCTTCAATGAATCGAAAGGATACGGATTTATCAAAGACCTGGAATCTCAACAAAGTGTTTTTGTCCATGCCAAAGGCTTAATGGAGCCGATTAAAGAAGACAATAAAGTCACTTTCGAAACTGAAATGACTCCAAAAGGAGCGAATGCCATCAACGTTAAGTTGGTGAAATAATCGATTAACCTCTAGCGGTAGCCCATCATCCTCCTTCTGCGGGAGGATGATCATTTTTCTATCTCTGCTTTAGAATACCAAACAATGTCACCCACCTTCTTTGCTACGCCGGAAGACTTTCGCAAGTGGCTCGAAAGCAATCATGATTCAGAAAAGGAGCTAGTGATTGGGTTTTACAAAGTCGGTTCAGGCAAGCCGAGCATTACCTGGCCAGAGTCGGTTGATCAGGCGCTTTGCTTTGGCTGGATAGATGGCATAAGGAGGTCGATAGACGAAGAGAGCTACTCCATTCGTTTCACACCCCGCAGGCCAAAAAGCATCTGGAGTCCGGTGAATATCAAAAAGGTTGACGAGCTCACAAAACTGGGACTCATGCTCCCGGCAGGCCTTGAAATATTTAGGATGAGGGAAGATAAAATGTCAGATCTATATTCCTTTAGAGAAAAAGAAGTTACCCTTGGTAAAGACTATGAACGCATATTCAGAGCAAATAAAACAGCGTGGCGCAATTTCAGCAAAATGATTCCCTCTTATAAAAAACCTGCTATTTGGTGGGTGATTAGTGCCAAACAGGAAGTCACACGACTGAAAAGACTGACGACGCTGATTGAGGATTCGGCCGCCAACATAAAGATCAAGCAACTAAGAAGATAGGGTAAAAGGTAAAAAGTCTCAATTCCTTCTCTTCACATCCCCGCCGCCCTTCTGCACAACATACACTTTGTCAGGTGTGCCTCTGTAAGAAATATCAGCACCGCCGTGAACTTCTGCTGACAATTCGTCTACGAAAGATATGTGAATGTCGGCTCCGCCTCCGGCTTGGAGCTCCGCTCTTTTTACCTTCAAATCATGAGCGTTGATGTCGCTGCCGCCAGATGCATCAGCCTTGAAGAAATCGGTTTCTCCACTGAGAATAATGTCGGCTCCACCCGAAGAGTTGGCAACAAGCTTCTTTGTTGCTACTGCCATTCGAATGTCACTTCCTCCAGTGGCTATGAGTTCCAGGGCGTCCAATCTAAAAACGCCTTCTCCATACACATCAGAACCTCCTCTGCTTTTTATTCCGGCTATCGTTGGGATAGTAATATACACCCGACCCTTGCGGTTTCGCCCATCTTTCAGCCCTTTATCTGAATAGTAGATATACAAAACATCCTCCACAACCTCTGTCATAAGATATTTCATCTCTGGCAAGGTGCCCTCAACAAGTGTGGTGGTGGAGTCATTCTGCTTGATATACACATCAATGCCCCCCCTGGCATAAATGGCACTAAACGGCCTCAAATCCCGGCGCTCACTTACCATGGCATTTTGTGCGTGGCCAGCAAAAACCAGAGAAAGAGAAAGAAGAAGAAATAAACCTATCAATTTCATTGTACTTACTTTCTATTAAAGTACCATGAACTATTGAAAGGTTTCCGCTGAGCTGATAATGCGCCGATGAACATATGCACCAGAGACTACTGCCCCTTCTTAAGGGAGTCCAATGCCGAATGCACTTTACCAAAGTTGAAAGCAGCCACCCGCTCCTCCATCATGGCCTTTATTCTTTCGTTCCCTAAACTGCCGACTGACCCCAGGTGAGTGTGCTTGATGTTCCGGTTGGGCTTGTAGGTGCCGGCACCTATTTCTTTGGCCACCTCACGATAGGCCTCTCTAAACGGCATGCCAGCTTGCACCAATTCATTTACCTTTTCCACCGTGAACAGATAATCGTATTCCGGCTTGGCTACAAGATCCGTTTTGACCTTCACATTTGACACCATCAGGTGCGTCATCGCCAGGCAGTCTTTCACTTTTTGAATGGATGGCATCAGGTACTCTTTCAGCACCTGAAAGTCACGGTGGTAACCAGAGGGAAGGTTGCCTGTTACCTGCTGAATTACAGTTGGTGTTGCTGACACCTCGTTGCATTTAGCCCGAATCAGCTCCCACACATCAGGGTTCTTCTTGTGGGGCATAATGCTGGAGCCAGTCGTTAGTTCATCCGGGTAAGACAGAAAGCCATAGTTTTGGCTCATGTAAAGGCAGTTGTCATAAGCCAGCTTGGCAAGCGACTGCGCCACCCCTGCCAGTGAGTAGAGTGTAGAACGCTCAAGCTTGCCACGGGTCATTTGTGCATAAACCACGTTCACATTGGGAGCATCGAAACCCAATAGCCTGGTTGTAAGGTCTCTGTCTAAAGGAAAGGAAGAACCATAACCAGCACCGGAACCAAGTGGGTTTTTGTTGGCCTGCTTGTAAGCCCCCAAAAGTAGCTCAAGGTCATCTGTAAGGGACTCACCATAGGCTCCAAGCCACAACCCCACTGAAGATGGCATGGCCACCTGAAAATGTGTGTAGCCCGGCAGAAGCACTTCTTTGTATGCCTCGCTTTTTTCACCCAGAAGCCTGACCAGCTGTTCAATAAGCCGAACTACTTCTTCGATCTCAGCTCTCACATACATTTTCAAATCCACCAGCACCTGGTCGTTTCTGGAGCGCCCTGTGTGAATCTTCTTACCAAGATCGCCGAGTGTTTCGGTGAGCCGAAATTCTACTTCAGAGTGGATGTCTTCAGTGTCGGGTGCAATGGAGAAATTGCCCGCTTCCACTTCAGCCAACAATTTCAGCAGACCTTTATGCAGCTCTTTTGACTCGCCTTCCGTAAGGATGCCAATAGATTGCAACATCCTGCTGTGGGCCATGTTGCCATAAATATCGAAAGCTGCAAGCTGCATGTCCAGCACCTGATCGTTTCCGACAGTGAACTGATGCACTGCCTGATTGGTGGTTATATTCTTATCCCAAAGTTTCATTTGTGCTTAATGAAGTGCCCGATCAAGCGGGTCTTGGTTTGTTCAACACTTCTTCCAGAAGACGAATGTATATTTTTATTCCCTCTTCTATTTCTGAAAGGTAGATAAACTCGTCGGCAGTATGGGAACGCTCTGATAGTCCAGGCCCCATTTTTACGGTACTAAATGGCATGAGCGCCTGATCTGACGTGGTATCAGAGCCAAATAAATGGATGTTTTGGTTTTTAGCGGCCAAAACAAGTGGGTGCTCAACGGGAATAGTCGATGGATTCATCCTCATCGACCTGGGAACCACTTCTGAACTAACGCCCTGTTTTATAAAGTCAACTATCTCGGGCAAAGTATAACAATCGTTGACCCTCACATCCACCACAAACTTGCAGGAATCGGGGATCACGTTATGCTGCGACCCGGCATTGATTACGGTCACCGACATCTTCACGGGACCAAGCCATTGCGAAGTCTTGGGCAGCTTCTGAGCTCTGATCCATTCAATATCTTTTATCGCCTTGTAAATAGCATTTTCTCCAATGTCTCTTGCAGCATGACCGGCCACACCTTTGGCCTCACAGTCTAACACCATCAGTCCCTTTTCGGCCACTGCCATATTCATGCCAGTGGGCTCACCCACTACCCCTACTTCCACATTTTCCAGCACCGGCAAGGCGATTTCTATCCCCTCCTTGCCCGACACCTCCTCCTCCGAGGAGGCCACCAGATAAACATTATAGGCCAAATCGGTTTTGTAATAAAAATGCAAAAAAGTAGCTATAAGCGAGACCAAGGGGCCCCCAGCATCGTTGCTGCCCAGTCCGAAAAGTTTGCCTTCTTCCACATGAGCTAGAAATGGATCCCTGGTATAACCCTTGTTGGGTTTGACGGTGTCATGGTGAGAGTTGAGCAAGATCGCAGGTTTGCCAGACTCAAAATGCTTATTTTTTACAATGATATTATTCTGCACCCTTTGTACAGGCACGCCGTGCTCCTCAAAAAAATTCTGAATAGCATCACCAGTCCGGTCTTCTTCTCGGCTAAAAGACTGAATAGCAATGAGGTCTTTCAATAGCTGGACTGACCCTTCGGTCAACTCTTTTACTGTCATGTATTCTATTTTTCTAGCTGGAGCGTTGTGCCCGCTTTTTCATTTGAAATATTAGCAAAGCCCACAATTCGTATCTTCCTTATTCCTTCATTCAGGGCTTCGAAAGCGCTTTCAAGCTTGGGTATCATTCCCGAATGAATTTGTCCGGAGGCTTTCATTTCAGCAAAGCCCGCTTCATCTATCTTTTCAACCACAGAATTGTCATCATCCACATCGGTGAGCACTCCGGCCTTGTCGAAGGCAAAGATGAGAGTCACTTCATAATGCCTGGCCAAAGCCACTGACACCACCGTTGCCATGGTATCGGCGTTGGTGTTAAGCAATGTCCCCTTCCCATCGTGAGTGAGTGGCGCAATCACCGGCACCGTACCCTGCCCAACAAGGTCATTCAGGGTATCGGCATTTACCTCGATAGGATCACCGACAAAGCCCCAGTCAACTCCATCATCAGAAGGACGCTTTACGCTCACTATCAGGTTGCCATCGGCACCTGTTAATCCAATGGCGTTCACCTTGCGGCTTTGCAGGTTTGCAACTAACTGTTTGTTCACCAGGCCACCATACACCATAGTCACCACTTCAAGCGTATCCTTATCAGTTACCCGCCTGCCATTCACCATGTTTGGCTTAAGGCCAAGCTTGAGAAGGTACTGGTCCGCCAGCCTTCCTCCACCATGTACTAACAGTTTATTCCCCTCCAGCGCTGCAAATGCTTTAAGAAATTGGCTGGAAGACTCCTCATTTTCCAGTACCCCACCACCAACTTTCACTACCGTTAAATTCTTCATTACTCTTTAGGCCTCTACAAAATCATCTTTCGAATGCAGCTTCAAAAATATACTTCTATATGCAGTAAAAGGAATAAAACAGAAAAAAACCCATGAGCTTTCACTCATGGGTTCCCGGATGCTAAAGTTTACAAGTTCCTTTTTTTGCTATTTGAAGATTCTAAAGGCGATTCCTTTATATTCTCCAGCGTATTCATTTGGCTTAGTATCTGTAAAGTCAATAGAAATGGCTCCGTCAGTTCCCGTTTCAAAGTTCCCCAAAGCTACTCCGGCAGCAAAAACGTCGATCGACAACCCGGCAACCGGAATCGTATCAATCCCAACTGACTGATTCAAAATACCGGACTTGTCAAGCTCATAAAAATACGCCATCACATTGTCCGTTCCGTCCTCGGTCACCAACAGCACTGGCGACGCTACCCTTGGCAAAATGAGTTCATCCTCCTTTTCACAGGCTGAGAAAACAAGTGCCACTACAAAGATTTGAGCAACTATATATATCTTTTTCATCTTTTCTACGCTTGATTTTGTTATCATCATTTTTTCACGTCGGATTATTCCACCCACCAGAGAGCTGTTTTCATGTCGTCGGGGCCACCATTGAGTGCTGCACCGGCTTCAACATTTGTCCCATTTAGTGAATACTCAGTGGAAGGATACACTAACCTTGTAGGAAGCACACCGTCGTTTTGAAACAAAGCCCTTGGATCGGCCGCAGGAAGCACTGGAAAACCTGTACGTCGCAGTTCAGTCCATGCCTCTATACCCTGACCAAATAGTGCCACCCACTTTTGAGTGATAATATTTTCTTTTGAAACAGGGCCTAAAGACGCAACAAATCCCGTCGGCATGGTTGTATCATACTGGTCAAATGAAGCTTGAACAGCCTGATCAAAATACATCTGAGGGTCTCCCGTGATGTCCCCCTCCAAAGCGGCTTCTGCCTTCAAAAACAGCAGTTCGGCATAGCTCATCAGGATAACCGATGACGTTTCCTGAGCAAAATTATCTGGATTAATGATCGCACTATAACCCAGGTAATTTGAGCCAACTGAACCCGGCAGTCCATTGGGCGTCCCCAAAATCTCACCCTCAGCAAACTCTCCTGGCGTCGCAAAAACTGACAGCCTTGGGTCTCCCATTTCGCCCATTTTGTCAACAAGTGTGCTGCTCATATTCCAGTCGGTTCTGCCCTGAAGGATGAGTATATCATGCCAGGGGTTGTTGGTCGGACGTGATCCATAAGTCAAGGCAGCCATTTCAGCATTGCTTTCCATCATCGGATAGGTGGCCGGATCATCTAGCATCGCTTGCATTATCGCCCCCGAACCTGTCACAATATGCGCTTGCCTGTTCAACAGTCGAAAGCGAAGGGAATTAAAAAACTTCTTCCACATAAGGATATTTCCATTGAAAAGGATATCCCCGGAAACACTTGGTCCTGAAGCGTCAAGGAGGCTATTAGCTTCCTCAAGGTCGGCAATAATGCCGGCGTACACAGTTTCCTGCGAGTCGTAGGCCGGAGAGAAAATCGCCTCTGCATCCGTACCTCTGGCTGCCTCGGAATAGGGAATGGCGCCCCATACATCGGTTAACATAGAAAATATCCACGCCTTCATACCAATCCCAATTCCCATGTAGTTAGGATTGTACTTACCGCCATCGGGCCCCGCTATTTCAACAATCTTCTGAAAATTGATAAGCCCATCTGTATAGAAAACCTCCCAGTTGGATATATTTACCGAGGGTTGCACATTGTAATTGTCTCCCTCATTTTCATAAATATTACGGGAAATATACCCTACCCACGACATCGCATGGTCAAAGTTGAGCCTTTGGTTTCTGGTCTTATTTCCCCAATAGTTATCAATTGTAGTTTGCAATGCCTGCGGCAACAAAAACTGCGCACCTACACTTACAGGCCGGTTGGGGTTTGTGTTTAGCTCTTCAAAATCTCCTGTGCATGAAGCCAGTATCAGCACCACAGCACTCAGTGTAATTGATATATATTTCTTCATTGTATGGCTATTTAAAATTTAACATTTACGCTGAAACCCATGCTTCTTGTGCTGGGCAGCTGACCGTAGCTATAGCCCAGGCTTGCACTGCTAATTTCAGGATCAGCATGAACCGTGTTTTTGAAAAGGATAGCAAGATTGCGGCCTACCACAGACACTGAAACCGACTGAAGGAAGTTATTGCTCATCCATTTTGCAGGCAGGGTATAGGACAACGATGCCTCTCTAAGCTTCACATAAGTCCCATCAAAAACAGCAGCCTCATGATACTGGCGACCGCTGTAGTACCCGTAGAAGTTACGAGCAGGAACCACCACGTCGTTGTTGACATACTGTGGGCTTTCCTCAGTCCCCATGTTTTTGACACCAGCACCAATCACACCTTCCTCACGACCAACGCCGGTTTCTTCCAGCACACCAGTCACCCTTTGCAAGCTCACCCCCATGTCGTAAAGTGCCCCACCTTTCTTCATGTCGAAAAGCACGCTGAGGGCAACACCTTTATAGCTGAATGTATTAGACACTCCAGCCAGCCAATCAGGCGTAATGTTGCCAATCACATGCTGTCCGGCGAGGTTATAAGGGTAGCCATTTTTATAGAGCAACTGACCGTCATCGGCCCTGGCAAACTTGTTACCATAAAGGTTGCCATAAGGCTCGCCGACACGTGCCTCCAGTGAAGCGCCTCTTTCAGACCATAAAGTCAGAGAGGTAAGCCCATCGGCCAGAGCAACGACTTCGTTTCTGTTTTTTGAAAAGTTAACCCCTATATCCCATCTCAGGCTGTTGGCAACTTGTACCAGTGTTCCATTGAGTTGAACCTCCACGCCTTTGTTTTGAATCTCTCCTGCATTCAAGACTCGGCGGGTATATCCGGAAGCTCTTGAGATATCTACACCAAGAATCTGATCCCGGGTGGTTTGATTATAATAGGTCAGATCCAGACCAATCCTGCCGGAAAGAAAGCGTAAGTCGGCACCCAGCTCAATTCCCGTGGTAATTTCTGGCTTGAGGCTAGAGTTAGCAATCTCCTTGCTTTCCGCAAATTTCGGGATAGCTCCATCCCACAAACCTGTCGGACTAAATACCTGCTGCAGTAAATAAGGGTCAGCATCGTTGCCCACCTGCGCCCAGCTGGCTCTTAACTTTCCAAATGAAAGTACTGAGTTCTTTATCCCCAGCATTTCAGTAACAACACCACTCAATGACACAGAAGGGTAAAAGAAGGAATTATTAGAGGCTGGCAAGGTGCTTGACCAATCATTTCTGCCTGTTACATCAAGAAACAGGTAGTTGTTGTATCCAACCTGAAACGACCCGAACAAACTATTTACCTGGGATTCTTCTACCGCACTGGCGTCGATATTGGGAGAGGCATTATTTCCAAGGTTGTACACCTTGTCGATGGTGAGCTGCTGAACCTCTGAATAGTTGCGTTTATAATAATTGACCCTTGAAACTCCTCCGGCTTGCGCCGTCAGTTTCAGGTCGGGGGTCAAATCTTTGTTCAGTGTGAAAATGAAGTCAGAGTTAGTTTCTTGTCTCCTTAGCACCTCTTCGCTGTAAGAGCCTCTACCAAAAGAGTTTCTCGTTCTTTCGTAGGCTATGATGTTCAATCTTGTATCAGTCCAAACATCCGTGCCCGACCGTACCATCAAACTCAGCCACTCGTTGAACTCATAGTTCAATGCGACATTGCCAAGAAACCTGTCCTTTTCATTGGGCCGCACAAGCACCTCTTCGATGAAGTAAGGATTGGTAAAATAGGTGTGCTGCCAGTTAGGCGGCTCGGTATTGCCCGCTCTCTGGATATGTACATCTTCATAGTCCTTATAATTGCGAAGCTTATCATAGTCAACATCCCTGTGGTGCCAAATGAAAGTTTGATTACTCAGGAAGTTCCTGTTGTCAGATCCTGATTTAATATACTCGCCAATCGTTGTGATCGACAGTTTATCAGTGAACTTATAGGTTGAATTCAGCCTGAAGTTATTTCTCCAGAAATTATTATTGTGGACAATGCCATCCTGATCGGTTCTGCCGATAGCCAGGCGAAAGTTTCCGTTGTCGTTTCCTCCTGAGATGGCCACCGTGCTAACCGTGGTTCTGCCGGTTTCCCACCACTGTTCCCAGTTGTCTGGCTGCGCTACAAGTGGAGCAGTTTCTGTACCCGTCCACCACTGCCGAACAAGTCTGCCGTCCAAAGGCGCACCCCAGCTTTCATCTGTACCACGGGTGCCCTTGAAGCCATCCACAGTACCGCTCCACCCATCGGCGTACCATGATCTGTATCCGAAGCCTCCGCCATAGGTGTTTTGGAACTTTGGCTTCACCAAAGGGTTTTCGAAGGTGGTACTAAAATTGGCATCAACGCCAATACCTTTGTTGTTCTTTCCGCTCTTCGTCGTAACAAGAATAACACCATTAGCAGCTCGTGACCCATAAAGTGCCGCTGCATTTGGCCCTTTCAATAAGCTGATCTCGGCAATGTTGTTCGGGTCGATTTCCGAAAGACCGCCTCCAAATCTTTGGTTATTTGTTCTTTCTGTCGATGTACTATTCGACGTTTGTTGAATGGGCACTCCATCAATGACAACCAACGGTTGGTTGTTGCCGCTGACAGACGAAAAGCCACGAATGATAAACTCCGGACTACCTCCAGGCACACTATTGCCCGACACTTGCAGGCCAGCCACCCTGCCCGAAAGGTTATTCACAATGTTTTGGTTGGGTACTTTGCTAACAATATCCCCTCCCACACTTTGTATGGAATAGCCCAGGGCCGCTTTGTTACGCTCCATACCAAAGGCCGTTACAACTACTTCAGTAAGCTGCTTTACATCTGAGCTCATCGCTAAATCGATAACCGACTGTGAGCCGATAGCAACTTCCTGGGTTTCAAGGCCAATAAAGGAAAAAACCAGGGTTTCAGCACTCGCTGGTACTCCAAGGGAGTAATTGCCATCGCCGTCGGAAATGGTGCCAGTTGTCGCTCCTTTGACCACAATATTTACGCCCGGAATACCGCTCTTGTCCTCCTCCGAAGTCACCTTCCCTTTGATAATTCGATCCTGAGCACTTGCAGGGAAAACAGAGACGCACTTAATGAATAACATTAGCAGAAAACTTCTTGCCAACATCAACGTCGTAGAATTGTTTTTCATAGATTACAGTTTTCGTTACAGATAGATCAATAGAATTCAAGCACGAACCGCAAATGCGGCGTGAGGTCGAGGGGTGCTGCTAAAATGTCTGCGTATTAAAGCTCGGGTGTTGAGCCTGATCCAGGAGCCACTGAAAAGCGTGCACTGCTTAAGCTCACTAAATCACCAATCTGACAAGAGGATTATACTGTACTATATACTACCTAACTACTTTTTCGATCGTGGGTGTTGATCTTCAATAGAGCATTGTTGTATGTCAAAAATATCGTCGGAACAGTAAAAAATGAAATTTTCTTCCAGCAAAATTTAAAAATACCAAATATAAATCCAGCCAGTATAGACTTTTGCAAATCGGGCGAACCTACTATGTCTGATATTGACAAATTATCACCTAAATGACATAAAAAATATCATTTTCATCAAAATAAAAATGATTCATTGAATACAAATCAATGCTTTAACTCTTTCAATAATTCCTTTAAAACTCGCTGCGTAGCAAATTCCCGGTTGGCAGCCTGTTTCACCACGATACTATGTGGCCCATCCAACACATCATCGGCCACCTCAACATTCCGTCGAACCGGCAGACAATGCATAAACCTGGCTTGATTTGTCCACGCCATCTTCTCAGCATCTATGATCCATTCCGGAGCGTCCATAAATTTGCCGTAGTCGTTATATGATGACCAATTTTTAGCATAAATAAAATCTGCCCCTTCAAATGCCTTCCTTTGGTCATGCTCTATTACCGCACCTTTGGTGTACTTCGTCCCAAGCTCAAGCCCTTTGGGGTGGGTAATCACAAACTCCACATCTGCTTTATTCATCCATTGAGAAAACGAATTGGAAACACAATGGGGAAGTGGTTTGATGTGAGGCGCCCACGAAAGCACGACCTTTGGCCTCGGCTTTGGTTGATGCTCCAGTATAGTTATCAAGTCAGCCAGTGATTGCAGGGGGTGCAGCGTAGCCGACTCCATATTAACTACCGGCTTTCCCGACTTGGTAGCGAAAGCGGTTAAAATTTTTTCCTCAGAATCAATATCTCTGTTCTCTAGCCCCGGAAAGCACCTAACGGCAAGTATATCACAATAATTGGCCATTACCGGCACAGCTTCCTTGATATGCTCAGCAGCCTTTCCGTTCATAACGGCCCCATCCTGGGTCTCAAGTGTCCACAAGTCGCCCCCCACGTTGAGCACCATAGTTTGTATACCAAGATTAAAAGCGGCCTTTTGCACGCTCATTCTTGTCCTCAGACTGGAGTTAAAAAATACCATTCCCAGCATTTTTCCTCTTCCAAGGTGCATGTCTGCCAATGGATTCTTCTTCAATTCAATAGCTTCTCTCGCAAAAGCCATCGGGTCACTTACGTCGTCTAAGGATAAGAAATTGTTCATTGCTTAGGTAGGTTTACTATGAGTCACGAAAGTTTGCAAACTTTTGGGAAGTTGCAAGGCTTTTTATTTTGCTAGAAAGCCACTCCCTTCAACTGGAGGCCCGTCCTCTCCTCCCAACCCATAGCAAGATTCATGTTTTGAACCGCCTGACCCGACGCACCTTTCAAGAGGTTATCGATAATAGAAATAACCACCGCTTTGTTGCCCACCTTTTTTGGGTAAACCACACACTTGTTGGTGTTTACTACCATCTTCAAATCGGGATTCACAGAGGAGACATGTGTGAAGGGCGTTTTCTTGTAAAAATCAGTGTACTGCTTTACAAGTTTTGCCTCATCACCGGTATAGTCGAAATAAGCCGTGGTGATAATCCCTCTGGTGTAGTTGCCCCGGTAAGGAATAAAATTGATGGGTGGAACCTCTGCCAGCGAAGCGAAAGAAAGTGTTTCAGCCACTTCAGCCAGGTGCTGGTGCTCCATCACTTTGTAGGCAGACATGTTACCTTCTCTCCAGGTGAAATGGCTGGTCGGGCTAAGCGACTGGCCTGCTCCTGTAGACCCTGTGATGCCGGAAATATGTATTTCACTTTTCAGCAGACCAGCAGAAGCAGCTGGCAGCAGAGCCAATTCCATTGCTGTAGCAAAACAACCCGGATTGGCAATCAGTCTTGCTTTTTTCACCTTATCGGCATTGAGCTCGGGAAGTCCGTACACAAAACCCAGAGGGTTGGACGATAACCGGAAGTCATGACTGAGGTCTATCACCTTGGTTGACTCAGGGATGGCCTGCTCTTTTAGAAAACCGATCGAAGCGCCGTGGCCCTTACACAAGAAAATGACATCAGGCCAGCTGTCAAACTTCTCAGCAAACACCAGGTCGGTCTCTCCAAGTAAATCGGTGTGGATACTGGTAATAGGTGACCCAGCCTGGCTTTCGCTCACCAAATGGCTGAGCGACACTTTGGGATGATTAAGGAGTATCCGAACAAGCTCTCCGGCAGTGTAGCCAGCAGCACCCCATATACCTGCTGTTATCTTCAATTCTTTACTCTCCGGCATGCTCCCCAACTTTTTGAATGATCATTTGTTGCACGCCAAATATTTTGGCGAAGCCCTTTGCATCGTCTGCCGACCAAAGACTGTTCATTTCTCCGTACTTACCAAACAGATTGTTCATCAAGTCAAACTTCGACTCGATACCATGCACCTGAAAACGATAGGGAGCCAGCACCACGAAGACTTTACCCGTTACCCTTGCCTGAGAGCTTTCCAGAAAGGCCTCCAAATTGCGGCATGCCGGATCCAGCCAAAGGCCTTCATGCATCAGCTGTCCATACCACAGTGATTGTTGTTCTTTGATCTGAAGCTGAAATTTACTCAGCACATGCTTCTCAAGTCCCTGATGGGCTTTGATGAGAATGGCCGGTGCCGGCGCTTCAAAACCAACCCTTCCCTTGATGCCTAATATTGTATCGCCCACGTGAATGTCTCTTCCTATACCGTAGCTACCGCCCAGCGCATTGAGCGCTTTGATAACTTCCACGGGTTTCATTTTCTTCCCATCCAACCCAACTGGCTGCCCCTTCTCAAATTCAATGACAATGGACTTTGACGCCGACTCAGTCACCTTGCTTGGGAAAGCTTCCTCGGGTAAAAAGCCGTTAGAGCCAAGCGTTTCCTTTCCTCCCACTGACGTACCCCAAAGCCCCTGGTTTACTGAGTAAAGGGCCTTATCGAAGTTCATCTCAACCTTGTGCTCTTTCAGGAATTGGATTTCTTCCTCCCGGCTAAGTTTTTTCTCCCTTATCGGTGCTATGATCTCCTTGCCTGGGCAAAGCGCCTGAAAAACAAGGTCGAAGCGAACCTGGTCGTTGCCAGCGCCGGTAGAACCATGGGCAATCGCATCCACATTCAGCTGATTAGCCAGCCTGGCAATAGCCCTGGCCTGAAAAACCCGCTCCGCACTCACAGACAGTGGATAAGCCTGATTCTTCAGTACGTTGCCATACAGCAGAAACCTGATACCCTCCTGATAGTACTCCTCCACAATATTGAGCACCTGGTGGCTGGCCGCTCCAAGTTTGATGGCCTTTGTTGCCAACACATCCAACTCCTCTTTGGTAAACCCTCCCGTGTCAGCTAAGGCCGTATGCACCTCGTAACCCAACGACTGCAAATAGATCAAACAATAGGAGGTATCAAGCCCTCCACTATAGGCCAATAAGACTTTCTTCTTCATTAGTAATATTTTGAACGATGCTACCCGATGATTTTCTAAGCTCTCTGCAAGCTTACCTGCTCAGCAGCTTTCTTGCCCGTGAATTTAAGAAAAGCTGCCCGCTTGAGCCTCACAAGACGCTCATAAACCTTTGATTTCTTAATGAAATTCCACCTTTTCTCGGACTGTTCTTTTGGATCGAAAAGCATCGCAGTGCAAATACAGTTGGTTTTGTTCTTACTCATCAGGATGCTGTAATTCACGCAGCTGGCACAGCCCTTCCAAAAGTCCTCGTCTTCGGTAAGTTCCGAATAGACAACGGGTTCGTAGCCAAGATCGGAGTTTATCTTCATCACCGGCAAGCTGGTGGTTAAACCAAAAAGCTTCGCATTCGGGAACATTTTACGTGAATGATCGAACGCCTTTTCTTTGATTCGCTTGGCGAGACCCTCCTTGCGAAAATCCGGGTGAACGATAAGGCCTGAGTTGGCAGCAAACTTACCATGGCTCCAGGTCTCTATATAGCAAAAGCCGGCCCAGTCCCCGCTTTTAGTAAAGGCCACAATTGCTTTATTTTCCAGCATCTTTTTAGCGATATACTCGGGAGAACGTTTAGCTATACCAGTACCTCTTTTCAGAGCGCTTTCCTCGATCTGCTGGCAGATTGTTTCAACAAACGGAACGTCGGCAGCTGTCGCTACCCTGACAGAAAATTGTGTCATTGTACAAAAACCCTACGGTTAATAGTTTTGAGAAAAAAGAAAAAAACAGACTGGGGAGAAAAGGATACCACGTAGGTACCACTGGGGTATAGCAAGGCCTATGGCCTCGGAGTACTTGGCCTAAAATTGTTTACTGAGGGACAATATGTAAGTATTGTAAACAACTGTTTAGTAATTATGGGCACAAATGTATGTCGCTCAACGAATCAATACAAGCAATTGTTTCATTTTTTGGTAGTATCCCGAAATTTCTTCTTGTATTTCCCGAAAGAGTCAGTCATTCCTCCTGAAACCAGGAAAGTCATGATCTCCATCGCAGGAATATCTAACGGTGTGATATTCGCCCTATCCACAATATACAAGTCGCCTGCAATGCTGTAAGATATGGGAAAATACACAGCCACCTTCCCTGGCAAGTTGATTGCTTTGAGATCCTCATTAGTTATAAAACCAATTCTTTGAAGTATGCCGTGCGCATCCATATTCACCACTACAGCTTTATCAAACTTCCTCTTATCGCCTACAAAAGCCGTCATCAGGTCGTTAAACGACGAATAAATCATATTGACCAGCGGCAGCCTTTTCAGAATCTTTTCAAAATACTCAAAAAAGGGTTTGGTGATAAAATAGGTAGCCAGGTAACCGATCATGAGCGTGCCCGCCAGGATCGCCAGGATACCCAAGCCTGGAATGTCGATTGGAATCAACCCATCAAGCCATCGCACCACTCCCACACTCACATACACAGTGAGCGCCAGGGGCACCACAAACACCAATCCCTTTAAGAAATAACTTACTACTCTGCTCATATGCAATAAAAAAGGCTTTGCAAGTTAATGCAAAGCCCTCTTTGATATCGAAGTTTTGTTATTGTTTTTGCTGCAATCAAATAGCGATTCCAATAAAGGACTTAAATGCAATCCCCATCAATCCGGTAATCAACATCGTAAGGCCAAGACCTTTAAGCCCATCTGGCACATGAGAATACTTCAGCTTTTCTCTCACCGCAGCCAGTGCCACAATGGCGAGCATCCATCCCACCCCTGATCCAAGACCGTAGGCTGTTGCCTCCACAATGGTGTAGTCTCTCTGAATCATGAAAAGGGAAGCGCCTAGTATTGCACAGTTTACAGCAATCAAAGGAAGGAAAATACCCAGAGAGCCATAAAGCGCAGGAGAAGCTTTTTCAATGATCATTTCTACCAGCTGCACAATAGCTGCGATAATGGCTATGAACATGATAAAGGTAAGGAAGCTAAGGTCTATCGTTTCGAAGCTTGCACCAAGCCAGCTAAGTGCGCCTTCGTTTAGTATGAAAGTTTGCATCACCCAGTTGATAGGCACGGTAATACCCAAAACGAAAATTACTGCAGCACCCAAACCAATCGCCGTGCTCACTTTTTTGGAAACGGCCAGGAATGAACACATGCCAAGAAAATAGGCAAATATCATGTTGTCGATAAATGCGCTCTTAATGAATATGTTTAATGCTTCCATGTTCTTAGTGTTCTACGTAACCGTTTTTAGTTCTTTGTACCCAAATGATCAAGCCAAGTATCATAAATGCTCCGATTGGGTCAACCATCAGTCCGTTGGTTGGGAAGTCCAGTCCCATAGCAGCAAATACTTTGAAGTCAAATATTGAAGCCGAGCCAAAAAGCTCCCTGAAGAAAGCCACGGCCAGGATGATCCACGAATAACCCAAGCCGCTACCCAAACCATCAAGCATTGAGTCATAGGGCTTGTTAGCCAGGGCGAACGCCTCAAGGCGACCCATTACTATGCAATTGGTGATGATCAGACCTACGTAAGCTCCCAACACTTTGTACATGTCAAAAGCATAGGCCTTTAGCACCTCACTTACCAATGTCACGAGCGTTGCCACTACTGCTAGCTGCACGATGATACGCACCCTGTTGGGAATAAGGGTACGCATAAGAGAAATAAGAAGGTTAGAAAATACAATTACCAGCGTAACGGCAATCGCCATCACGAGAGTAGGCTGCATTTTCACTGTTACTGCCAATGCCGAGCAAATACCCAACACCTGAACAGTAACCGGGTTATCGTCATTCAGCGGATCAGTAACAAACTTCTTCCGCCTTTTCGAGAATAAAGGTTCCGCTTCTTTAACTACTGGTTTTTCTAGCGTTTCAGTGCTCATCGCAAACTGATTTTAGTGTTTATTAATCTCTTCTAATCAAAAAGCCATTGCAGATTGCCCGCTAGCTGACTTTTGCTTTTTAATAAATGCAGTGTAAGACGAAAGGTAATTTTCGAGCATCGCATTCACTCCTTTTCCTGTGAGTGTTGCACCCGACATTCCATCTACATGGTGGGCGTCTTGTGGCTTGCCACTCTCTCCCTTCACCATAGTAACAGATACCAAATCACCATTTTCAAATATTTCCTTTCCAACGTAGCGACCCTGAATCTCCGGAGTAGTGATTCTCGCTCCAAGTCCGGGAGTCTCCGATTTATGGTCAAATGCAACTCCTTTGATAGTATTCAGGTCACCATCCAAAGCCATGTAACCAGAAATCCAATCCCAAAGGCCGCTACCAAACATCGGGAAAACGTAGGCAATCACTTTCGATGGATCATTTTCGTCAAGGAACATAAAAACGGGGTAGTTTCTCTCCTCCTTAGCTACTTTATGGTTCTTCTGAATATCGATCTTCTCAGCAACCAAAGGATTACCCTTTGCATCCTTTTCAACAGGGTTACCATCGATATCTACAACCACAGATTTAAATCGCTTGTCATACAGTGCCAACACTTCCTCTCCGGTTTTGAGATTGGAAATATCCATTACTGCACCCAGAATTTTCTTCTTGGTATCAAGCTCAATCTGCTTGGTTTGGGCTGGCTTAAGGCCAACCGAGGCAAGTGATAAAGCTCCACCAAGTATGATGGTCATCACTCCCGAAAATAAAAGAACATAAGCGTTAGACTGTCGCACGTTGTAGCCTCCGTTTTTTGTTTGCTTGTACTACGTAATAATCGATAAGTGGCGCAAATACATTCATAAGAAGTATCGCCAACATGATTCCCTCCGGATATGCCGGGTTAAACACACGGATCAACACTGTTAATAATCCTATCAGGAATCCATAAATCCATTTGCCAGTTTCAGTTTGAGAAGCTGTAACAGGATCGGTAGCCATGAATACGGCACCAAAAGCCAGGCCTCCAATTACCCAGTGGTACTGTGCCGGCATCAACATAAACTCATTGAGACCAACGAGATTGAAGATAAGGCCCATTGAGTAAGCACCAGCAAAAACCGCTACAATTATCTTCCAGCTACCTACTCCGGTTAAAACCAAAATGGCCGCCCCTATCAGGCACATCAAAGTAGATGTTTCACCTATTGAACCTGGCATTATACCCAGGAACATATTCCAGAAATCATAAATACCTGCTGACCATGAATCGTTGAGCAAATCCACAACCGGGGTAGCCCCAGGGTTGCCCACAGTGCTGGCAGCAATTGCTAAAGGCGTGGCTCCCGAGTAGGCTGCTACTGGCGCAGCATCACCAAGATATGTCCAAACCTCGCCGCTAATAGCAGTTGGATAGGCGAAATAAAGGAACGCCCTGGCTACAAGCGCTACGTTAAGTATGTTCATCCCTGTGCCCCCAAAGGCTTCTTTTCCAATAACCACCGCAAACACAGTAGCCAATGCTACCTGCCAAAGAGGAATGGTGGCTGGCATCACAAGCGGTATCAGCAAGCCCGTAACCAGGAACCCTTCACTTACAGGATGCTGCCTGATCACACAGAAAACAAATTCGACACCAAGGCCCACCGCATAAGAAACAATAATGATAGGGACTACTTTCAAAGCGCCGATTAATATTTTGTCTATTAGTTCGGCATCAGCTCCCGTTGCCAGAAAATGCTGATGACCAACGTTCCACATACCAAAAAGTAAACAAGGGATCATTGCGATGATGACAGTAAACATCATTCGCTTTAGGTCGACAGCGTCTTTTACCTGGGAACCTTTCTTTCCGGTAGTTAGATCCGGGGCAAACACAATAGTTCTGTGGCCTTCATAAAGCGTATGATACTTTTCATACTTCCCACCTTTCTCTACAAAAGGCTTTAGTTTATCGAAGAAATCTTGTAAGAACTTCATAAATACGATTAGCTATATTGAATTAAGTCAAGTCCTTGTCTTAGTATTTTCTGAATATCATTTTTCGAAACATCGACGAATTCGCAAAGTGCCAAGTCTTCTTCGATAACCTCGTAAATACCCAAAGCTTCCATGTCATCATAATCCTCAGCCAAAATTGCCTTCATGAGGTAGGTAACATAAATATCCATTGGCAGCACCTTTTCGAGGTTGCCCGATTGAACGAATGAGCGTTGCTCACCATGTGTATTTGTATCTAATACAAACTCTCTTTTTGTATTGGCAAACAGACCAAATGCTCTTTGAAAGCTTAGCTTATTGAAAGTTGGTAGTATCCAACCCAAAAACTCTTCCTTATCTCCTTCTGGAATAACAGTTACCTGGTTGGCAAAGAATCCCAGGAAGCCGTCTTTTCCAACTGCTTCGCCTGAAAGCACGTTCCCTGAAATTACCCTAACGTGATCCGATTTAAGATTGCCTTCTATGAACCTACCTACATTGGCTCCGGAGTATGTGCTGTAGTACTGTGGATTGCTCACCTCAGAACCACAAACTGCTATCACTTTAGAAGCATCGTATATACCTTCAAGGAACAACTTCCCTATCTGGATAACACCAAAAGGCGAAACAGTCCAAACAAGGTCTCCTTTATTAATTGGATCAAGGTGGTGGATTTGAACGCCTACATTGCCAGCAGGATTCGGACCGGAAAACTTATTGACTTCGGCACCTTTCACATGAGCAAACATGGGAAGCACTTCAGCGTCGGCATTGGTGTTAACATGTACAACGCCTGGTGTGAATTTCTTAAGGACATCTATACCAGCCTGAAAGTATTGATCTTGCCCCTTAAACAAGATGCCATAATTAGGAGAAAGGGGGTTTGTGTCAAATGCTGAAATAAATATAGCCTTTGGTGTGGCAGTTGGGTCGGCTATACTTCCGAAGGGGCGCTGAACTATATTTGGCCAAACACCACTCTTAGTCAGGAGCTCCGTAGCTGTTTCCTTTGTAAGAGAGCTCATTTCGGATACCGTGAACTTGGTAAACTGCTCGTGTGTTATTTTCTTATCCGCAAGGATTTTGATCTCAAGAAGCTTTCTTTTCTCACCCCGCTTTATTTCAACTACCTCCCCGCTAACAGGCGAAGTGTACATTACGTTTTCCTGAAGCCTGTCGAAAAACAGGGGTGTACCAGCCTTCACGCTGGCTCCTTCTTCCACCAGTAGTTTGGGGCGAGTAATTCTCTGAAAGTCGGTTGGTTTGACTGCGAAAGTCTCAGGTTGTTGAATTTCACCAATTTTTTCCTCGGCCTTGCCTGCGAGATTGATATTAAACCCTTTTTTGAGCTTTACGAATTTAGACATTTTCAATAGGTAAAATAGACCGAAATCCTTTAAAACGTGGCAAAATTAATAAAATTTAACTCAACTAAAAGGTAAGTGAAATTATTCGTGTGAAGGTTTTTTACCACCCTCATTTTCACTTACATAAACAGCACATTTAAGCAATTGTTGGTTCACTAGGACTTTTTTCCTTGATGAATTCTGCTACCCGCTCCATTAACCACATGGGAGTGGACGTAGCTCCACAAATACCTATATTTTCAGCATCGACAAGCCAGTTCAAGTCCAGCTCCTCTTCGCTCTCAATAAAGTAACTTCTTGGATTGATGGAAAGGCATACTTCGTACAAAGCCCGTCCATTTGAACTCTTTTTTCCGGCAACAAACAACACCACATCCTGCTCTTCCGAAAACTTCCTCATTTGAGGCTCTCTGTTCGACACCTGGCGGCAAATGCTATCGTTGGCATCGAAATCCTGAATTCGCAGCTCACCCTTATTCTCACGAATTCGGTCTTCAATGAGCGCTTTGATATGATAAAAGCCCTTTGTTGACTTGGTAGTTTGGCTAAAGAGCGTGATTGGCCTGGAATAGTCGAGCTTATCCAAATCCTGGTCTGTCATAATAATAACAGCCTCTTCTCTGGTTTGCCCGGCAAGCCCAATTACCTCTGCATGCCCCTCCTTGCCATAAATGACAATCTGCCCCTCCACTTTTTTCATATTGTCGTAGGCGTGCTTCACTCTATTCTGGAGTTTCAACACAACCGGGCAAGAGGCGTCTATTAGTTCAATATTGTTTTCAAGAGCCAATTGATACGTTTCCGGCGGCTCGCCGTGTGCTCTAATCAGCACCCTTGTATTGTGGAGGTTTTTCAGGTCGTCCCGGCTGATAATCCGGAGACCTTTCTGGTAAAGGCGCCTGACTTCCATGTCGTTGTGAACGATGTCGCCCAGGCAATATAACTGACCATTGTCTTCCATTTCATCCTCTGCCATTTTAATGGCAAATTCAACTCCGAAACAATACCCAGAATTTTTGTCGATAGTAATGTTCATAACGCTTTTTCCTGCCCTACTTGCTTCGTTGATCGATTTCAAAATTTTGACACAAGCTTTTAGTTCTTGTTTCGATCAACTCCGGAAATTAATTTGCTCGTGGCCAGGTTGGTAATGAGCTCTATTTGTTCCTCAAAGGTAATATGTGTGGTGTCAATTTCAATAGCATTTGCTGCCTTCTTTAAGGGACTCTCTTTTCTGGAGGTGTCTATTTCGTCTCGGGATCGCAGGTTTTCAATCACTTCCTCCAACTCTACGAGCTGGCCTTTGCCTAATAACTCCTTCTGACGCCTCTCAGCACGCACATACAGGTCGGCTGTCATAAATATTTTAAGGTCTGCATCAGGAAATACCACCGTACCAATATCTCTTCCATCCATCACTACCCCTTTGCTCTTGCCCATTTTTCTTTGCTGGGCTACCAAAGCATGCCTTACTTCCTTAATGGCACTTACATCGCTTACCTTTTGTGATACATCCATTCCCCGTATTTCTTTTTCTACGTTCAACCCATTCAAATACACTTCATTTACCTTCTTTGTAGCATTGTAATGAAATGTTATATCAATTTGTTCAAGCGCCTTCGAAACCGCCCTGGGGTCAGTAAGCGAAACATGGTTGTCAATAAAATACAAAGTAACCGATCTGTACATGGCACCTGTGTCTATGTAGATGTAACCCAAAAGACCAGCAACGGCTCGTGCTGTTGTGCTTTTTCCGCAACCCGAGTAACCATCGATAGCAATTACTATTTTTTGCATCAAATATCAGTTATTGAATATTAGCAGTCCTTGAGCGGGCAAGGTATAGGTTTTCCTTTTTTAATTGTGCGGGCTTTCTGGGTTTTAAACTGAGAAGCCCTGCAACCTTCAAAAAGAACTGATGATGCAAAAATCAATAATATAGCCGCAAGTCCTTGTATTGAGCGGGGGAAATTTTTCATGGTTTAAAGGTAATCATAGATCAGCTAACGATAAAAAGCTAGCTAGAAATACACCCTTTCGAAAAGTCCGAAAGGGTGTACGTTAACCTATCACTCAATTGACTTGCACTTGCCTGTCAAGACCTTGCTCTACTCTTTTCACCCACCCTTTGGCTATTTCATAGTAGTGAAAGGCCTCGTCCATTCCATCCTTATGGCTATCGTAAAGAGGAATGTGAATATCCTCTTCACCTTTGTGAAACTTGTGTTTGAACACCAGGCCTATCTTTTCTATATGGGCATGACCGGAGGTAATAATCACTTCCTTTTCCATCCGGCAACTAAGTATGCGGCTGAGATCAATCACCAGCGACTGCACTTTGGAGCTGGCATACCGGCTAAAAAGGAGTTTTTTGTGTAGAGTATCCATCACCAGAAACTTTCCGGGCAGATCCTCGAAATCAGTGATATCCAGCTCATTTTCCTGGCTTATCTTTTTTAAATAATCAGGTGGGGTTCTTCTGGAACTAAGCTTTTTCTTTATATAGAAAAGCACGATTGGGAGCAAAATGGCCAAAGCGACCAATATTTCTATTGTCTTCATTGCAATAACTTTTTGAGAATGATCAGATGTGAAAAAAACTATCTCCCTGGCACCAGTAGTGCAGGGCAGGATCAAGCCGGAGACCGGTATCAAAAAGCTGCTTTAAAAAAACTGATGGTAGAGTGAAAATACCTTTAACGTATTTGAAGGAGGGAGATTTCTTCGATCTTCGGGCGATACCGATTCGCTGACGCTAACAAAACGTCCAACCAGACCAACGAAATGAGGGAAATGATTTTTGGATCTGATATCATCTTCAACTTCCTCTCCGGCCAGTACACTCTGCAGATCGAGAGAGTGGAGAATTTGGCTTTTAAGATGGACAGCATTGTCAACTTTGGAACCTCCGTGGTGGGGCAACGAAAAACCACTGACGGACAACAGCCCCCAGAAGCAAAGCGTAACAGCAAATAGTGTCCTTGTCAACTTCATCGTCGAATTGTATATTTTAACGAAGATCAACGGCATTGTGTTGTGAACGCCAAAGAATATTTCGTCAAGCCGAAGATACCTAATTTAATACAGCACAAATAGAGCGACCCAGGAAAATTATAAGAACCACCTAAAAGATTGACAAACGGCTATCTTGTATGGCTTAAGGTCAGTCCGGTTACCTGTAGTTGACGACATTAGAAACGTCAAGCTGCCAAATATCAGGTTTGAGGCGGCATTTTTGCGGCTTCGGTTGTTGGGTTTACCATCTTTTATTCAGCCTTCTTATATTGGAAGTGTACCAAACCGGAAAGATCAATGGATCAGGCAGCACAAACTATGATCGACAACCTGGAGAAAAACTCCGGAAAGTCGCTGGATGAATGGATAGCACTAGTAAAAAGCAGCGACCTTTCGAAACATGGTGAAATAATCAAGCTTTTGAAGGAAATGCACGGCCTCACACACGGGTACGCCAATTTGGTGGCTCACAAGGCGAAGGGATCCGATGCGGGCTCAGCAGCCAACCTCGCCGACCTGATTACAGAACAATATAAAGGCAAAGAGGCTTTAAAGCCCATTTACGATCAGCTGATGGTGGAAATAAAGAAATTTGGCGTCGACGTGGAAGTAGCGCCGAAAAAGGCCTACGTGAGCCTGCGACGCAAAAAGCAGTTTGCTATGCTCACACCCGCTACTAAAACCCGCTTCGAAATTGGGGTCAACTTGAAAGGAGACGAATCAAGTGGCGTTTTGGAAAAAATCACCTCGGCTAATTCCATGTGTTCGCACAAAATCAAACTTGAGTCTGCCGGAGAAATCTCCGCTGAAACTATAGGATGGTTGAAAGAAGCCTACGAGCAGGCAGGGTGAGTTCAGGCAGTACACTGTCAGAACCTCGCCGCCATTAACAAATTCAAATCTTTGTACTTAAGATTGAACTTGCGGGCGAGATGAGGGTTGGTAAGGCTTCCTTTGAAAGTATATACGCCTTTCATGAACCACTTGTGAGTAAATATCATATCGCCAACGCTCCCCACTTCTGCTATTTGCATCAGCACCGGAGTGAATATGTTGCTAAGCGCTGTTGAGGCGGTTCTGGCCACTCTGGAAGCGATATTGGGTACACAGTAGTGAATAACACCATGTTTTCTAAAAACCGGATCGTTGTGAGTTGTTAATTCGGCTGTTTCAATGCAGCCCCCCTGATCAATGGTGACGTCAATGATGATAGAATCTTGTTTCATTTCCATCACCATTTCCTCTGTCACTACACATTTGTTTCTCCCCTTTTCCACCCTCATAGCGCCAATGACCACATCGGCATTTTTCAGAGCCGTCAGCAAAGTGGTATGATCGAGGGTAGACGTATACACCTGCTGACCAAGGGCATGTTTTACACGCCGTAATTTATAAATGTGGTTATCGAAAATTTGAATATCCGCTCCAAGACCGAGTGCGGCCCTCGCAGCATGCTCCGCTACTGTTCCCGACCCAAGGATAACTACCTGCGTTGGTGGCACGCCAGTAATACCCCCCACAACTACTCCCTGCCCTCCATTCACATTACTGAGGTATTCCGCTGCTATGAGCATGACTGTGCTGCCTGCAATTTCACTCATAGCTCTTACCAACGGCAGTCCGCCTACCTTGTCTTCAATTAGCTCGTAGGCCAGGGCAGTTACTTTCTTTTCGTTGAGTGCATTGATGAAGTGAGCCGATTGACGCCCTGTCTGAATGGCAGAAAACAGCGTTTGGCCACTTTTCATGTAGCTAATCTCCTCCGACATGGGTGGCTCCACTTTGAGCATGATATCGGCAGAATAGACTTCTTTGGCAGAATAGACAATCTTTGCTCCAGCCTCGCTATAGTCTTTATCAAGGAATTTAGCCGCTTTTCCGGCGCCCGTCTCTACCCAAACCTCGTGACCTCCCGCCACTAAAACGGCTACTGAAGATGGCTTCAGCGCTACCCTGTTCTCCTGAAGTGACCGCTCACGGGGAATGCCGATAAAAAGCGATTTATCCCCCTCTCTTACCTTCAGAAGTGATTCCTGCGGATACAGGGATTGTTCTTTCGCTAGTTCCTCCACTTCCTTTCGGTACTTGTCAGCCATATCTCTCGAGCAAAATCTTCCGTTGGTTTTCTGACACTAAGATAAGGGTAATTTTGAGGTATTCTTCGGGCAGCAACGAGGGAATTTTAGAAGGCCACTCGATGAAACAATAATTTCCCGAATAAAAATACTCATCTACACCAATATCAGCTGCCTCCGCCTCAGACTTGATCCGGTAAAAATCAAAATGATAAATAGTCTCCCCTTCAGTGGTTTCGTACTCATTCACGATCGAAAAAGTGGGGCTACTCACATTGTCAACCACCTCCAGTTGCTCGCAAAGCTCCTTAATCAGCGTGGTCTTGCCAGCACCCAGCTCACCTTCAAAAATCCACACCTTGCCTTCGCCCGCCTGTCCAATTATTTGACTGGCAATTTCCGGAAGCTGGGCAATATCCTCACAAAACAATTCTGTAGTCAACTCAGCCTCCCTTGGGTGTCAGGTAAATAATAGGAATGATCATCTCTTCGAGGGAAACACCGCCATGCTGGAAGGTGTCCTTATAAAAATTGACATAATAGTTGTAGTTGTTGGGATAAGCGAAGAAATAATCCTCCACAGCAAAAACGTAGGAAGTAGAAACATTCACCTTTGGCAGGAACATCTCTTCAGGCTTTTTGGCGACAAACACATCCTGCCCGTCGTACCCAAGATTCTTGCCTTGTTTGTAGCGCAAATTGGTATTGGTGTTTTTATCACCGACAATCTTGAAAGGCCTTTTCACCCTGACCGTGCCGTGGTCGGTTGTGATAATTGTCCTGCACTTCTTTTCAGATATCTTTTTTAACGCATCCAAAAGCGGCGAGTGTTCGAACCACGATTTGGTAATCGAGCGGTAGGCGGCCTCATCCGGAGCCAGTTCCCGGATCATTTCCAGGTCAGTGCGGGCGTGCGACAACATGTCCACAAAATTATAAACGATCACATTAAGGTCGTTATTCATCAGGTTGTTGAAATTATCCAACAAATGCTTGCCCTGATTTACATGGATTATCTTGTGATATGATGACTTGATATTTAATCTGTTGCGCTGAATTTGCCGCTTCAGAAAGTCTTCTTCATGGTTGTTTTTGCCATCGTCGGTATCCTCGCCCACCCAAAGATCAGGATGATGTTTTTCCATTTCACTCGGCAGCATACCAGAAAATATCGCATTGCGGGCATAGGCTGTGGTTGTGGGAAGGATAGAAAAATAAGTTTCCTTCTCTTTAATATTAAAGTATTGAGAAATGACAGGTTCTAATATCTCCCATTGGTCATACCTTAGGTTGTCTATCACTATAAAAAACAACGGGTCATTTTCTTTCAGCTGAGGAAATACCTTTTTCTTCATCAGCTGATGTGAAAGCATTGGTTTTTTGGACTCCGGATCGTTAAGCCAGTCCTTATAATAGTCGGCTATGAACTTAGTGAAGTTTTTGCTCGCTTCTGCTTTTTGCATTTCGAGCACCTCAGCCATGCTTTTATCCTCTGTATTTTCTATTTCCAGCTCCCAATACACCAGCTTCTTGTACACCTCCACCCACTCCTCGTAGTCCATGTGCTCACTGAAAGCCATACTTATGTTCCGAAAGTCCTGCTGATAACTTTGGTTAGTATGCTCGCTCACCAGCCTGCGGTTATCGAGGATTTTCTTGACAGACAGAAGGATTTGATTCGGATTAAGTGGCTTGATAAGATAGTCGGCGATTTTTGCTCCTATCGCTCCCTCCATGATCTCTTCCTCTTCACTCTTGGTAATCATCACCACAGGAAGACTTGGATGAGTCGATTTAATATAGCTCAACGTTTCCAGCCCTGTCATTCCAGGCATGTTTTCATCGAGGAAGACAATATCAAAATCATTATGATCGCATTGATCCAACGCATCTGCACCACTAATCACCGGTGTGACTTTGTATCCCTTGCTTTCAAGAAATAAGATGTGAGGTTTAAGCAGGTCTATTTCGTCATCGGCCCAAAGAATGGAATATTTTTGCATAGTGGCTTTACTTTAAGAAGCTGAGTGATCAATTTACACCCAAAATTCAGTACAACTAGTTTGAACAAAAAGAAAATAATAAACGATCCGGTATACGGTTTTATCACCATACAAAGCGATCTGATTTTTGATATTATCCAACACCCTTACTTTCAGCGGTTAAGAAGAATCAAACAGCTCGGGTTGAGCGACTTTGTTTACCCGGGAGCACTTCATACCAGGTTTCATCATGCGCTGGGGGCTATGCATTTAATGACAATTACCCTCGACAACCTGAGGAGCAAAGGTCACGAAATTTCTCCGGAAGAATACGAAGCGGCACTCATTGCCATTCTACTTCATGATATCGGCCACGGCCCATTTTCACATACCCTGGAGTTCAGCTTGATGAATGGAATAGGTCACGAGCATATATCTGTACTCCTTATCAGTAAGCTTAACGAGTATTTCGAGGGAAAGCTTACTCTTGCCTTCGATATTTTCAAAAATAAATATCATCGTACCTTTTTCAACCAACTGGTTTCAAGCCAACTTGATATAGATCGGCTCGACTACCTGAAAAGAGATAGCTTTTTCACGGGGGTTTCCGAAGGCACCATTGGTGCGGACCGCATCATAAAGATGCTCGACATACGGGACGGACAGTTGGTAGTGGAAGAAAAAGGCATTTACAGTATCGAAAATTTTCTGAGTGCCCGGCGGCTCATGTACTGGCAGGTATATCTTCACAAAACCTCAGTGGCTTCAGAGAAAATGATGATTCAGCTCATTAAACGAGCCAAGTGGCTGGTGCAAAACGGCACATCTATCAAAGCCACGCCAGCTTTCAGCATTTTTCTTGAAAGAAACATCTCCCTAAAGGATCTTCAGGACGACCCCGAGCTACTTGATGTTTTTGCATCACTCGACGACTACGACATTTGGGGCTCTGTGAAATTCTGGACCAGTTATGACGACAAGGTGCTGAGCATGCTCTCCACCATGCTGCTGCAACGCAAGCTATTTCAGATTGTGATGTCAAATGATAAAATTGAGGCGTCGGTAGCGGAAGGGCTGAAGACGAAAATTCAATCTCAACTCGGTGTAAGCGAGGACGAAGCCAACTACTTTATCGGCAAGGGAAGCATCAGCAACAAAGCGTATATCGCTGAAGGGCAAACCATCAATATTTTAACCAAAGCAGGGCAAATTGTCGATGTTGCCACTGCGTCGGACCTCCCAAACATCAAGGCCATGAGCAAAATCGTAACTAAACACTATCTATGCTGGCCCAAAATTGTATCTTTGTAGCACAGAAATTTGAGGCCCATTTCGCATGGAATTTACCCTGGCACAAATCGCTCACATTCTTAATGGCGAGCTAAAAGGCAACGGTCAAGTAAAAGTAAACAGAGTAGGCAAAATTGAAGAGGGTGGCGAAGGGGCAATTACCTTTTTGTCTAATCCTAAATACGAGCCTTTCATCTACAAGACCACAGCATCGGCTGTGATCGTCAGCAAAGGCTTTAAACCGAAAGGCGAAATTTCGGCCGGTCTAATCCTTGTCGACGATCCATATTTAAGTTTTACAGCACTACTGGAAGAGTACCATAAATTGGTCAGCTTTCAAAAATCGGGGGTTGAGCAACCATGCTTTTTCGCTGATACGGCCACCGAGGGAAAAAACACCTACAGAGGGGCCTTCTCTTATGTTGGAAAAAATGTCAGGCTTGGTGACAATGTAAAAATTTATCCAAATACCTACATAGGCGACGATGTAACCATTGGCAACAACACCATTATATACGCAGGCGTAAAAATTTACTCCAGAACGAAAATTGGGAATTACTGCACGATACATTCCGGTGCTGTCATTGGTAGCGATGGGTTTGGATTTGCTCCTCAAGCCGATGGTAGCTACAAAACAATTCCGCAAGTGGGGAATGTGGTGCTGGAAGACCATGTAAGCATTGGTGCCAACACCACCATTGACTGCGCCACTTTTGATTCAACGATCATCAGGGAGGGCGTGAAGCTCGATAACCTTGTTCAAATCGGGCATAATGTGGAAATAGGGAAGCACACAGTCATCGCTTCTCAAACAGGTATTTCGGGGTCTTCGAAAGTTGGCGAATACAGCATGATTGGCGGGCAGGTGGGGCTTGCAGGACACATCCAGCTTGGAGCACGCACTAAAATCGCCGCACAGTCGGGCATCAACAAGTCTATCAAGGAAGAAGGAAAAATCCTTTTTGGGAGCCCGGCATTTGATCATTTGCAGTACATGAAGTCCGCCATGCTTTTCAAAAGACTTCCTGAACTAAACCAGAAGATCAGAGAACTTGAAGAAAAAATTATAAATTTGACGTCGCTAAAGACAGACGATGAACATTAGGCAGCAAACCGTAAAAGAGAAAGTAACCGTTTCAGGCGTAGGCTTACACACAGGCGTCCATACCACAATGACGTTTGTGCCAGCTCCACCCAACCATGGCATAAAGTTTCAAAGGGTAGACCTTGAAGATCAACCAACTATCGATGCCGATGCGGACTTAGTGGTGGATGTTTCCCGTGGCACTACCCTGGAACAAAACGGCGCCAGGGTGAGTACAACCGAACATGCTTTAGCTGCTTTGGTGGGCTTGGAAATAGACAATGTGTTGATCCAGCTTGACGGCCCGGAAGTGCCGATTATGGACGGAAGTGCGTTGCTGTTTGTAGAAGCGATTCAAAGAGTAGGAGTTGAAGAGCAAAATGCTCAACGAAACTTTTTCGAGGTGCCGGAAAGCATCTTCTACAGAGACAAAACCAATGAAATAGAAATTGCTGCCCTCCCGCTGGACGACTACAGGGTGACTGTAATGGTTGACTACAACTCGCCAGTGCTGGGAAGCCAGCATGCTACATTGACGAATGTAGGCGAGTTTGCCACAGAGATTGCATCGTGCCGCACCTTTTGCTTTTTGCATGAACTTGAAACGCTGCATAAAAACAACCTCATCAAAGGTGGCGACCTCAGCAATGCTATTGTGGTAGTAGACAGGGTAGTTGAAGAACACGAACTGGACAGCCTTGCGAAGCTTCTTGGCAAGCCCAAGGTACAAGTGAAGAAAGAAGGCATCCTCAATAACGTCGATTTACGGTACAAAAACGAGCCCGCCAGACACAAATTGCTGGATGTAATGGGAGATCTTGCCCTTGTTGGCCGTCCTATTAAGGCCCAGATTTTGGCTGCCAGACCAGGTCACGCTGCCAATGTAGCTTTTGCAAAGAAGCTCAAGAAAGTAATGCAGAGCTCTACCAACGACGGCGTACCTTACTACGACCCAAAAATACCTCCTGTATTAGACATCAATAAGATTACTAACATACTTCCGCATCGGTATCCCTTCCTTTTGATCGACAAAATATTTCATTTGGATGAGAAGTGGGTAGCGGGTGTGAAAAATGTAACCTACAACGAGCCTTTCTTCCAGGGTCATTTTCCTGGCAATCCGGTAATGCCCGGGGTACTTCAGGTAGAGGCAATGGCACAAATAGGCGGTATATTGGTACTGAACACTGTGCCAGACCCCGAAAACTACTGGACCTACTTCCTGGGAATTGAGGGGTTCAGGTTTCGAAAAATGGTGCTTCCCGGCGACACCCTGGTAATTCGTTGTGAGCTTTTGGCACCTATCAAAAGAGGAATTGCCAAAATGAGAGGCGAGGCCTATGTTGGTTCCAACCTGGTTTGTGAAGGTGCAATGACCGCCAGCATAGTTAGAAAAGACGTATGATCCATCCGCTAGCATATGTTCATCCTGAAGCCAAGGTAGGGCCCAATGTAACCATTGAGCCCTTCGCTGTGATCCATCACAATGTGGAGATTGGCGAAGGCACCTGGATTGGCTCGCATGCGGTAATTTACGAAGGTGCCCGCATCGGCAAAAACGTAAAAATATTCAACGGCGCCTCTATTTCTACCATCCCTCAGGATCTTAAATTCAAAGGGGAGTCAACGGAGACTTTTATAGGCGACGGCACGTCCATACGTGAATTTGTCACCATTAGCCGTGGTACTTCCGACAAACTTAAGACTGTTGTGGGCAGCGACTGCCTGATCATGGCTTATGCCCACGTAGCCCACGATTGCACTATCGGCAATAACTGTATTCTTGGCAACTCAGTGCAAATAGCCGGACATGTGGTGATTGATGACTGGGCCATTATCAGTGGAACCACAGCCGTTCACCAGTTTTCCAGAATCGGCTCCCACGTAATGGTGTCGGGTGGTTCACTTGTAAGAAAGGACATCCCTCCATTTACCACTGCTGGTAGAGAGCCTTTAAGCTTTTGCGGCATTAACTCTGTAGGTCTTCGCAGAAGAGGGTTCAGTAACGAAAAAATCAACGAAATACAGGACATCTATCGCTATATCTATTTCAGAGGCCTCAATCACTCCAAAGCCATTGAACTGATCCTTGCCGAAACTCCTCACTCCGACGAAAGAGATCAGATTGTTGACTTTATCAGGTCATCGGAAAGAGGGATAATGAAGGGTTTTGCCGTCTGACATGGAGATTGTGCTCGAAAATGCCGGCAAGCGCTATTTGCGTGAGTGGATTTTCAAGAATTTGAGCTATACTTTTAAAAAAGGCTCCTCCTACGCCATTACAGGAAGAAATGGAAGTGGAAAATCCACGCTGGCAGCCGTTCTGAGCGGGCAGTTAATTCCTTCTGAAGGAACAGTAAAACACTCTATTGACGGTAAAGTACTCGATGAGCACCTGGTTTACAGGCATACGTCGCTGGCTGCACCCTATCTGGAGCTCATTGAGGAATTCACACTATCCGAAATGGTCAACTTCCATTTCAGCCTTAAAAGCCTGGAAATTGGCAAGTCGAAAGAGGACGTCCTACCCTTCGCATGGCTGGAAGACTCGGCACAGAAACAAGTGAAGCATCTTTCGTCTGGCATGAAACAGCGGTTCAAGCTAGCTCTCAGTTTTTTGAGTGCCACACCGCTTCTTATCCTCGATGAGCCCACAAGTAATTTGGACACCAATGGAATAAATTGGTATTTGGAACGTTTGAATTCTGTGCTACAGGATCGGTTGGTGGTGATTTGTTCCAACCAGTCCTATGAATATGAAATGTGTAGAAACACTATTTCAATTGAAGAATTCAAGTGAAACATTGGATTATTCCTATTTGAATTTTTTAAAGCGTAATTAGGTATAATTTTCAATTTCTGCTATTTTTGAAAAAGGTTAATTTTTAGTTATAACTAAATCCACATGAACAAACTATCTAATCTATTCACAGCAACAACAATTTTCGCATTGATTATTTTTATCAGTTGCGGAGGCAAGGACGACCCGGGAACAACAGAGCCGGATCCCGTAGCCGAGCGTCTCGCACTGCTCCTCAACGGAGGAACAGAATGGACAGTAGCGGCCGGGGCGGTCAAGCAAGATGGTGTAGCAGCCACCGAGTGGGACAACTTCAAGCTGAAGTTTACCGGTTCTGGCAACAGTGGGAGCTACACTGCTACTGGGCAACCAGCAACCTCAGAAGTACCCAATGTTGACGTAGTTTGGCCAGCAAGCGGTACCTGGTCATTTGGTGACGGCGCAACAGCCGGAGAGAAAGACATTAGCAAAATTGTGAGAAGCGATGGTGTCACTATGGCTGCTTCGGTAACGTCTACCAAGCTTAGTCTGACATTCACTATCGAAGATACTGGTGCAGGCCGTATGCAAGGTGTAGCCGGTACCTGGGTGTTTGAATTCCCTAACTAATATCGATCTCAGATACAACTAATACAAAGGCCCTGAACGGGCCTTTTTTTATTGTCTGAAGCTGATGACTGTGACCCCACTACCGCCTCTCTCCACATGTTCGTCGGCCATCCGCTCAATGAACTTATTGCCACTCAGGTAGCGCCTGATCACTTCTCTGAGAATGCCGTCGCCCTTGCCATGTACGATCCTCACCTCGTGCATGCTGAAAAGCACTGAACTATCTATAAAATCGTCAACTAACTGAATAGCTTCTTCGGCTCTCTTTCCTCTGAGGTCAAGATTGGGGGAAAAGTCGGCCCTTCTTTGGTTCATGTCGATCCCCTTAAAGACGCCACCTACGCTCTCCCGCTTCAAGCTCTTTTTCCCCTGGGACGACGATTTTACTTTTTCAAGACGGTTGAGTGCAATGTGAGATTTTAGCTCTCCCATGAGCACTTCTGCTTTCTTTCCCCGAATGGAGACCACTTCACCAGCCGACTCCTGCCCGGCCATCCTGACCTTGTCGCCTACTTTTATCTCGCCAGCCACAGTTGTCCATACAGGCTTTTTCTCCTCCACTTCCTCAGTCAGCGAAACTTGTATATCTGTGAGCTTTTGGCGCACTTCTTTTGTCTTTTCCTTTTCGGCCTTGTTTTCTTTTATCTCCCTGATAGTATTTTCTACCGCTTTATTGGCGTCGAGTACAATTCGCTTGGCTTCCTGCTTGGCTTCCTTAATAATCTTGCTCTTTTCTGCATCCAAATGAGCTTTCAGGTCCTGGTAGTCTTTGAGTATTTTTTCAAGCTCAGTGTCCTTTCGGTTAACACTCTCGTACCTGGTTTGAAAATCATTTTTAGCGGCTTCCAACTCGTTGATGAGCGTTTCAAACTTCACCTGCGAATGCCCAACAAGGCCTTTCGCCCTTTCGATCACCGCATTTGACAGCCCAATATTTGCGGCCATTTCCAAGGCGAAAGAGCTCCCTGGTCGTCCCACTTCCAGTTCATACAAAGGCTTCAACTGATTTACATCGTATCTCATAGCCCCGTTGATGATGCCTGCATTCTTCTCAGCCATACTCTTCAGATTGCCATAATGCGTAGTAATCACTCCAAAGGATTGCTTTTTGTACAATTGCTCCAGCACGCCCTCCGCAATAGCTCCACCAAACTGCGGCTCGGTGCCAGCGCCAAACTCATCAATCAGAAACAATGTCTTCCCTCCTGCATTTTCGAGGAAAAAACGCATCGAAGTGAGGTGAGAACTGTAGGTACTTAGGTCATTTTCCAGCGACTGTTCATCGCCCATATCGATGAAGATCTTATTGAAAACCCCCATGACCGAGTCGTCTCTAACGGGTACCAAGAGACCGCACTGTAGCATGTATTGCAATAAGACGACGGTTTTCAGGCACACCGACTTGCCGCCGGCATTTGGCCCCGAAATAATCAGAATGCGCCTTTCTGCATCAAGCTCAATATCCAGAGGAACAATAGGCTTTTGGGCCTTTTTGTGCAAAAGATAAAGAAGAGGATGAACCGCCTTGTGCCAAACAATGACCGGATTTTCGTCTATGACAGGCAGCAAGCCATTGATTTCGATGGCAAGCAAAGCCTTCGCCCGTATAAAGTCAATCGCACCAAGAAAATGGTAAGCTTTTTCCAGCGCAGGAATATGAGGCCTTAATTGATCAGTGAAATTTCTAAGAATTCGGATGATTTCCCTTCTTTCTTCCAGCTCCAGCTCCCTTATACGGTTGTTGATCTCCAGGGCCTCGGCCGGCTCCATAAACACAGTTTGTCCTGTTGCTGACTCATCATGAATAAATCCTTTCAGCTTGCGCTTGTGTTCTGCCAGCACCGGAATAACCAAACGCCCGCCCCTTACGGCAATGGAACCATCGTCGGGCGACCACCCCTGTTTTTGTGCGTCTTTGCTTATGTGATCCATTACCCTCCTCAGCGAGGAATGCTCGCTGACCATTGAGGCCCTTATTTGCATAAGCTCTTTGGAGGCGTTGGCTCTCAGCTTTCCTGTGTCATCAATAATAGCCTCAAACCATTTAATAATATCGGTGGGAAGATCTACCATCCCTGATAACCCGTGCAGCGTCGGGCACTCTTCGGCATGTTTTGTCAGCACAGACTGAAGTTGAATAATGGTGCTGAGTGACCGTTTAAGGTCGTAGGCTTCTTCTTCCTCCAGGTAAGTACCGCTAACCTTCATTTTGGCAAGCTGTTCCGCCGGATCAATGTAGTTGGCGTCGGGCAGTCTGTTACCTGCCGCAAATAACCGTCTAAGCTCCTCAGTTTGAATCAAAAGCCTTTTCAGGTACTTCAAGTCGTCTGAAGGCTTCATCTTCTCCACATGCCTTGTGCCGAGGCTGCTAAGGCATTTGGCGGCCACCATTTCACGGATTTTATCGAAGCCGGTTTTGGCCTCGAAGGTATCAGGAAAAACCCTCATAGCGACTCCCCTGATTCTTCAGGCTCTTTTCGAGGACCCATGTTGCGTCTCACTGAGAGACTATCCACTACAGCCGCATAAATTTTATCCAGCATTTCCACATGCTCAAGGTAATACTCAAAGCTATGTGTATAAACCGAATCCGACACGTTGTGCTTATCAAACAAAAGTTGCTGCTGCTGCTTGTAAAGAGCTGTAGAGGAGTCGTAGGTTAACTTTAGTGAGGCTACCTCTGTTTCCAACTGATGTATATCGGTAAGGATGCTGATCATTCGTTGAGGCGCAACGATACCAGCAGGAATTTCTTCTTTGTTGCTACATCCAAAGAGGGATATCAAGAAAAGGCCACCAAGGCTCCAAAAAACATTTTTCACCGACAAAATTTAGCTAAATAAATTCTAACTTTAAACCCCAAACCAAGAGTGATGAAGGATTTCCTCAAGAAGCTGCGAAGATATGAGATTGAGATCAGGAAGGCAATCACCTCACAAATGCAGGGAGATTTTCATTCGATCTTTAAAGGCTCCGGTCTGGAGTTTGACGACGTGCGTCAATACCAGTACGGAGATGATATCAGAACCATAGACTGGAATGTGACCGCCAAAGGGCACGGCACCTTTGTGAAAACGTTCAAGGAGGAAAAGGAGCAGACGGTCTTCTTCATTCTTGACGTAAGTGCCTCGCAGGAAATTGGAGCCGACGGGCAGCAGAAAATAGATATTGGAAAAGAGCTCTGTGGGCTTTTGGCGCTTTCAGCCATTAAGGAGGGCAGCCAGGTTGGTGTGCTGTGCTATTCTGACAAGAAAGAAAAATACATCAAGCCGGCCAAAGGGCTGAGACACGCCTATCAAATTATAGATAGCTTGTTTAATCTGAAACCATCGTCAACAGGTACTAATCTAAACCTGGGCATAAGAAGCGCCATGAACATGATCCATCGCAAAAGCGTGATCATTATGATTTCCGATTTTGTAGACGATGACTATCAACAGGGCATTAAGGCTTTAGCAAAAAAACACGACCTTGTGGTGATCCACCTGAGCGACAGGAGAGAAACACATTTCCCAAGATTGGGTATAGTGCCATTGTATGACAAGGAAAGCAAAAAAACGATTTGGGTGAACACTTCCGCCCCTGCCTTTCGTAAAAAAGTGGAAACCATCTATCAGGGAAATCAGTATGATCTTGAGAAGTTGTGCAAGAAGAATCAGGCCAACTACCTTTCTATAAGTACCGAAGAAGAATACGTGCCAAAATTGATCCGTTTGTTTAGAGTGAGAAATAAAGTCAGGAAAAGTGGGTAAAACAACGGTTTGTTTCATGGCTGCATGGCTGCTCAGTTGGGGCGCATTGCATAGCCAGTCGGTGAATGTTAAGGGATATTTTCTGGAAGACAGCGTGAAGCTGGGTAGCCCTGCCAGCTATGTGCTTGTAGCGGAGTATCCCGGCAGCATCAAAGTGCTTTTTCCCGATTCTACGCATCGTTTTACTCCGTTCGAATTCAACAAACAAACGTTTTTTCCTTCCAAACTGAGGGATGGTTCAGTGGTGGATAGCGTCATTTATGAGCTTTCCACTTTTGAGCTGGAGCCCTACCAAAGCCTTCAGCTACCGGTGTTTCGCTTAAGAGAAAAAGACAGCCTGAAGGTGATGTCGAATGTCGATTCACTGTTTATTGATGGTTTGCT
This sequence comes from Imperialibacter roseus, assembly GCF_032999765.1. GTDB lineage: Bacteria > Bacteroidota > Bacteroidia > Cytophagales > Cyclobacteriaceae > Imperialibacter > Imperialibacter roseus. The sequence continues at coordinate 782,970 of NZ_CP136051.1, read as the reverse complement.
GGACGAAATTCCACAGGATGCCAAATTAAAAGAAACTGTGGGCTACAGTCCGCTGGATTTCGCTTTCAACTATCCCTACCTCGTTATTGGTGGGATTCTCTTTCTCATCATTGCTATCACTCTTTTCCTTGTTTTTGGAAAAACGGTGAGGAAAAAGATCACCCTGTACCGGATGCGCAAGAAATATGAGAAGTTCTCCAATAGCTATACTGAGCAGTTGAGAGCGATTCGCATCGAAAGCGATATCAGGGATGCCGAAATAACCCTTATACTGTGGAAGACGTATCTGGAATCGCTTGAAAAGATTCCCTACACCAAACTGACCACAAAAGAGATACTGAAAGGCGAAGAGAATGCACAGCTTCAGACAGCATTGAAAAGTATCGACAGAAGCATTTACGGCCGAATAATCGACAAAGAATTGTTCAAGCAATTCGAGGTATTAGAAGACATTTGTCTGGATAAATACAAAAAGAAGGTAGAGGAGGTGAAAAATGGATGAGGCAGCTATAAAAATGGCAGAGGAAACTCCGTGGTTCTTTTTGAAATGGTTTGCGCCCTCAACATTTGAAAATTTTGACTGGGCCTTTCCGGTTGTGCTTTATCTGCTACCTGCCGTGCCCCTACTTTTCCTTTTGAAATGGCTGTTAACGTTCAAAAGGCAACAGAAGCTGGACATTGCCCTTACCAAAACCGACCTAAGGTCTGATCCACTTAGCGTGCTGAGGTTCTTACCCGGTTTGGTACTGTTTTTTACGTTTTTGCTGCTCATCATCGCCCTGGCCAGGCCGCAGAAGACGAATGAAAAAGTGGAGCAATGGACGGAAGGCATCGATATCATGCTGGTGATTGATATTTCAGAATCCATGCAAATTCAGGATTTTGAGCCCAACAGGCTGGAAGCAGCCAAACAGGTAGCACGGGACTTTATCACCGGCCGGTTTCAGGACAGAATCGGTTTGGTGGTATTTTCCGGTGATGCATTTTCTATGTCGCCGCTCACCACCGATTACGACCTGCTTAACGCAAACATCAACACTGTAACGTTCGACTTAATTGAAAGCCGGGGAACCGCCATTGGCAGCGCTCTGGCAGTAGGCACCAACCGCATGCGTGAGTCCGATTCCAAATCGAAGGTACTTATACTATTGAGCGACGGTGATAATACCGCTGGCAATATTGACCCCATCACTGCCGCCGAGCTTGCCAGGGCCTATGATATTAAGATTTACACCATTGCCATTGGAAAGGAAGGCCGTGTGCCTTTCGGTACCGACTTCTTCGGCAGGACCCGCTTTGTGGAGAATACACTCGACGAAACGACGCTGCGGGAAATTGCCCGAATTGGTGAAGGTAAGTTCTACAGAGCGATCGACAACGATGCATTGGAAAGAGTGTTCCAGGAGATTAATGAGTTTGAAAAGGCAGAAATAAAAACGACCCAATTCAAGGATACGACCGATTTTTACACGGTGTACCTGAAATGGGCCATTGCGTTCTTGTTGCTTTGGTTGCTGCTCAAAAGCAGCTTTATGAGCAATATACTGAGGGACTAAGGCCTCCAGCTTCAGCGTGAGTGCTATTCGTCCTGATCAATTCTATCACCTTTTCCCCCTCCAAAATGGGCGTTAATAATTGGCAACACTCTTAGCCCTTTCGGATTGTCCTTTACAATATTGATGAGACCTATTTGCATGCCACGAAGGCGATGAGTGGTGTTGATTATACCAATACTCAAGCCATTTTGAGTACCCTGTACGGCATTAACGGCGCTGATGGAAATCCCATTCAATGAGCTGTCGGATCCATTTTCAACCTTCAGGAAAATCGGGGCAACTGTGATGCCTGACACCTGCTGACCGCCGATGGCCAGTGCTACATTGATGCCTCTGATTTTCTTCGAGCCCATGCCTACACCAGCAAAGTTAATACCGGTAAGTGACTCTCCGGCGCCAATTCCTACTAGCGCCAAGTTGACTCCTGTCATTTTCTGGCCGGCTCCCATACCAATTCCTGCTACATTAAGGCCAATGGCATTTTCAGAAGCACCCATTCCTACCAGGGCAAGGTTAATTCCCTTCAGGCTTTCGCCAGCGCCTACGCCGATACCACCGAAGTTAAAGCCGACAGCGTTGCCAGAAGCTCCCATGCCAACGCCTCCAATATTAATGCCTTTGATGTCGCCGCCGGCGCCGACACCGACAAGGCCAAGGTTGAACCCGGTAACGTCGCCACCGGCACCTAAGCCTACACCGCCGATATTAATTCCCGATAACTTGTTGCCAGCTCCAACGCCAATGCCTGCAATGTTGATTCCTGACACGTTTCTCCTTGCGCCAACACCAAATATCCCCAGGCTTATCCCGCTCCTGTTTTCAGAGCCCAATGCCAAAGGGACGCCAACAGAGATGCCATTCACGTCACCAGTATGAAGTTCTTCGTCTTTGGGTGCCCAGGCTGTAATATTGATCCCGTTTACCTTCTCCAGGTTGCTGTCCTTAAAATTAAATCGGATACCCGTGAAGCTTGGAAGGTTGCCAAATCCGATGCCGCCGTTCTTTGAGGGGATGCCAAAGCCCTGAGAAAAGGCGCATTGTGCCGAAAGAACCAGCACAACCAGTGATGAAATCGTAGTCTTTTTCATAGTCCGTTTTTTGAGTTTTTATTGAATGGTAGATGAACACCAGTTGGGTTAGGTTGCATGGGTACGATAGATTTCTCAAGTTTTTTTAGAACCTTTAAAGTAAAATCAAACCTGCGTTCGTCTGCTTATTTGATGAACGAACCTGTTTCACTCACAATGACCGAAAGAAGATCTCAAAACATTGCTGAAGCGTTAAAGCAATACGGGAAACGTCTGTTTGGTTTCATCAGATCGAGGGTTCGAACGCTGGAAGAGGCTGAAGATATCACGCAGGAGGTGTGGTATCAATTCAGTAACCTGGTTGATGTGGAGTCGATAGAGCAGGTAAATGCCTGGCTATTCCGGGTAGCCAGAAACAAGATTACCGACAACTACCGAAAGAAGAAGGTTGATCTTCTGGATGATCAGGCCTTCGAAGATGATGGCGACGGCGATTACATGCTGAGAGACCTTTTGCCATCGGAGGAAGATGTGCCTGAGCTTGAAAACCTGAAGGAAATTTTCAGAAAAGAGCTTTTCGCAGCGCTTGAGGAGCTCCCTGTCAATCAGCAGCAAGTCTTTATCTGGAACGAAATAGAAGATATGACTTTCCAGGAAATGTCAGACCTGACAGGAGAGAACATCAAAACTTTGATATCAAGGAAACGATACGCAGTGCAGCACCTTAGAAAAAAGCTACTGCCGCTTTACAATGAATTAATGAATTAAAATAACATAGTTATGTATACTGAAAATAAGTTCAACCGTGGTAAACACTGGGCGAAGAAGATAGGCCTGATCATCGTGCTTGTGCCGCTTTTCGTGTTCGTGTTTGGCTTTGTTGTCATGACACTTTGGAACTATACCCTTCCAGCTCTGTTTGGCATTAGCACCATCACATTCTGGCAAGCAATAGCCATTACTATCCTGTCAAAAATTCTCTTTGGTGGATTTCATGGCGGTAAGGGGCACAAACAAAGCAATAACAGGAGCGACTACTGGAAACACCGCTGGAAAAATATGTCGGAAGAAGAGAGAGAAAAGTACAAAAACCGCTGGAAGAATTGGTGTGATACAAGGTGGGATGATGAACGGAAGGATACTGAAGAGCAAAGCTGAGGTAAGAATTCCCATGATTACCTCAGCGGAATAATCATCCCAATTCCTTCGGGCCCGAGGTTTACATTTTGTAGAATTCGGGCCCAATCTTTTTGGGCGCTATGCTGAACCAGGTATATACTCAAATCAAAAACAAACAAAAAACCACCCTGAAGAAGCACTCCCTTGCCGAAGCCATTCAGTCTATCGGACTGCTTCAATGCATTTTTTGATCTCTCTATCATATAAAGCCCACCAGACATATAGGCCACATCCAGGGCCGTATTGACCAGAAATATTCTCTCAACTGAATGTTGCTCGCTATAAGCTGCTTGCCAGTCGGCGGCACCGGCATTTCCTCTCATGCTTTGCCACAAAGAAGCACCAGCAAGACCAAGGTTAACGACATTCCAAATTGAATTCATTTGATAGAAGTACTTTTGGGAGCCTTCAGCTTTGGCTTGCAATATGGGGTTTACGGTAAGATTGCCGAGCGCCCAACCACCGAGAATACACATACCGGTGGTGGTAATTTTAACTCTATTACTATCCAACGCCTGCCACGAAGCAACCGCTTCCAGTGCGCCGTCGGGCTGCTGGCCAATAACCGTGTGAAATAAAAAAATCAAAAGGAAGCAGGCTAATGGTTTCATGCCTGGTTAACATCAGGAAAGCCCAAAGGTTGTATTTGGCGGGTAACTTTTTTTTCAACCACCCTTTAATTCCACATTCTCCTCCACCAAAAAGGCCTTCCAGCTTTCCAGCTTTTCCTTTTTCAATACACGTGGAAATTTGTTTTGACCGCCCTCTTTACCCTGCGCTTTCATCCATTTGTAGAAGAGTTGCGATGGAATCAGCTCCACAAAAATCTCTTTCAGGGCAGCAGTGCGCTCCACTTTGTAGTCATCGTTGATCTCCTTCAGCCTGGCATCCAGCTTTTCTTTGAACAGCTTTGGGTCGGTTTCGTCTTCAATGCCTATGTACCACCGATGGGCAAAGAGCGACCCGTACTTTTCGCCGGTGACTGTAAACTCCTTCACCCGGATATTCAGCTCATCCGACACCAGCTCCACAGCTTTGTTCATATTGTCCATCGACAAATGCTCGCCGCAGAGGCTGAGGAAATGCTTGGTTCGGCCAGTGATCATGATCTCACAGTCGTCTTTTGACACAAACTTGATCGTGTCGCCAATCAGGTATCGCCAGGAGCCCGAATTGGTAGAAATGAGCAATGCATACTCTTTCCCTTCCTCTACTTCGTCGATTTTATAGGTTTGCGGGTTATCGACCATTTCTCCCTCGGCTGTGAAGTTGGTTTCGTTGAAAGGAATGAATTCATAGAAGATGCCATTGTTCAGCACCAATCGCATCGATTTTGAGAAAGGGATGTACTGGAAGCCAAAGAAACCCTCGGAAGCCAGATAGGTTTCCATGTAAATGAGGGGCTTGGCCAGCAATTTTTCAAAGCTTTTTCGATAGGGATCCATCGAAACGCCACCATGAACAAAAATGGTCAGGTTCGGCCAGATATCGTGGATGGTTTTGACTTTGTAATGGTCAATGATCCTTTCCATAAGGATTTGAAGCCACGCCGGCACCCCTGAAATGATGCCTATGTCCCAATCCTTCGCCTTTAAGGTAATCTCTTCAATTTTTTCATTCCAGTCCCTCGTCTTAGCAATCCGCTTACCCGGCTTATAGAAATGCTGGAACCAGAAAGGAATTTGCCCGGCTGTGATACCGCTCAAGTCCCCCTCAAAATAAGATCCATTTCGCTGAAGTTGCGTGCTGCCGCCCAGCATCAATATACCGGCCGAAAACACTTCGTCGGACACATTGTACTTGGAAAGAGTAAGGATTTGTCTGATGCTGGTTCTCTGGATAGACTTGATCATGTCCTTAGTGACAGGAATGTGCTTCGAGGCCGACTCCGAAGTGCCCGAGCTAAGCGCAAAGTACTTTACCTTTCCCGGCCAGCACACATCCGGCTTTCCCTGCATCAGCTTGTGCCACCAGTTGGCATACATGCTGCTATAATTATGAACAGGAATGTTTCTTTTAAACTCGTCGTAAAAGTGATCGCTGTGTTTGTGCTTGAAGCTGGTCAAAAGCTCATTGAAATGATAGGCCTGACCAAATTCTGTGCCTCGGGCCTGTATCAATAATTTCCTTAGCTCCATCTTCTGAAGGTCGGCCGGAAACGAGTAGTCCTGTTCCAAACTTTCCCTCAGTCTAATTCCCTTCTTTAATAGCTTTCCTATTATCTCCATAAACCGCCAGCAATTGAATTTAATTAGAAAGTTACACAACAAAACATGGAATCAGTAACTCCCTTGATTAATTTTGGATTACGAAAATCGCTAAAAAATGGATATTGATATTGGCAGAAATCTTCAAACTTTTTTAAGCACCATCGATCAAAACAAAGCTAAGTTGATTGCGGTAAGCAAAACAAAGCCCGTAAGCCTCATTATGAAGGCTTACGAAGCAGGACAGCGAGAGTTTGGTGAAAATAAGGTGCAGGAAATGGTAGAAAAACATGAAGAGATGCCAAAAGACATACACTGGCATTTAATTGGGCATCTGCAGACTAATAAAGTAAAATACATTGCCCCATTTGTCCACCTAATTCACAGCGTGGACAGCGAAAAGCTATTAAGAACCATCGACAAGGAAGCGAAAAAAACCAATCGGGTGATCGACTGTTTGCTACAGGTGCACATTGCGGAGGAAGAAACTAAGTTTGGGCTGTCGGATGATGAAGCGAGACAGCTGCTAAGCCCAGAGGTATTGGACGGCCTGCCTAACGTTCGTATTGTGGGCCTGATGGGCATGGCTACCAATACGGAAAGTGAGGAGCAGGTTAAAAAAGAGTTCCGCCATTTAAAGGCACTTTTCGGAGAATTGAAATCGACAGTTAACCACACAAGAGTCATTATGGCTGAATTATCCATGGGCATGAGTGGAGATTACCAGCTTGCCATTGAAGAGGGCAGCACGATGGTGCGTGTGGGAAGTGCCATTTTTGGTCAAAGGAATTATTCAGCCTAAGTCATAGTTTGTCTCAACACCACGCAGCAGCAGATCAATCATGTCAGATTCAGTCAACAAAAACGCCAAAAGAACCCTTATCGTAGCTTCCGTCTTCGGCGCACTTGCTGTAGGCATCGGAGCCTTCGGCGCTCACTCCCTCAAAGCACATTTGTTGGAAATTGGCCGGTTCGACACCTTTGAAACTGCCGTTCGGTATCATTTTTATCACACATTCGCTTTGCTGGTGGTTGGCTTGCTCCAATTGCGCTTCAACAACAAGTACCTCAGTTGGTCTGCCAATTCTTTTCTGGCTGGCATCCTTCTCTTCAGTGGCTCTCTTTATACGTTGTGCCTGGCCCCCAGCCTTGCGTATCTGGGCATTATTACTCCCTTTGGTGGCCTATTCTTTATTTCTGGCTGGCTTGTCACGGCTTTTGGCGTTAGCCGCCAATAAACCTCTAAATAGCTTTTTGTCCTTTTGTAACAGCTATGCATCCGCTCGTCCGGCAACAGAAAATTTTTATCTATAAATATAAATAATTTAATTTTTTTTTATACTTTTCGTATAACATAAATGATTCAGACTCGTTAGAGTTGTATAGGTTGTCACTGAAATTGGAAATAGGTAGACAATCAAAAAGAGACTAACTGTTAAACAGCATATATGAATCCATTTGTTCACTCATGTGAACGTCCCAGCTATGGAGTATAAAAGTTAAGGTTAGGTTGATTAGTATTAGTTGTCATAAAAAGTCTTCCCCATTGGGGAGGACTTTTTTTATTTATCAAGTTTGGGTTCCATTTCTTCTTCTAAAGCCATAAAAAGTAATCGTCAGGTTCCAAATCGATTCAAAAAAATATAAGCACCTATAAATTAGACACTTAGATACAGATATAATCAAGTGATTCATTGATAAAATATAACTATTTTTATATTATTTTATACTTTTCCACAACAACTCTACCTTAGCTACGTTGGTAAGGGCATGAACCAAAAATTAAAAGCTATGTGGAAAAGAAAAAATTCAGTTATGTCAATGTGGGCCACCGGCCTTCTTTCGTTAAGTGTTTTAGCATTTACAAGCTGTAATAAGGAGGGAGACGAAAACCTGGGTGAAGGTAGCATGGAGATACAAGTAACTGATGCTCCGGCCGACAATGATGGCATAGAAGCCGTATTTGTGACTGTAACAAATGTAAAAGTAGATGGCCAGGTGGTAGAAGGGTTTGAAGGCCCGAAGACCATCGACATAATGGCCCTGCAGAATGGAAAGACTGAAGTGCTTGCCACAGACAGGTTTACGGCAAAGTCGTATCAAAACATCACGCTAGAGATTGATTCTGAAATGGACGAAGATGGAGATATGCCTGGTTCCTACGTAGAAATGTCCGACGGAACGAAACACAAACTTGCAAGTAGTGCTGGTGAAAAAAGCGAATATACATTCAAAGGTACTAGCCGAGTAATGGCTGATGCAAAATCTACGGTCGTGCTTGATTTTGACTTGAGAAAGTTCATTAGAGAGTCTGATGCTGGTAGTGCTTCAAGTTTTAGCTTTGTTAGCAAGTCTGACCTTGATGGGTACCTGAGGTTTGCCGATGAAGACAATAGTGGTAGCGTGAAAGGAAATTATGACGGGCAAATTGCTGCCGACGAAAAGGTGATCGTTTATGCCTACAAAAAAGGTAGCTTTAACGAAAGCCAGGAAGCTGAGGAAGACGCCAGCATCCAATTCAAAAAAGCAGTTGCTTCTTCTGAAATACATGGAGCCCTGACAAAATCTTTTAGTTTCTACTTTCTTGAAGAGGGGGAGTATGAGTTTCACTTTGCTTCATATGAAGAGAATGAAGCAGGCGAGATGGAACTTAACGGAATGATCGATGCCGAAAGCGAAACTAATGTGGACCTGCTCAACAATGTTGAGATACAGGCCGGCGTTCAATTGACACTCAATGTCATTGCCAATGGCATCTAAAGATAAAGGTTAGGTTGATTAGTATTAGTTGCAAAAAGCTCTCTCCTCTGGAGAGGGCTTTTTTGTTGTTGTTGAGTCAATCTCTATGGCAAATGGAGTTGTAGGGGCAATTTTTGCACTTCTTCAGATCATCGGTCTGATCGAAGGGTGTTTCCTCGTCAAATATTTCTTCAAGCAACGTTTTTAGTCCACCCAGAAATTCGGGCATAAAAGGCCTGATGTCCTGTACCAGTGTACCCTTCCCTCTCGACCCTTCCGCCTTTAGCTCAAGCTCCACCTGGAAATTGTCGTTGAAAAGCTCCCTGCTATTGTACAGCCCTGCCAGCACTTTGATGTCTTCGGCAACGGCGTTTTTATCGAGATAAAGCATGCCGTAATAGAAGGTCTGCATGGCAGCTTTGTTTCGTTTCGGGTGTTCCCGGTCGAAGAGCGTTTCTATCCCATAAAAAACCTTGTTGTCTGCGCCGCTTTTATAGTCCATCACCCGCACCAGGCCCTCTTTGCTGTCGACCCTGTCGATGATACCTTTCAGTTTTACTTTTCGCACACCCGTTAGCTGAAAATCAAGTGGAAGCTCATCCAACTCCAAACCAAGTATTTCGAACGGTGCATAGCCCTCGTCGTTCTTCAATATCTCCATCGTCAGCTTTTTGGCGATCGACTGTGCAATGAGGTTTCGCCCCTCAGCTTTGAACTGCTTGCCAGTGCCCAGGCTGTAGTGCATTTCAAAGGCCTTTTGCAATGCTTCAGGAACACCTTTTCTTATGCTATCAAAATCGGCTTTATCAATTTGCCTGGAGCCTTTCTTTTTTATGAAATCGGCATACAGAAACTCCAGGGCATGGTGAAGGATGTTGCCGAAAACGGCCGGATCAATCTCGGCCTGTACCTCTTCCGGTTCATAGAGCCTGGCCACGTGGCGGAAGTAAAAGCGCAAACGACAGTCGAGGTAGGTATTGAGGGCGGATGGCGACAATCTTTGGTGAGCAGCGGATTCATCGTCAGTCACCAAAAACTCACCAAGCCTTGCCAGTACCTCATTCGTCTTTCGTATCAGAATCGGTTGAGGTACGCTGATGGCGACGTCGCTGCTTAACGATTTATATTGAATGCTTGCACCATGCACAGTCTCGTATTTGAGCTGGTACAGCAGGCGGCTCTGCTCTCCTTTCAGGTTGGTTTCGTTACTGGTATTGTGCAGGAAGGTAACCTTTTCGGCCCTTTGCAGCAGGCGATAAAACAGGTAGCTGTAGAAGGCATCCTGCTGATCAAAGGTGGGCAGCCCAAAGCCTTTCCTGAGGTTGTAAGGCACAAAAGACTGCGTAGCAGCCTCCGCCGGCCAGTATCCTTCGTTCATACCAAGCACAAACACCTGTTTGAAGTCGAGGTTCCTCGTTTCGAGCACGCCCATCACCTGCAGTCCTTTGAGTGGTTCGCCGCTGAAAGGAATCCGCACCGACTGCGCCACCTTTCGGAACAGCTTTTGGAAAAGAGTCACGTCAGGAGCCTCGTTGCCGACAAGCAGCGTTTTCAACCGCATTAGCTGTTCATGGAACTTGATGATATACTCTTGTTCCAGATTAGTCTGTTCCAGATTAGTCTGTTCCAGATTAGTCTGTTCCAGATTAGTCTGTTCGAGACCACCCTGTTCCGGCTGGTTCTCCTGAAGCGAATCGTATAAGAGATTCAGTAGTGCAAGCAAATGGTCAAGCGGCGACGCTTCCGAATAGAACAACGTCTTGATAAAACTTCCGGCATCAGCAAAATCAGCTTTATCAAGTGAGATGATATTGTCTTTTTCGATGGTATAAATGAGGCTGCTTGCTTCTTTCGTAACCGTGGAGAAAACATAAGGATGTCTCAAAATCGCCAGGACATCCCTGTAGGAATAGGCTTCGAAGGCTTTGTCGCCATCTCTCTTTGTCCTCGTGTTCTTGCGTAGGTCGAGCACGGCATCCAGCAAACCAAAAAGTGGCGTATCCTTCAGCGGATAGCCCATGGTGATGTTCACCTGCTTCACTTCTTCCGGCAGGGAATTGAGCACCGGGAACAGGAAATGTTCCATGGGCATGACCACGACCGTTTCTTCAGGTACCCACGACGCATCTTTTGCCAGCTCCTCCAGGCGCTCGCCCACATACTTGGCCTGCCCTATTTCCAGCGACACGCCAATAGCATCGATTTGTTTTGGTTTTTCGAAATTCGCCGGAATCTCCTCCGGGAAGGTTTTGCCCAGCAACGTATCTTCTTTGTACTGACGGAAAAACTGGCCCGACTCCTGCTGCCCGGAACGGACGTAGTAATCGTCCATGTCCCAGAAAATGCGGGCGTTGGTTTCTCTCACAAAGTACTTCAGCACAGCCTCTTCGGCAGAAGTCAGCGCATTGAAGCCAGCGAACCAAAACTGCGAATCGCCCTGGGCAGGATTGAAAGTATCAGCATTGCAGGCCTCAGCAATGCTGCGATATACCATGCCCTTGTAGGCAAGCTTCCTGTCAGCAAGCCGCTTGCGGTAATCCTGGTAGATAGGCACCAGCAGCCTCCATGTTTTCAAAAAATGAAGCTGGTCTCCTTTGGCCTGAGGCATAAAACTCTTCCAGAACGACTGAATCACCAGCCGCTCTTCATCGCCCAGGTAGGCAAAAGCATCGTCGAGCTCCTTCTGGGTCTGAATACTTTGAAAGAGATGGTCTGGCTCCACAAGGTATTGGTCAATATCCTCAAAGTCTCCCACCAGCACTTCGCCCCAGAAAAAGAACTTTTCCAGCGATTCCGCTTCAGGGTTAACCTTTCGGTAAGCGCTGTACATCTCGTACACAAGTGTCAGCTTATCGGCAATTTGGACGTCGGTGTATTGAAACAGGAAGTCCTCAAGGCTGTATATTTCCGGCGCCCACACGGGGTTCTTGATCTTTCGTGCCAACGCCCTGCGCAGGAACAGGCCCGCCCTGCGGTTGGGGAAAATCAGCTTTACCTTGCCCAGGTCTTCGCCTCCCTCTGATATGAGCGCATCGGCAATCTCCTCCAGAAATGTTCGCTGCTGGCTCATGCTACCTGATTGATTTTTAGTTCGTCGATATACACCAGGAAGCCAGTCACCTTAGCATAACCCATACCAGAGAGCAAACTCACGTATTCCGTCGCCTGCCGAACATGGTTATTGGAAGGCATCCCGGTCTTGAATTCTATCAGCACCGCCTCGTCCGCTTTCAGCAATACCCTGTCGAAGCGCCTGATGTCGCCGCTCATGGGCAGCACCGGGCTTTCGGTTCTGACTTCCCATTCTCCACCGTACCAGCCTTTCATTTCAGGCAGGTCGAACAGCTTTTCAAGTTGTTCCCGGATGGATGCTTGCTCATCCTTGTCCATTGGCTCCAATGGCAGCAGGTCAGTCAATACTTTCAGGAGATCGTCCTGGTGCTTGATATGAGAAAGTAGTCGGTGATATACCGTGCCTCGTTGGGTAGAAATCAGGCTTTTCTCCCTGACACCTTCGTCAAGCGTGCCACCTTGCAAGCGGATGCTAAGCCGGTTGCGCCAATTGGTGGAAAGGTAGTTTTTTAAGCCAACTGTCGGTTGCCTGTCTCCTATTTGCTCGTCGTCGTACAAAGGTAGTCCGCCTATTTGCACTGAGTAGCTAGCTGCATCTATTTCCGGCGCAGGTGTGATAGCGAAGTCCCCGGTGCTCTCATCAAGAAAGAGCTTATAGAGTAAATCCGATACTTTATTGATGCTGAAACCTCCCGATTTATTGAACTTGGGCAAAGGCGCATAAATGTAAAGCGCTTCCTCTGGCCGGGTGAGGGCCACGTAGAGCAGGTTAATATTGTCGAGATAGATTTGTTTTTTTTCTTCGTAGTAAGCCTCGGCAAAATACGTGGCCGTCAGCTTGCTGGAGTAGCGCACCGGATAATAAGGCAGCCGGTCGAAGGGCGGAATAGCCGGAGCCTCGCACCACAGCACCTCTTCCAGCTTGTGGTCAAAGTCCCAGCTGCAGAATGGCACCAGCACAGCCTTGAACTCCAGGCCTTTGGCTTTGTGGATGGTCATGATACGTATGGCATTCTGCTCTTCCGGCACCTGCACGCTGCGACGGGAGCCTGTATCGGCCCACCACTGCAGGAATGAGCCCACATCACCCCGGTTGTTTTTACTGTACTCCAGCAGGGCATCCTGAAAGCCCTGGAGATAAGGAAACTCTCTTGGGTATTCCGTCAGGCCAAACAACCCGATCAAGCGCTCGGCCAGCTCTAGCAACGGCACCTTCAGCAAGGCAGGCAGTTCTTCAATAAAATCCGCTGGCAGCAATTGCTCAAACTCTGCCTGCTTTTCTTGGTTGCCCGCCCAAATGAATAGCTCCGACAACCCGGGCACAGATTTTTTGGTAAGAAAATGATGGTATTCGTACACCAGCTGTGCCAGGGCCAGGTTGTTCTTTGGGTTGTACAAATGGCTGAAAGCAGACAACAGCAACCGCACGACCGGGGAAGCACCGAGGTAAAGTGACTCTGGCGAAATGACATCGTAGCGCTTTTTACCTGTGGCCGTTTCCTTTTTCTCTAGTAGCGCCTTCGCCATTTTCCTACCTTCTTCTGCCCGCCTCACCAGGATGCAAATGTCCCGCAACGCATATTTTGGTTGCAGGTCTTCGATAGTGGTAATCGCTTGCTGAATGGCTTTTTCGTCCCAGCTCCCGGCTTCCTCGTCCACTTCGTCGCTATCATCAGGATTGTCACTTTCAAACCACTGCAGCTTGATGAGTCCTCCGATTTTGTTTTCGTTGCCCTGCCCCTGCGCCGCCTCGTGGTACGACAGCCGGAAGCGTTCCAGCTCCTTCCCGACTCTCGCTTTCATGGTGTCGTCAGGAATAGATGAAGCACCTTCCAACAGCATATCAGCCAGGAAGTTTGGAGCCTGTTCAAAGAGCTTATTATTGAAGTTGATAATGTTGGCGTAGCTGCGCCAGTTGTTTTGGAGCTGCTCGGCTTGGGTGTATACGTCGCCAATATCATTGGCCACCTGATCAAGCAGTAGCTGGGAGTCGCCACCCCGCCAGCGGTAAATAGACTGCTTTACGTCACCTACCACCAGGTTTTTGTAGCCTTGCGCCAGGCTGTTTTCCACCAAAGGGCGGAAGTTGCGCCACTGAAAGCCGGAAGTGTCCTGAAACTCGTCGATGAGGTAATGGCGGTAGAAGGTGCCTGCCTTTTCGTAGATATAGGGCGTTTCGTTGTCGCCAATGATGCGGTTGAGAAAGTCGGGCGCATCGGAGATGAGCATCACCTCCTCCTCATCCCGGTAGTCCCCCAGGTTGCGGCTGAGGTCGGAAATGATGCCCAGCGTGTACAGGTAACGCATGACCTGGGTGGCGCTGTTGTAGGCCAGGATATTACGGTCGTGGTAGTCGATCATGCCATTGTAAGCGGCCAGAATACCTCCTTCCAGCGCCTGCTCCAGCTGGGGCCTGATCTTGCTGGTTTTGGTGATCCATGCATCGAGGTTGTCGGTGGCGCCCCGGCGGGTATCGGAGATTTCGTATTCGTTTTTGGCAAACTTGGCAAACAGGCCAGCCGGGCCGCTTCCGCCTCGGCTAAAGTCCGCAACAGTCAGTTGATGCTGCTCCAGCACCTTGTCAAATTTGGCAATGAAGCCCTTTACCGTATTTTCAAAAACAGCCTGCAGCTCCTGCATGCCCTTCATGAACAGTTGCACCCGATTGTCGTCTTTGGCTACTTCGGCCAGCATAGGAGCCACCACTTTGAAGCGCTCTTTGAAAAGCTCCCTGCCCAGACTTTTAATATCCTTACGGATGTCCCACGACTTGCCCTGCTGCAGTTTGTCTTCCGCAAACTGCGTGAGCCAGCGGGTGAGCTGGGGGTTGTCACCTACCTCCAGCAGCATGCGGTCGATGATTTCGTCGAGCACCTTTTCCTGGTCCAGTTCCAGGGTAACGCCGCCCTGAATGCCCACCTCCCGGGCAAAGGCCCGCAGCACCCGCTGGAAGAACTTGTCGATGGTGCTGACATTGAAGTGGCTGTAGTCGTGGAGGATGGCGGTGAGGCTGTCGTCGGCCTTTTTGCTCAGCTGCTGGTCGGTAATGCCCAGGGCGTCTCTGATCTCTGCCCGCAGTCCTTTGCCCTCCCCTTTGCGCAGCATGTCGAGGTTTTGAATGATGCGGGCCTTCATTTCGGCGGTAGCTTTGTTAGTAAAAGTAACAGCCAGGATATGGCGGAAATAGCCGGGAAACTGCAAGGCCAGCAAGATGTACTCCCGGGCCAGCGTATACGTTTTGCCCGACCCGGCTGACGAACGGTAGATGATGAAGGATTTGGGGGATTCGGGTTGGGGAGTCATTGGGGTAAATATAGGGAGGTGGCTGAGCTTTATGAAACCTAAATGACCCCAATAGTTCAAGCGTCTCGCTTGGACTACTTCTCATAAAGCGTCTCGCTTATGAAAAGGTTACATTTTGAAAATTACGATAGCGGCGAGACACCGAAATGAAGAATCCACAAGCCTGCCCGGCCGGGGAAGATCCTTGCGGGATGGAGGGTTACGCTATCGCTAAACTTGCGGCACGGTATGGGGGACCTTTTCCAATGCGCCACCCGCCACCGGCAAATACACCCTAAACGTAGTCCCCACTCCTTCCTCGCTTTCCACTTCAATGCGGCCTTTGTTCATGTCCACAAACTCTTTGACAAGGTTGAGGCCAAGGCCCACTCCTTTTTCGCCGCCAGTTCCCCAATGGCTGCGGCCTGCGTCAAAGCCAAAAAGCGTCTCCATTTTCTCAGCCGGGATGCCAATGCCGGAGTCCGAAACAGCAATAACGCTCTCCTTCCCTTCTAAGCCCAGTGATAGCCCCACCGTGCCTCCTTTTTTGGTAAACTTCAGTGCATTGTTGAGCAGGTTTCGGATGATGGTGGACACGCTGTTTTTGTCGGCTAACACATTGACGGCGCCAGGTAAGTCGCTGGTGAGGGTGATTTGCTTGGAGACAGCCATGTTTTCGATCATGCTCAAATTCTCCTGACATAGTCGGGTAAGATCAAGCTCTTCGGGCTTATTGGGGAATTTCCCCTGCTGGCTCATGGCCCAGTGCAGCAGGTTATCGAGCAGGGCGGACAACTCGATAGCAGACTTATCAAGCATTTGGCTGATCTCAACAAGGTCGCTGGTGTCGCCACTTTCGAGGCTAAGCTCAATGAGTCGCACAAAGCCATGAAAATTACCAACGGGCCCCCGGATGTCGTGCGAAATAATCGAGAAGAATTTGTCTTTCGTATTATTCAACTCTTCAAGGCGATCCCGCTGAGAGGCAATAATTCTCCTTCTTTCCCTTGATATTTTAATGGCCCGGTTCCGAAGCTTGTACAGCCTGAACAGTACGTATACCAGAATAACAACCAGCACCAGCACAATGGCAATAGCTATCAGAATGATCCGCTGGTTTCGGGCCTGAGCTTGCAATAGATCCACCTCAATTTGCTTCTGCCCTACCTCGAACTCGGTCCGAAGATCGGCCATTTCCTGAATCACATCTTCGTTTTTTATGCTATCCCGGTAGGTGATGTATTGATGCAAATAAGTATAAGCCTTTTCGTGGTCACTCATCTCACGATAGAGCCCTGAGAGACTGAGGCTTGCATCACGAACTCTTTCCTGAAGACCGTCAGCTTCAGCATACTGCAGGGCCTCTTGCAACAATTTCTCTGCACTTTTGAAGTCCTTCTTTTGAAGATAAATGTCCGCCATTTCCGTTTGAAACTCCGTAATGGCATATGAATCACTCAGCCCTATGAGTATTTGAATGGCTTCAGCCAGGTACTGCTCAGCCTTTTCAGCAGCACCTGTCCTTGCATAAACGAGCCCGGAATTGCCCAGATTGTAAGCCTTCCCTACCAGAAAATTCTTTCGTTCATAAATCTGACCAGACTCGTCGAAGAAGAACAGCGCACTGTCGTAGTTGGCTACCCGGTAGTATTCATAGCCCGTATTGAGCAAGGCAGCCGCCAGGGTAAGCGAGTCGCCGGAATCTCTAAGTATGCCAACAGCTTTCCTTTTGTATTTGATCCCTTTTACATGGTCGCCCATATCACCATAAACACCCGCAATAGACAAAAAAGCCCCTCCTATTCCAGTCTGATAATTACCCTTCTGGGCCATTTCGACACTTTTGAAATACTCGGCAATAGCCAGATCAAAGTCGCCCTGAAACTTCAGCGCATTACCCTTTTGTAAATGCCCTCTATGCAACCAAACGTAGCTGGAGTGCTTTGTGGCAAGCTCAATCAGCTGCTCCGCATACTCAAGCATCTCGCCTGGCCTGGTCGATTGGAAGGCAATGCGTCGCAAAATTTCGAATTTGGCCGAGTCGGGCACAGTGGTGGTTTCCAACACCTGAATAAGACTATCTGCTTCGTGTTGATCCTGGGCAGAAGTGTCAGCACAAAAAAAGAGGTGGAGACCCGCAGCACATAAGCAGGCCCTCCAACTTGCAAGCCGTTTCCACATTTTTCAGGAATTCACCTTAATATCCGGATCCAGGGTATAGGTATTTCCATTCGCCTTAAAGCCGATCGTATAACTTTCTGATTTTCCTGGTTTATCTCCAACTGTACCTGCCCAATTTGGGCTTGAAGGAAGCGACTCGAATACACCAACAGCGCCCCCCAGGTAGGCAAACGAGCTGATCGCTACTGCTGAAGTGTTGTTTTTCGAAGAAATATGAAATATGACGGTGTCGCCTGGATTTGCATGCACGGTAAAATCGGTACTCGACCCGGTGTCGGCATCAAGGCATGAGTCGTAAAGCAGGCAGGCAGCCGCTGGTGATTGAGATGGGTCTGACGGCAGAGCGTCAGTGTCGATCACCAACGTAACATGAATAGTTGACATAAGATTAGCTGTATTGAAATGGTTAGAAATAAAATAATGCTCCTAAATCTCTCAATAAAAAAATAGAAATCAATATTAAATTCCCGGTAATACCCAACTGAAACGATTTACTTTCTGTTTCCAAAAATAAAACCATTGAAGTCCAATTTATTATCTTTCGTTTGTGGTTAACAAAACCAACGCCTATGGCACCACCTAAAGCACAAAACATCGACGAGTACATTTCTAATGCGCCCGAGACACTTCGGGAACGGCTTTTCCAACTGCACGATTGCATTGTTGCCGTAGCTCCTGCCGCCGAGCAAGGCATCAAATGGCGTATGCCAGCATATACCACCAGGAGGATTCTGGTGACCTGGGCTGCCTTCAAAAACCACATCGGGTTCTACCCCACGCCCTCTGTGGTCGCTGCTTTCACCAACGAACTGAAGCCTTACAAAACTGCCGAGGGATCGGTGCAATTTCTTCATAGTGAGGAGCTGCCTTTCGAACTGATCAGCGAGATGACCAAGCGAAGACTAAAAGAATGCGAAGAGGACGATGCTAAGTGGAAGGTGTAGCCGTCAGGCTGAAAACGTCATCCCAGCTATAAGTGCCTTACTTTCTTTACTAAAACGAAGTAGCAACAGCAGAGTGGAGCTTCAAATCAAAGTACAAAGAAGAGCAGCTACAATTTTTTTATGTATGGATGTCCATACATAACGATATTTAATATATTAGAGTGAAAAACTGCATGCTATGAAAAAATTTACTCTACTTGCCGGAGCTCTCCTGCTGTTCGCAGCTTCAGGAATGGCTCAGGAAAAAGAACCTACAAAAATCCTGCTGGTGCCCGAAGCCGACGCTGGTAAAACAGTGGCATTCACTCTTGAAGCCATGTCGGTGATTGAAGCAAAATGCCTGGGATGTCATTCTCCATCCGGAAAAAGCGACAAAGCCAAAGAGAAAATGCAATGGGAAAAACTACAAACCCTAAGTGGTGCCGATGCCATGGCAAAGCTCGATGAAATTTTAGAAGTGCTCGACAAAGGAGAAATGCCTCCTACGAAAATGGTGGAGAAGTACCCTAATATGAAACTGACAGAGGAAGAGTCAGCCAAGTTGCACAAATGGGCCGAAGCTGCGCTCGCTAAATTAGAATAAACGTTGATCAAGAAAATAGTCTTAGGCATAGGAGTCCTCGTTGTAGGACTCCAGTTTTTCAGAGGTACTCCACCTGATGTAGCATCCGACAATCCAGATGACCTGATTGCGACTTCTCAGATTTCGTCGGAAGTGAGCGGTTTGTTAAAAGCGGCCTGCTACGACTGTCATTCCAATGAGACCCGGTACCCTTGGTATTCTTATATCACGCCAGTTTCCTGGTTCGTTTTCGACCATATCAATCATGGTAGAGAAGAAGTTAATTTTTCGGAATGGGCGGGCCTCAGAAAGAGTAAGAAAGTGAGAATACTCAAAGACCTTACTGAAGAGGTGGGCGAGGGAAAAATGCCACTGGAATCGTACACGATCATGCATGGCGATGCACAATTGTCCAAAGAGCAAAGGGACTTGCTCGTTAACTGGGCAGAGAGCTTCTCGGCAGAGGTGATGAAGGAATAAATGGCGTCTACCACCTCACCTTCTTAAATTCCCAGTCAGGAATCACCTTTCTCATCTCGACCAGGTCGTCACGTTTGGTGATGCCGCATTTCAAATAGTTTTCGTGTAGCTTTTTCAGGGCCTCCTGGTCTATTTCCACCCCAAGTCCGGGGCCAGTTGGCACCAGCACAGCTCCCTCTTCGAACTTCATTCGCCCGCCTGCAATTACCTCCTCCGACTGCCACGGATAGTGGGTATCCAATGCGTAAGGAATCTCCGGCAATGCAGCGCCCAGATGCACCATGGCTGCCAGCGAAATACCTAAATGGCTATTGGAGTGCATCGACAATTTGCGCCCGAATGTCTGGCAAAGTTTAGCCAACTCCATGGAGCTGCGCAGCCCTCCCCAAAAATGATGGTCGCTGAGTATAATATCTTCAGAACCAAAGGCAATACTGCCAGGAATGTCTTCAAAGCTAGTCGTGCACATATTGGTAGCCAGTGGCATTTTCAACGCCTTTCGGGCCTTAGCCATATTTTCCTGTCCCCTGACAGGGTCTTCGAAATACTCCAGAATACCCTCCATCTTTTTACCATATTCGATGGCCGTCTCAAGCTTCCAAATGGCGTTAGGGTCGAGGCGCAGGGGCACATCCGGGCCAAAGTGATCGTAAAGCGCCAACATAGCCGCCACTTCTTCCACAGGCGGAAAAGCACCTCCCTTTAGTTTGATTGACTTATTTCCGAATTCCTTAACCATGGCAACGGCCTGCTCAACGATGCCCTGCGGGGTAACTGCCTCGGCCTGCCGGGCAGCATCCCAACCTGTAGCGTTGGGGTCAGTACCAAACGCCAGTTCACCGCCAGCTCCTTCATATTTATAAAAAAGGTAGGCTGCAAAAGGCACCCTTTCTCTTCTTTTTCCACCCAAAAGATCAACAACTGGCCTACCAAGCACCTTGCCCTGAATATCGAGGCACGCCACTTCAATAGCGCTGAAAACATGAACGATCTTGCGCTGGTCCCAGGGAGCGTCGCCCCGTTCTGAGGTGGTTTCCTCATCAAAATGGCTTTCTATGGCGTCTCTTATCTGGTTGAGTTGAAAGGCATCCTTCCCAACGATAAGCTCTCTTGCTTTCTCAAGCGCCTCGTTAGTATCGGTGGTGCCGGGAATCTCGCTGATGCCAATAATGTTATCGTCGGTAACAATCTCCACTATCGTTCTGAGCGCATAAGGAGCGTGCAGCCCGGCGGCGTTAAGTAGCGGTGGGTCGACTGTGGCGATGGGGGTGATGATGATGTCTTGGATGATGGGGCCTTTCATAGGGGTAATTAAGTGACTAGTTATTGGTTATTTGGCCAGGGGTAGAGCAAATTACTTGAATTTTACACTTCACTGCCGATAACGTCTATCAATGCTTTGATGTAGCCAAATGCAAAGGCGTGCCCTTGCAAGCCACTGGCGGGGTCGTCGTGGTGCGGAATGTGATCCGGCATCACCATACCGTCATAATCCACATTTCTCAATTCCCGGATAATCTCAGCAAAATTCATATCCCCGTTGTCGGGGTATACTTCCTGAAAATTATTCCACCCGCCTTTGATGTTTCGCAGGTGAATGTTGAATATCTGTTTCCTCTCCCCCACCCAGCGAATGATGGGTAAAATTTCCGTTCTTGGATCCTTTAAGCCCTCAGCGGTGGAGCCCAGGCAGAGGTTAAAACCGTGTGAGGGACTGTCGTATAGTTGCGCAAATTTCTTGATCCCTTCAAACACATCGGGGCTGTTCCATCTTGTTATCCCTCTGAACCCCACGGGCGCTGGTGGGTCGGCGATGTGGTTAGCCAGGCGCACATTGTATTCCTCGGCCACTGGCAGCACCCGGTCGAGGAAGTAGGTAATCCGCTCATACATGGTATCAATGGAAACATCTCCTGCAACAGTTTTTGGTTTGTCTTGCTGCAGGGCCTCTTCGTAATTCCATGTGCTATAAGAGGCATTGCCCCTGGTGGGATCAACTGTTCTGCTTGTTCTGAGTATCTCCAGGATAATTGTGTTGTAGTTGAGGGTGCGAACACCCGTTTTTCCCGCCACCGAAATCATTTGCTGGATCATTTCTATCTCACGATCTCTTTCGGGACTTTTCCCAAGCATGATATTAGGCGTTGAAATCTTGTCGATACCAGCTGAGGATAGCGGCAGATGATAGGCGTCGAGACTGATCCCGTATTTTTCGCAGGCTTCCTTTTTAGCCAGAGAGTCATCCAAATCCCAGCCAACTCCTTCAATCAATTTCGGAGAGCCTCCATCCAGGTGATACACGCCGTGCCGGGCCAGGTACTCAAGATTTTCTTTCCCCGTGCCCCCGTGCTGGCAGCCGACGTGCATTCTCATTGGTTTGGTTTTCAGCGGCGGATTAGCTTCGGCCTTGCTGTCTGTTGCCTCACACCCAGCCATCATTGAACCCAACGATCCAGCCACGGCCGTAGCTCCAAGAGAGGATTTGACAAGGGAAGATATGGCCTTTCTTCGGTTAATATTAGGTGTCATATTCTTCGACGTTTCTGATATATCAATTAGATAAGGGGAAAAATACTGGCAGCAATAAGAATGACGATTAACCCGACCAGCCCCATGATCGTAAGCAAGGGAGAAAAAGTTTTGAGTGCTTCCTGCTCGGTAAGGTTGCTCATTTTACACACAATCCAGAAGCCACTGTCATTCATCCAGGGAATAAGTTTCGAGCCGCAGGCAATGGCCAGCCCCAGGTAGAGTTGGTGGTATTCCAGCGTGCCTGTGTTTGCCATACCTGCCAGTATTCCCGAGGCAGTAATCATCGCTACTGTCGCCGACCCCTGAGCGGTTCTAACAATCGCCGTTATAAAAAAGGCCAATGGTATCAACGCCATTTGGTAGTCTTTGGTGAGCTCGGCTAGTCGCAGACTGATGCCGGTTTGCTGCAACATTCCCCCAAAAGCGCCACCAGCTGAGGTAATTAGGATGATCACGCCAGCACTCATCAAGGCTGTTTGAACTGAGGCAGTTAGTCCTTTTTTGTCCCCTTTTTTCTGCACAGCCAGCAGCCAAATGGAAGAAAGAGCTCCAAGGGACAAAGCAACATTTTTTTCTCCGACAAAGTCCAGCACCCCAGTGAACGATGATGTTTCACTCACCTCAGCAAAAGAGCCGATCAGGGCATTTACGCTTATCAATGCAATAGGAATAACTATCGGCAGCAAGGAAAACCACAAAGCAGGAAGCTCCCGCTCGTCTTTCTCAGACAGTGCCTTGATCTCATCCAGCGGAGCATCCACCGCATTCCGCAGGGGAATTGGCCACTTGCGATTGGCCCAGACGGCATAAAGGTAGCCGGCGCTGATGGTCACCAGCCCAACAAGGAAGCCTCCCATCATCATCATGCCGATGGGTATGTTCATTTCGGTGACTAAAAATAGTGGGCCCGGTGTTGGCGGAACTAATGAGTTGGCCATGGCGGCTCCAGCAGCAATGCACAAGATCAGCAATCCGTAATTTTTACCAACCCGCATGGCCATGGCTTTAGCCAGCGGCACCATGAGGTAAAAAACGGTATCAAAGAACACAGGAATACCAATAAAAAAACTACTTCCCAGAAATGTCATGGGTGCATATTTGTCGCCCGTGACTTTCAGGGTAGACCGCACAATTTTTTCAGCAGCCCCGCTTTCCAGCATGGTCTTACCAATGATGGAAGCCATAGCGATCAGTATCCCAATTTTACCACAGGTATTCCCGAATTCAGTAGCGATGCGAATCCCTTCACCTTGGGTGGCTAGCCTTTGAGCAGAAGCCTCGGAGGCACCTTTGCCCATTTGATAAAGAAGAACTGCTGATTCGGGAGTGATGAGCGCCACGACAAAGGCACCAAGGAGCAGCGCCAGAAACGCATGGAGCCTGAATCCTATGATGCTGATGAAAACAACAAGGATTCCGATAGCTAAAATAAACAGAGGATCTTCTGTAAAATATTGAATGTTCAAAGCAGGTAGTTTAAGCGCTCCATTTAAATGCGTAGCTTAATATCTCCATTTTATGGGACAGGTTCACAAAAGTCAATACAAAAATTATGTATCTACCCTGATTGTCAGGCTGAACGGTATTCGGTCACTCCCAGCCAAAAAAAGGAAGTTATCTGACGCCGCTGGGAAATTTTCCTGCCGTTTAAGGCAAACTACTGGCTTCCTCGTCTAAAATAATATAAACTTATACTTTCAAATATATACTCCAGTTTAATATGACATTCCTACTGAACACCCGCAGGTTGTGGCCTGCTTTTTTTCTGACCTTGCTACTCATCGGCTGTACCGAAGAGCTGCCTAAAGAAACTCCTCTAACGATAAAAGAAGACCAGGCTACCGCTTATAATCGGGCCAAAGAAGTACGTGAGAATACTTCCCTTGAGCTGTACGATGGCATTACGATGAGCCTTTGGGCGTCCGACTCCCTGGCACCTGACCCCATTGCCATGTCGATAGATGATGAGGGCAATGTGTACCTGACCCGAACCAATCGTCAGAAGCACTCTGAGTTCGATATTCGTGGCCACCAGGACTGGATGACCCGCTCTATCGCCTTGCAAACCGCAGAGGAACGCCGGGCCTTTCTACATAAGGAATTCGCACCAGAAAACAGTGCCAGAAATGAATACCTGCCCGACCTGAACAATGACGGTGTCCATGACTGGAAAGACCTTGCTGTGGAAGAAGAAGAAGTATGGAAAATTACCGACGAAAATGGTGACGGCATTGCCGATGTATCCAAGCGGATTCTCAGCGATTTTCATGACGAAATAACCGACGTAGCCGGAGCACTACTGGTGAGGAAAAACGATGTTTTTGTGGGCGTTGGCCCAGATATGTGGAGGCTTCAAGACACGAATGGCGATGAAGTACTCGATAAAAAAGAGTCGATTGCGACAGGATTTGCTGTGCATATCGGCTTCGGTGGGCACGGAATGTCGGGTGCCATTGAAGGGCCCGATGGCCGTATTTACTGGGGCATTGGGGATATTGGCGCCAACTTGACCGCCAAAGACGGAAGCACATACAAATATCCTAACCAGGGTGTGATTGTAAGGTCGGATCCTGACGGGAGCAACTTTGAGGTATTTGCTGCCGGACTTCGCAACACGCATGAATTTGTTTTCGATGCTTATGGCAATATCATCAGCTCCGACAACGACGGCGACCACCGTGGGGAAAGCGAAAGGCTTGTTCACATAGTAGAGGGGCACGACGCTGGCTGGAGAGCCAACTGGCAGTATGGAAAATACACCGACCCCCGCAACAATAAGTACCATGTATGGATGGATGAAAAGCTCTTCCAGCCACGCTGGGAAGGTCAGGCTGCTTATATCATCCCCCCCATCATGAACTATCACAATGGGCCAACTGGAATGGTATATAACCCTGGCACGGCACTTGGCTCAGCCTGGAAAAACCATTTCTTCCTTGTGGAGTTTGTTGGCAACCCAAGCAGATCCCCTATCTGGTCGTTTACCCTGAAGCCTAAAGGAGCCACCTTCGAGCTGGAGCAGGAGAAGAAACTGGCTTTGGGCATCCTGCCTACTGGTATCCGCTTTGGCCCTGATGGTGCGCTCTATGCCGCCGACTGGATCAATGGATGGGATACAAAGAACTATGGCAGAGTTTGGAAAATAGATGTAACCAGCGACAAGAATGACCTGGCAGCCGCCCGTAAAGAAACCAAAGAGCTGATGGTGCTGGATTACGAAAGTCAAAGTGAGGACAAGTTGTACAGCTTGCTTTCTCATGCCGATATGCGCATTCGCCAAAAGGCACAGTTTGAGCTCGTGAACCGTGGTAAAAAAGGCGCACAAATATTTAAAAAGGCTATCGACCAAACCGACAACCAACTTGCCAGAGTTCATGGTATTTGGGGGCTTGGTCAACTGGGAAGACAACGCCTCGACCATGCAGCGCCGATTGTTGGGCTACTTGGTGATAGCGACCCTGAAATAGTGGCTCAGGCAGCCAAAATGCTGGGAGATGTAAAGTACGCAGAGGCTGCACCTCAGCTAGTAAAACTACTGAGCGACGACTATCCGAGAACCCGCTTCTACGCTGCCGAAGCGCTTGGAAGACTTAAATATGAGCAAGCTATTCCCGACCTTATTAAAATGATTGAGGCCAACAACGATGAAGATATTTATATCAGACATGCAGGAGTGCTCGCTCTCAGCCGGATAGGCAAGCAAGAGCCAGTGGTGGCGTTGGCAAGCAGCTCAAGCAGGTCTTTGCGCATTGCTGCTGTATTGGTATTGAGAAGACTTGGTAGCGAAAAGGTAACTGCCTTTCTCAAAGATCAGGATGAGTATATCGTAACAGAAGCAGCACGAGCCATCAACGATGATTGGTCGATAGAACCAGCTTTGCCAGCTTTGGCAAGCGTACTTACTGAAACCAGATTCACCTCAGAGCCTTTGCTTAGAAGGGCTATCAATGCGGCTTTGAGAGTGGGTGGAGATAAAGAGCTTGATATGGTCATTGCCTTTGCACTCAGAGATGGCGTGGCGCCGGAACTAAAAGCAGAAGCACTTGCCACGCTGGGCACCTGGGCCAACCCATCGGTGATGGACAGAGTAGATGGCCGCTACCGTGGTGAAATCAAAAGAGACGCTGCACTTGCTCAGGCAAAAGCAAAAGCGAATGCTGCTAAGTTTCTTCAGAGCTCCAATAGCGCTGTCGTGATTGCGGCTGCCAATATGCTGGCAGAATTACAAGTACCTGACTTTAATGACCAGCTAGCAACGATGATGACAAACCACCCACTTCCCGAAGTAAGGGCGGCAATGCTCACAAGCCTGGGCAAGCTTAGCTATAGTGACATGGAAGGACTCGTGAAGAAAGGCATGAACGACAAAGAAGGCGAGGTAAGAACTACCGCTCTTAGCCTTTTGAGTGGAATGGAGATTTCCGCTGAAAATCTACCTGGCATTGTCACTCCTATTTTCGCCAAAGGTTCTTTAAAAGAACAACAGGAAATGTTGACAGTATTGGGCAAGATGCCAGCTGAAAAAAGTGAGGCTATCTTGTCAGGGCTTATCGATCAGCTTACCAACAAGAAACTGGACAAGAGCCTGACGCTTGATCTCATCGAGGCATCCGAGGCAAATGGTTCAGCAGCGCTCGCCGCCAAGGTTGTCCCACTGAAATCTGACGATACGAATACCGTTGCCGCCTTTCAGGAAACGCTTTATGGTGGCGATGCTCGCCTGGGTGGCAGAACCTTCTACACCCACCCTGCCGCACAGTGTACCCGCTGCCATGTGATTCGGGGGGAGGGAACGACCGTTGGCCCACAGCTTGGAGGAATAGGCAGCCAACTCACAAGAGAGCAAATACTCCAGGCCCTGATCGAGCCCAGTGCGAGACTGGCACCAGGGTTTGGTTCTGTTTCACTTACGCTAAAAGACGGACAAAAAGTGTCTGGCATTTTGATGGAAGAAACCGACAAAGAACTGGTGCTGAAAACTTCAGAAGCTGAACCACTTCACATTCCCACGGCAAGAATTAGCGAACGCAAAAACTCCCCATCCAGCATGCCTCCTATGGGCGGCATCATGACGAAGCGGGAAATTAGAGATGTGGTAGAGTTTCTGGCGAATTTGAAGTAAACCTTCTTTAAGTTTTATTTCTAAAAGGCCCCAGCAGAAGATCGTTTCTGTTGGGGCTTTGCTTTAGGAGGCAGCGTTCAGCATTTTGCCTTCGGTGTCAAATAAGGTTATGGGTCTTACATCAGGTTCCACCCATCCTGCCCTAGCCTCTTTGCTCATCAGCAATTCTTTAGAGTAAAAACTGAAAGGAAATTCCTTTTGAATGAAGGGCTGTGCTTCCAGGTTCGACAACAAAGCATCGAAGTCATACTCACGGGTAAAACTCAACTGATAGCCTATTACAATTTGAATATACAGCTCCGTGATGGTTTCATGATAGCCGGAGTTTTCGGTGTTTTTGCCTCCAACAGCTTCGTTGTATTTTTTGATGCCTTCCTTGATCAGCTTTCTTGCTTCCGCTATCGGATGGTGGTAAGTATACCACAACGCCATCACAAAATGAGCAAAGTGCGTCCACTCCGATGAAGGCCAGGTACCTTCTTCAAACCCTTTGACTAATTGTTCTGCTTCACTGTAAGTCATCTTCTATTTTGATCTGATGTTGATGTCTTCTTTATAAGTACTCATCACAATGGTTGTGCTTGTTCTCGTCACGGCCGGGCTCCCTTTGATTCGGTTAGAAAGTAGCTCCTCCAACTCACCTGTGTCTTTCACCAACACCTTTAACAATAAGTCATAATCGCCAGCAATGTGATGGCACTCCAGAACCTGTGGCAGGCTCACAAGGTACTCCTTAGCTTTGGAGGCCCCAGCATGCTCCAGCCATACCTGCACAAAGGCAAGCAACTTGAGGCCCAACCGCTCTCTACTGAACCTGATCGTATACTGTTCGATCACCCCCGACTTATCCAGCTTCCTAAGGCGCTCCGTCACAGCCGGCAGCGACAAGTGAATCTTCCTGGCTATCTCCGCCCCGGTTATTCGTGAATTGGCAGCCAGCTCATCCAGTATTCTTAAATCCGTGTTGTCCATTGCTATAGTTCGTTACGAAAGTAATTTTTACTTTACTTTATAAATAGTAATTAAATTATTAACAGCTATTATAAATAATTTTCAATACAAATACTTAACTATATTCAGAGTATGCCTTTTTTCAAGGCCTGAAAAACTAATTTCGTTTGGTTGCTTGCAGCTTCTTGCAGCGCTGCTCTAAATACATTGAACCGCTCTCCAATTTTCATTTGTAAAAGGACTCCTTAAAACATAGTTTTAGGGTTGAACACTTTACCTACTCAGTTATGAAATCCTTATTATTTACCTGCCTCGGCACACTCTTTTCATTCTTTGCTTTTTCGCAGATGATTCCGCTGCCGGAGCATCCCAGGCCTGACTTTGAAAGAGCCGATTGGAAAAACCTCAATGGTGTTTGGGAATTTAAATTTGATGCTGACGATGAAGGCCTCACGAAGAGCTGGAGCACAGGCAATACCAGTTTCGACAAAACCATCCTTGTTCCATTTCCATGGGGCTCCACCCTTTCTGGTGTAAAGGACGAAGCGGACATCGCCTGGTACAAAAGAGAGATCACCGTTGACCCAAGCTGGAAGGGTAAAAAAACTTTCGTGACCATAGGCGCCTCCGACTGGGAAACCACTGTTTGGCTCGATGGGCAAAAGTTGGGTAGTCATCAGGGCGGCTACACTCCTTTTTCGTTTGACCTAACACCTTATGTCAACTACGGGGAAGCTCAAAAGCTCGTTATCCGGGTAGACGACATTCGCAGAGATTTTACTTTGTATGGCAAGCAAGGTTACGGCAATGCCAGAGGTCTATGGCAAACCGTTTATCTGGAGGCCAGAGGAAATAACTACCTGGAAGCCGTTCATTTCACCCCCGATATCGACAACAACAAAGTTGACGTAACGGCCTATTTACCAGATGACGCAACAGAAGACATCAAAGTAAACGTGGTAATTAAAGGGGCACCAACCCCGATCTCGCAGGATGCAACTATTACCAAAGGAAAAAACAAAGTACGTTTCAGTATCAATATTCCAAACGCTCACCTTTGGAGCCTTGAGGATCCCTTCCTTTATACCGCCGAAGCAACGCTAGGAGATGACAAAGTGAGCACCTACTTCGGTATGCGCAAGATTTCTGTAGTGAACCTTCCGGGCACTGACTATCCCTACATCGCCCTGAACAACAACCCCATCTACGTTCAACTCACGTTAGATCAATCTTATCACCCTGATGGTTTTTACACATTCCCTTCCGACCAGTTTATGCGGGAAGAAATTGAGCGAAGCAAGTCCATTGGACTTAACGGCATCCGTGTTCATATCAAAGCCGAAGTGCCCCGCAAACTGTATTGGGCAGATAAGCTGGGCTTGCTCGTCATGGCCGACTTACCTAACAGCTGGGGAGAGCCAGAAGAGAAAATGCAAGCCGAAGCCGAGTATACCCTTCGGGAAATGATCAAGAGAGACTACAACCACCCAGCGATTTTTTCATGGATAGTTTTCAACGAAACATGGGGGTTGAGAACCGCCGTAGAAGTCGATGGCAAAAAGGAAAACAAATACTTGCCTAGAACACAAAAATGGGTGGCCTCCATGTATTACCTGACCAAGTCGCTGGATGGAAGTCGGTTGGTAGAAGACAACTCCATCTGCTGCGGCGCAGGCCATACAGAAACGGATATCAACTCCTGGCACAGCTATCTTCCCGGATGGGAATGGGAGGCTTTTATGGCCAATCTGGAGAAAAATACCTACCCAGGCAGCACCTATGATTTTGAAGACGGGTTCAAGCAAGGCAATCAGCCCAATATCAACTCAGAATGTGGTAACGTGTGGGGCTACGATGGCAGCACCGGCGACGTGGACTGGACGTGGGACTACCACCGCATGATGAACACCTTCCGCAAATACCCCTTCATGTCGGGCTGGCTGTATACCGAGCACCATGATGTGATCAACGAGTGGAACGGCTACTGGCGGTTTGACAGGACGGAAAAGAAAACAGGGTTAGGTGAGATTGTTGAAGGAATGACCACCAACGACTTTCATTCCCTGGTTTATCTTTCTACCGGAAATGAAATCAGCAAAACAGTAAAGGGCGGAGCAACAGTCAGCGTGCCGCTCTACTTATCGTCCATGAGCGCCCAGGAAATGGGGAGCCAGCTAAAAATCGTGTACGAGCTGACCCACACCAACTACCTCGGCGAAACATCAACTTTCAAACAAGGCAGCCAATTGGTGGACTACAAGCCATATATTCAATCGACACCTGCCCCAATAGAAGTGACAATGCCTTCAACAGCTGGCTTGTCTATCCTCAAATTGAGACTGGAAGACATGAGTGGCAAAGTGGTGCACCGCAATTTTACAGCTTTCGAAGTAACCGGAACCGACAAGTTGGCAAAAACAGAGGTGATCAGTGTTTCTCCGGCTTCTTTCACCAAGGCTGACTGGAGTAAAAAACAGTGGAATGTACTGGATGGGCTAAAGGTGAATGGCGCTGGCAAAGGCAGCTTCGAATACACTTTTGACCTAAGCGGTACAGAGACAGCAAAAGCAAAAGAAGCTTACTTTCTGGTAGAAATATCTGCCAAGGAGCTTTTCGCCAAGGACAAGGAAAAATTCGAGGCGGGTAAAGACTATATGCTGGGTGCCAGAGCTGAGCCGAGCGCCAACCCCAACTCCTACCCTATGACTGACGAAACGATGTTTCCATCTACCGTCTCCATTTGGGTAAACGGCACCAAGGTGCAAACGACGACCCTCGCCGACGACCCAGCGGATCACAAAGGCATCTTGAGCTGGCACCACCAGCTACAAGACAAAAAACTGAGAGAGGCTGGCTCTTATGGCTACCTGACTAAGGTACCAGTTTCAAAGAGAATGCTAAAAGACGCCGCCAAGACCGGAAAAATAACAGTAGAAATAAGAACAGAGGGCGAAGGTGGTGTGGCCGTTTACGGTAAATCATTTGGGAGGTGGCCAGTGGATCCGTCAATTGTTTTGACGTATTGAGGGCTGAAACGATATTTTAACACAACTTGAATGTGTGGTCGAATTAATCATTTCCTGTCTTTACTAGGATTCCTTGGATGAAAGGATTTTAGGATTTTCGAGTAAGGTCAGGAAATGCTTCGATAGTTACTGCTTAGCCTTAACATCTGGGTGTTTGGTATTATAGATTCTCTTATATTGAAGACTGCGGCTACCAAAATTGATTAAGAGCCCAACAGGTAAATTGTAAGCTTCCAGGTAGTTTCTGCATTGGTTAAGATGATTATCGTTCAATTCGATCACCGCTTTCAACTCAACCATGATCTTATCTTCAACGAAAAAGTCCACTCTGCGAGTCCCAATATCAATTCCTTCATAATAGATGGTCATTTCCATCTCTCTTGCATACCCAAGACCTTGCTTTTCCATTTCGATTGCAAGGGCTCTTTGGTATATTACCTCTCGCAACGGCGAACCGTGAAAAACGTTTCCTAGAAAGGTATGTACCTTCATTGCGCACCCAATTATCCGATGTGTGAGTTCTTCGTAAATCATGGCTTCTGATAAAGTTTGGATTCAAATAATTACAGGTAACTAAAATACTAATCTTATCATCTTTCAATCCTATAAATCCAAGTAGAGACAAAATGGAAGGGCAAATAATTGACATTGAGAACAAAAGAATCTACCCCGGCAGACTCACCATAGAAGCAGGCGTCATAAAAAGCGTTGACGAGTTAAAAGACGCTCCGCCAAGGTTCATTCTTCCCGGCTTTGTCGATGCGCATGTGCACATTGAAAGCTCGATGCTCGTCCCGTCAGAATTTGCGAAGATGGCCGTTACACATGGCACAGTCGCCACAGTATCCGATCCACATGAGATTGGCAATGTGCTGGGTGTAGCCGGCGTTGAGTTCATGATCGAGAATGCTAAGACCGTTCCACTGAAGTTCAACTTCGGCGCACCCTCCTGCGTGCCAGCCACTCCGTTCGAAACAGCAGGAGCCATCATCACCGCTGAGGATATTGATTATCTGCTTTCTAAACCTGAGATCAAATACCTTGCTGAAATGATGAACTGGCCGGGGGTGCTGCACAGGGATGCGCTGGTGATGGACAAAATCAAAGTAGCACAAAAGCATGGCAAGCCTGTGGATGGGCATGCGCCCGGACTCAAAGGAGAGCAAGCTGCTACCTACATCTCGGCAGGTATCAGCACCGACCACGAATGCTTCACTATTGAAGAAGCTCTGAACAAGCTGAAGCACGGCATGAAAATACTCATTCGGGAGGGCAGTGCTGCAAAAAACTTTGAGGCGTTAATCCCACTAATGAAGGATCATGCCGATCAGCTGATGTTCTGCTCCGACGATAAGCATCCAGACAACCTGATTGAAGGCCATATCAATCAACTAGTCGTGCGAGCGTTAAAAAAAGGGCACGACCTTTTCGATGTGTTGCAGGTAGCATGCATCAACCCCGTCAGGCATTACGGATTGAATGTTGGTCTGCTGCAAAAGGGCGACCCCGCCGATTTTATTGTGATAGGCAGCATTGAAACCTTTAACGTTTTGGAGACATGGACCGATGGGCAAAAAGTAGCCGAACATGGGAAAGCCCTTTTTGTAACCAAGCCTTGCTCGCCCATCAACCAGTTCAATTGCCAGCCCAAGAAACCAAGTGACTTCTACCTAAAAATGGGTGGTTCGCAAGTAAGAGTTATCGATGCTCTCGACGGCCAGCTCATCACCAGAGAAAGCTGGTTTGATGCAAGCCTACTGGATTCGGATTCACAAACATCCATCGAACATGATGTGTTGAAATTTGCGGTCATCAACCGCTACAGCGATCAGCCGCCTGCTATCGCCTACATCCGCAACTTTGGGCTGAAAGAAGGCGCCATTGCCTCCACCGTCGGGCACGACTCGCACAATATTCTGGCCATCGGCGTTTCCAACGAAGCCATTTGCGAAACAGTCAACCTGCTAGTTGAGAACAAAGGCGGAATAGCTGCTATCGGAAAGGGAAAGCAAAAGGTACTACCATTACCCGTCGCTGGATTGATGGCAAAAGAAGACGGCTACACTGTTGGAAATAAATACCAGGAGATTGACCTGATGGCCAAAGAGTTGGGCTCCACTTTGTCAGCGCCTTTCATGACATTATCCTTTATGGCACTGCTTGTTATCCCTATGTTAAAGTTAAGTGACCAGGGACTTTTTGATGGCGAAAGGTTTACCTTTGTGCCACTTTTCAAAGAGTAAAATGCCCAGGAAAAAGAAAATCCTTTTCATCGTCAATCCCACCGCTGGCACCCGCACCCACAAGTTTGAAGAAGCCCTCATTAGTAAGTGGTTGGATCACGAGAGGTTCGACTACGAAATGCATGTAACCAGACATGCTGGTGACGGCACCGAAACAATTCAGAAAAGAATTGCAGAATTTGATGGCTTTATCGCAGTGGGGGGGGACGGTACCGTGAACGAGGTTTTCAAAGGTGTGCTGGACAGCAAGAAATGGTTTGGCGTGGTTCCTTCTGGCTCTGGCAATGGGCTCGCAAGAACACTCAACATCCCCATGAACATCGAAGGAGCTTTCCAAACCCTTAACAAAGGAAAGGTGAGATCCATTGATTACGTAAAAATCAATGATGATAGCTTCGTCAATGTGGCGGGTATTGGCTTCGATGCCAAAGTGGCGCACAAGTTCAAGAACCTGAAGGTTAGAGGACTAAAATCATACGCAAAAGTGACGCTGCAAGAGTTCGGCAAGTCAAAAGATCGTCCGATCAAAATCTCCTTCAAAGGCAAAACTTTTAAAGAAAAGGCGATGATGGTCAGCTTTGCTAACAGCACACAGTTTGGCAACAATGCCTTTATTGCCCCCAAAGCAGAACTCGACGATGGCAAAGTCAACATCGTCGTGTTAAAGAAATTTCAATGGTTAGACGTACCGTTTCTGGTTTGGCAGCTTTTCAGCAAGTCGATCCATCAATCAAGACTTCAAAAAGAGTATGCGGTGAAGAAGGCGACTATTGAATCAAAAAAAGGCATCTACCTCCACATCGATGGCGAAGCAAGGGCCAAAGTGAACAAAGTAAAACTGAAGGTCGTGCGCAAAGGGGTAAAAGTCATTGCATAAATCATCCGATCCTTCTACCTTCCATTATAAATCTAAATCCTTTCGATATGTCGCAAGAAGAACAAGGCAAAGTAGAGTCGCTGCTTTCCGAGCTTGGTAAAAAAATTGACCAGCTTATTGTAGAAGGCAAAAAGAAAAAGGATGGCTTGACTGACGAAATCGAAGAAAAAATAGCTGAACTCAAGGGCCAGAAAGAAAAGCTGGAGGAAGAGTTTGAGTCGTTCAAAGCTAAGAATGAGCCCAAATGGATCGAAGTAAGGGAGCATCTTGAAAAAGCTATTGGTGAACTACGAGCCGCTGCAGAGGCGGCTTTTAAGAAAATGAAGAGCTAGCACGAAAGTTATTTGTTGACTGTTATTAGTTAATCGTGGTTTGCAACTGGTACTTTTGCAGCCTGAATCAAATTTCAATTAACTGCTGCAGGGTCAATGAATATTATTTCCGTTGAAAATTTAGCTAAGTCATTCACCGACAAGCCTCTATTTACCAACCTCACCTTTGGCCTTAGCCAGGGAGAAAAAGCTGCCATCATTGGAGTAAATGGCTGCGGTAAGTCTACGCTTCTTAAGACCATTGCCGGATGGGAAGCGCCGGACGGCGGTAAAGTATCTACCCGCAAAGACTTCAAGGTATCCTACCTGCCCCAGCAGCCTGAGTTTGATCCACAAACCTCCATTTTAGACACTCTCTTCGAAGCCAATTCCCCCATGATTCGAGCCATTCGTGATTACGAAGAGGCCATGTACCAGGCGGAACATCACGGCAAAGATTTCCCCGAAGGTGTGCTTGAGAAAATGGATGAATTGCAGGCCTGGGATTTTGAGGCTTTTGTGCGCCAGGTAATAGGCCAAATGGGCCTACTCGATGTAGATATACTGATGGGTACCCTGTCGGGCGGCCAAAAAAAGCGAGTGGCACTGGCCAAAATACTGATCGAACAGCCTGATGTACTGCTGCTCGACGAACCTACCAACCACCTGGATTTGGCGACAGTGGAATGGCTCGAAAAGCACCTTGCTACACAAAACACTACCCTCCTGCTCATCACTCACGACCGTTACTTCCTCGACAATGTCTGCAATTTGATATTCGAGCTGGACGGCGGACAGATGAACCGCTACCAGGGCAACTATGCCTACTTTCTGGAAAAGAAATCAGAACGGCAGGCCCTGGAATCGACCGTGGTCGACAAGGCACGCAACCTCATGAAAAAGGAGCTTGACTGGATCAGAAAGCAACCCAGAGCCAGGGGCACAAAGGCTAAGTACAGAGTGGAAGCTTTTGAAGGCATTAAAGAAACTGCATCGAAAAAACTTGGCCAGGACAAGGTGGAGCTTCACGCAGAAGGCCGCCGACTGGGTGGAAAGATTATGGAGCTAAAGGATGTGTCGCATGCCTATGACGATCTCACCATCCTCAACAAGTTCAACTACACCTTCAAGAAAAACGACAGGATTGGCATCGTCGGTAAAAACGGTGCTGGTAAAACAACTTTTCTTAATATCCTTACCGGTAAGCAGCTTCCAAATGCTGGCACCACCGACAAGGGTGTCAATACCATGTTTGGGTACTATACCCAGGAAGATTTCACTTTCAACGACAGCCAGAAAGTAATTGAGGCTGTAAAAGAAGTGGCCGAAGTGCATCCCGGGCCCGACGGTTCCATTATTACTGCATCGCAATTGCTTACAAGGTTTCTGTTTCCTCCTGAAAAGCAATATCAAATCATTGGAAAATTAAGTGGTGGTGAAAAAAGAAGGCTGCAGCTCCTGCTCATCCTTGCCAAAAATCCGAACTTCTTAATACTCGATGAACCTACCAATGACCTGGACATCACAACGCTGAATGTGTTGGAAGACTTCCTGGAAGGTTTTCCTGGTTGCCTGATGGTGGTGTCTCACGACCGGTACTTCCTCGACCGCACCACCGACCACCTGTTTGTGTTTGA
This sequence comes from Imperialibacter roseus, assembly GCF_032999765.1. GTDB lineage: Bacteria > Bacteroidota > Bacteroidia > Cytophagales > Cyclobacteriaceae > Imperialibacter > Imperialibacter roseus. Next base: position 747,041 of record NZ_CP136051.1, on the reverse strand, counting down.
AGGCGGTGGAGTGATCCACGACTTCCCTGGCAACTACACCGACTTCCGTGAGCAGCAGGCAGAGAAAGCGGCCAAGCTGGAAAAACCTGCTCCTAAAGAAAAACAGAAAGAGGTAGCCAAGCCAACCGAAAAAAAAGCGCTTTCTTATAAGGAGAAAAGAGAACTGGAAGGCATTGAAGCCGAGTTGAAGGAGTTAGAAGAAAAGAAGAAAGGATTCATCCTCCAGTTAAACAGTGGAAATGGGTCACACGAGGAGCTTACCGAATGGGCATCAAAAATAGAAGAAATTGATACCTTGCTGGAAGAAAAAGAGCTCCGGTGGCTTGAGCTCTCAGAGCTAAACGCATAAAGCATGCTGCAAACTGGCAAGAAAGAGGCTGAAATAATCAAAAAGGCTATTGCTCATTGGAAAGATTCCGGCCTTATCGATGAAAAAACTTCTGACAAGCTCGCTAACGATGTGCAGCCCGTTGGTTTCGACTGGCAAAAGCTGGCCTTCTACGCCTTCCTGTTCGCTATTGGCTCCATCATTGTCAGTGTTTTTCTTTTGCTCGCCGACGAATGGATTCTCAAATTCATAGAGGATTTAATTGATGCCCCTCACTGGGTGAAAAGTCTCCTTTTTGCTGTTCTTGCTTTTGCATTGTATGCCTTTGGCTACCGACGCAAGGTGAAGAAGCCAGATCAGATTTACAGCAACGAAGCGCTTTTTATCCTGGGCGTTATTAGCACAGCTGTCTCCGCCACCTTCCTCGGCTTGCAGTTTGATACAGGGTCGGGGCATTTTTCCCTGCTTATACTTCTGCTTACGGCCGTGTATGCCGTGGTAGCCTACAGTTTGCGTTCGCAGGTTATCTGGCTTTTCTTTCTGATGGCCTTTGGTGCGTGGTTTGGCACCGAAACCGGTTATGTAACCAATTGGGAGGGTCTGTTCTGGGGCATGAACTACCCGCTCCGGTATACGGTATTCAGCTTCCTTATCGTTGGAGGCTCCTTTTTGATTGGCCATACCAAAATTTCTTTGTTTCAACCTATTACCTACGGATTTGGCCTGTTTCAGCTATTCACCTCTCTTTGGTTTCTATCCATTTTTGGTAACCATACCGATTTCAATATCTGGAGCCAGGTTAGCCAGGTAGAGCTGTGGGGGTGGGCCGTGCTCATGGCGGCTGTTAGCGTCGGTGCCATCATTTACGGGCTAAAGAATGATGATTTTCTTAGCCGTGACTTTGGTATTGTATTTTTACTCATCAACCTGCTTTCCCGCTATGTAGAGTACGGCTGGGACACGCTACACAAAGCCGTCTTTTTCATGATCCTTGCCGTGGCTTTCTGGCTATTGGGGAAAAAAGCTGAAACCATCTGGAATCTCGGTAAGAAAAAGAAATAGCCGCCCGGTAAGTGTGACTCACCAGACGGCTACAATATTTCCAGGCCTTATGTCTTACTTCAAAAGTACACCAATAGTGAATCCGGCAGAGACTGCCACCGGAAAGTCTCGTCCGCCGGCAGCATGGCTGTAGCTGTACCTTCCCTCACCACCACTGTTGAACCCATAGCCCAGACCGACATGGTAGTCGAGGCTCATGATGTCTGCCAGCACATATTGGCGGCCATAGTTCAACAAAATCGCCACAGCTGAGTAATCCTCTCTGTTTCTGGACTCGTTGCCACTAAATTCATCATACACAATATTGTCCTGTGTAAAAAAGCTCATGGCTATCTCTGGCCTGATATATTTTCCACTTAGCAAGTGTGATCCTTTCATGCCATCAGCCACAAAATCAGGATTGAGCTTAAACTTTGGCCCCACTCGGAAAAGCACGCCACTTGGGTCAATTTCGTTGGGATCGAGGCCTAAGCCAATGATTCCAACTTTGGCTTCCCAGGAAACCCAGTCCTTTATATACCGCTCATACCCAAAGGTGGTGTTGCCTGTTAACGGAGAGAAAAACTCCATTTTCACGATACTCTTCTTCTGCGACTCGAAATCTGTTACAATTTGTTGAGCGCTGGCTGCCCCGGAAATCAGGAGGAAGGCCGAGATTAAAAAATTCTTCATGGTCATTCTATTTGTCGATTAAATAATCCGTTTTCTAAAAAGTAATTTACCGAATACAAAGTGCGTGCCAAAACAAAAAAAGCCGATCCAGTTTCCCGAATCGGCTTAGTTACTTATTTACTGGGTTCACTTACTTGGCCGCAACAAGCGTTACGTCCAGTACAAATTCATCGTAAATCACTTTGTCGCCAATTTCTGCAAAGAAGCTCTTAGAGCCATACTTCACATTAAATTTTGATCTGTCAACCGTGATTTTAGAAGTAGCGGTTACTTTGCTCCCGTTAACAACCAGTTCGGCCGGAAAAGTGATTTTCTCTGTGGTGCCTTTGATAGTGATGTCGCCAGATACGTCGTACTTGTTTTTTCCGGTTGACTTCACACTGGTGATCTTGAAAGTTGCAGTGGGGTAAGTGGCTACTCCAAAGAAGTCGTCAGACTTAAGATGTCCTTCCAGCTTACCTTTGTACTCACCCTCAAGGTCCGTGTCAACAATTGAATTCATGTCGATGGTAAATGAGCCACCTGTTAGCTTATCACCGTCGAACTGAAGGTCGCCCTGAGAAAGGTTGATGGTGCCAGTGTGAGTACCGGCCAGCTTTTCGCCCGTCCAGACTACCTTGCTTTCTACTGTGCTTACCTTGTAAACGGCTTTTGTGTCATCAGCAGAAGGATTGCTGACAAGAAGTACTAATGATGTGAAAATTGTGCTTAACATAAGTTTTTAGTTATTTGATGATGTAAATGTATGTACATACATGTATATACACAATTAAGCTTCTAAATGTTTCACCAGTATTGAAAATATTTTTAAAAGTGAGCTTTTAGCCGATCTGGGGCTATATTCTGGATAGAACTTTTTTTATCAAACCATCCACAACTTTCAGGGGGTTCTTTGAGAAGGTACCTTTTGCCCTGTTTACGACAATGGCATTCAGGCTGATCATGTTATGTCCCATCATGCGGGAAAGTCCATAATAGCCGGCGGTTTCCATTTCAAAATTGGTGATCCAAAAATTATCCTCGTGAAAGTACATCAGCTGATCCACCAGGTTAGGGTGTTTGATGGGCAGGCGAAGTGCCCGCCCCTGCGGTGCATAAAACCCGGGCGCTGTAACCGTATTTCCCTTGACCATGTCAAAGGCGTATTTCTCCATCAATTTTTCGGATCCGCTGATAATGTACGGCATGAACTCCAACGAGATAGCCTCTTTCAGCTTACCTGCAATCATTGCTTCCCTGGCCGACTGGGGGTAAGGATAAAAAAAGCCAAGTGTGTCGAAGCCAATAGCATTTTCCGAAACAACATAACTTCCCAATTTGATATCTTCCTGCATAGCGCCGGAAGTTCCTATACGAATGATGTTAAGGCTCTTGAGTTTCTTCTTTGGCTCCCGTTTAGTCAGGTCAATATTAACAAGGGCGTCCAGCTCGGTCAACAGTATCTCTACGTTGTCGGTGCCAATGCCAGAGCTGATAACAGTCACTCTCTTTTTATTGAGATAGCCAGTGTGTGTAATGAACTCCCGCTTGTTCATTTCAAACTCTATGGAGTCGAAGTACTGACTTACCTGATGCACCCTGCCGGGATCTCCCACGGCAATGATTGTATCAGCAATGTGCTCAGGCTTCAGGCTGAGATGGTAAACACTACCATCAGGATTAAGAATAAGCTCTGATTCGGGGATTCTTGCCATCAGAGCTTACTGGTTGTACCTTGCGGTTCTTCTTTTTTCCTGTACAGCCCTCTGTAAGGATTGTAACCATTCATTTCCTTCTGGTAGTAGCCAGTACCATCGTAAGGCCTTTTGTCGGGATGAGACTTACATGCTTCGGAACAAGCTCCCTCCATCTCCCATCCGCACTTCTCACAAATTGGCACGTGGCGGTTGCATTCTGCATTGGCGCAGTTCACCATGCGGTCGCTATGAGTGCCACAAACGTAGCAGGTAGACACTACCTTCGGATTGACTTTGTTCACCTCAACAGCTACCCTGTTATCAAACACGTAACACTTGCCTTCGAAGTCCTCGCCCTGCGTAGCTTCCTCCATGCCATACTTGATAATGCCGCCATGGAGTTGGTACACATTCTCAAACCCTTGCTCCAGCAAAAAGGCGCTGGCCTTTTCACACTTAATGCCGCCCGTGCAATAGGTGACGATCTTTTTATCTTTCAAAGCCTTCAGTTCTTCCACCTTTTCAGGGAAGTCACGGAAGTTTTCGATATCAAGCGTGATGGCATCTTTGAACTTACCCAGGGAGTGCTCATAGTTGGACCTGACATCCAAAATGACGACATCATCTGTCTTATTCTTCAAGATTTCCTTGAACTCAGCAGGCTCCACATAGGTGCCAGTGCGCTGGTTGGGGTCTATGTGGCTGAGGCTTGAGTGAACAATCTCCGGCTTTACACGCACATGCAGCTTTGCAAATGCATTGGCATCGTTGTGATCCACTTTGAAGTCAGTGTGTGCGAATCTGGGGTCGGCTTTCAGATCGTCCATGTAGCGCTGACAATCCTCTCTGCCCCCGCTAATGGTTCCGTTGATCCCTTCGTGGGCTATGATGATTCTGCCTTTCAGGTTGTTTTCGATGCAGTAAAGGTGGTGCTGCTCTCTGAATGCCTCCGGATCCTCGATCCTGGCATAGCAGTAATAAAGAAGTATACTGTAATTTTTCATTTTTATAACTCTGCCTTGCTTCAACAAGGTGTTACTTTTTGCTATTGGCTCTTAGCTTTTAGCTGTTGACTTTAACTTATTTAACGGCTTGCGCCGGATTTCCAAATACTGTTTCTCCGTCTTTCACACTGGCGATAACAACCGAACCTGCTCCAATCCTCGCTTTCTTGCCTATCTTCACCCCGGCAACTATGGTTACCCCGCTTCCTATAAATGCCTCATCGGCTATCTCTACATTAGAGTTGACAATGCTGCCGATCCCTATCTGCACATAGTCGCCAAGTTTAGCCATAGACCCAACCACGGCGTTTGAATGAATTACGCAATGCTGCCCAATAGTTGCTCCACCTTCCACGATAGCACCTGAATTGATCATATTGCCATGACCAAGGGAGACAGACACACCCAACACAGCTCTTTTGTGCACAGCATTCACTGGCTGCACATGCCGTTTATCGTTGAGCATTTTCACCATCGACTTTCTGTAGGCGTTGTCGTCGCTGGCCACAAAAGCGTCACATTTCTTCCCAATCAACTTCAGAAAACCGTCATCGTCAGGTCTGCCCAGAATAGAGATACTATTGAGCTCTGTGCCATGCCTGGAAGCATCCTCCTCCAAAAACCCATATATCGTCACGCCATTGCTTTCGAAAATCTCCATCGCATGGTGCCCCATGGGGCCTGTTCCGAATATGATTACCGGGTTGATCATTTTTATCTATTAGTTGCTTTGAGTTTTGAGAGTGCAAAGGTAGGGCTATTGGCCTTATCATCAAACACCTGAGTTGCCTTCCAAAAGCTTCAATTTACTAATTTTTGACAGCCAGGGGTGTTGGAAAGAAGCAAGAAAAATAAGCATGGGGTAAAAAGCCAGTCGATACCTCGAAAGAGAGCCGTAGTTAGGCGTTGAGAGTGTGATCATGCTGGAGGTGAAGAGGATGTAAGCCAACAACGGCATCCAAATAAAGACCGGAAGTCTTTTGCGAAGCCCCGAATTCGTAAAAAAGAGCGTCAGCAGCAACACCGGCTCAAGCAGAAGAAGAATTTCCGAAGTAGCATTGACCTCCCAGAGAAATGGGCCAAACATCCCTGCGACAGCACCCAACATAGCCTGCAGCACAATCTGTGGCCACTGCCACAACGTACCCAGGCCCAAAACAACATGCTCCGGCATCGACTGAGCCACAATCGCCGCATGGTTGTCGGTGAATGCCTTCACCACATACCCAGGATTGAAACTTGTGTCGGAGTAGCTAAAAGTAACGACAAGCGATACAATTAAGATGACGCCAGCAATGCCAAGTGCCCAGCGCAATGCAGGCTTTTGCATATACCTTTGAAGAATCTTGAAAAGCATAGTGCCAAACAAGAATGGAAGCAGGCTGAGCAAAACGAAAATACGCAGCTTTGCCAGCACCAGCAAGGCCAACACCAGCAAAGCGGTATGCAAAAGCCAGTTGGAACGATTTCCACTAAAAAAAGGCACAACTGCACCAAACAATATGCTGATCCCAGCCAGCATGAGCGTTTCTTTTGAAACCCCACTGCCCCATATCGCTATGCTTGGCCAAAGGAAGAAAATGAGAATTACCGGCCACCGGACATCAACACCTGTCAGGTGTACTCTTTTGACCAGGTAAACAACTGACAAAAAGCTGATGAAAGTAAGAAATACACTACTGAGCCAAATACTACTACCGAGCACCATGTATAAAACCACAATGATCTTCACAAAGAAAAAAGTGCGGTTTTGGGGAGTTGCCTTAGCAGCCGGATCGGCTTCCTGCGCCAGAAAATCCCAAATCGGGTAGCCCGCCTGAATATCCGTGAGGTATTCAGAAGCCTTTTCATCATAATAAAAAAGATCACCTTCATGTCGGATATGCAAATAGTAAACCATCGCAATCATGCCGGCGGCTACTTTAACCGACATAAGGATCAGAGTGGCCCTGGTTCCAAAAACTGGCCTGGCAAATTGCAGACAGGCCCAGCCAATGATCACAAGGAGCAAAGAACCGATGATCATACTAGTGGTTTTGCCTGATAAGGTGAGTGCCTATTTGGCATGAAAGGCATCTTCTGGGCTGGCAGTAGTGCTGGTAGAGTTCAAGAAAAGCTTGAGATTCATAGGCCGTGGGCTTTTCGACAGGCAAGAAAGAAAGCTTTCTGGTAATCGTGTTTTCCTCGAACTGTAGCTGGTTCAGCAGCAGCAATGCCTTTTCCTCTAGCTCAGCACTCCCCTGCTCTTTTGCATAGGCGAATAACAATGGCACCACACAGTTGATGAGCAAGATGTCTATGCTCTTGCTGCCCACAAAAGCACTTGGCCTGCTTGTTTTCGCTTTCTCCACTCCGGGCTCGTCCTTAGCAAATTGAAAATGCGTTGACCAATAGTCGGACACCTTTGATTTAAAAACGCCTCTGAGCCTAGCCAGATCTGACTCAACAAACACTGCAAAGAGTCGGGGTGACTGATGGATGATAGCCGCTAGCTGTGCCAGCCTGATCGTTGGAAAGTTGGCTGGCCGCATGCGCATAAACTTCCAGGGAATAGGAGGCAACGACGTGGCTATAAGCTGAAACTTATGGTTGATATAGTCGAATCGCTCTTTGAGGGCTTTCGAATAAAAGTCGCTTGAGTTGACATCAAGCAGCCCAGCCAGCCCCAGCAGGTAGGCTTCCAGGTCCTTCTTGTCGAAAGCCAGCTTCTTCATCACCTTGTAGGAGACCCGCTTGCTCAATTGCTGAAAGCCTTCCTCGTTTTTTTTGAAGCCAAAATACCGGATGAGGAAATGAACCGCAGTGGCATCCCAATCGCCACCGTACTTTTTCAAGAGTATCTCAACATCCTTTGTCTTTCTCTGCAGGCGCTCCACGAGCACCCGATCAATCGTCGACTGCCTTTTTAGTGCATCGATGTTTTTGATTTGCGTTTGGCAAGGCACCTCAACTCGTTGCTGAATCAGGCCCTGGTATCTGGTGAGCAATTGAAGCGACACCCTGTCTTTGAGCTCCAGCTGAGGAATATAGGTACCATCGGTTCTCAGAATCTCACGATCTGCCTCCCACACGACGTGAAGGATAACACTATCATACGCCTTGTCAAACTGGTGTTTGTGGCTGTGCCAGTCGCTACTTTTGAGATGTATCTCTACCTGCCCGTTCCACTCCATGTCCCCAATTCTCACCCTGGCCTCCTTGAAATCTGGCCCGGCGTCGGTATTCAAAAAACCTTGCTTACTTATCAAGATGGTTTGCCCGTCGGTGGTTTGAAGGTTTGAGCTATCGAAGTATTGAAATTGCCAGATAAAATGGAGGAACTCTTCAGGAAACATCTTGTCATTGAAAAAGTAAATAGATTGGGCTGTCTAAAGCTTCACAGTCATCCAATTTATAAATACTTCTCCAACATTTCATCCATTTGTTGCTGAAGATCCGTGGCAGCTAGCTTGGCTTTTTCAGCGAAATCGACGCCATTACCTGCGTAGATAATACCTCTTGCTGAGTTAACCAGCAGTCCGCATTGGCTGTTCATGCCATACTTACAAGTGGCTTCCAGGTCGCCTCCCTGCGCACCAATACCCGGCACCAGCAGAAAATGCTCCGGAGCGAGGGCTCTCACTTCTTTGAACATTTCGCCTCTGGTGGCGCCCACTACATACATCATATTGTCGGCACTCCCCCACTGCTGGCTGGTGGTAATTACCTTTTCAAAGAGCTTCTTACCATCGGCCATTGGCTCATTCTGGAAGTCTGCAAAGCCTTCGTTGCTGGTGAGCCCGAGCAGAATCACCCATTTACCGTCGAACTGTAGAAAGGGCTTTACTGAGTCTCGTCCCATATAGGGAGCCACGGTAATGCTATCGAAGCTCATGGCCTCAAAGAATGCTCTGGCGTACAAAGCAGATGTGTTGCCAATGTCGCCTCTTTTGGCATCGGCTATTGTGAAAATATCGTTGGGGATATAGTCCAGCGTTTTTTGCAGCGACTCCCAGCCTTTTGGCCCTAAGGCTTCATAAAAGGCAATATTGGGCTTGTAAGCCACAGTCACGTCAGCTGTCGCATCAATGATTTGCTTATTGAACTCAAAGATGGGATCCTGCTCCTTATGAAGGTGCGAGGGAATCTTGGTGATATCAGTATCCAGCCCAACACACAAAAAAGAACGCTTCTTCTTTATGTTGGTAAATAGTTCTTGACGGGTCATGCGGCAAAGATAAACATATGCTGCATTTGACACGGTAGTAATTTAGTTTCGATACAAAACCCATTAGTCCGGGTTTTACTTGCCTTACGCATTGTCAGGCGGCATATTGCAGACATTATTCATTTATCCAAAGGCTGGCTATTTTTTTTGGCTAGCCAAATCAAAAAAGGCATGTTCCCAAATTCCAGCTCTTCCATTGAGCTCAGCCGGTTGGCATTAGAAAACAACATTGATTTTCTCAGAAAATTAGTAGGCCCCGATGTGACAATTTCTTCAGTGCTAAAAGGAAATGCCTATGGACATGGCATCAAACACATGGTGCCTGAGTTGGAAAGACTGGGTATTCGTCATTTTTCTGTGTTCGGCTCGTTCGAAGCACTGGATGTTGCCAGTTTTAGCACGGAGTCGTCGACCATTCTAATCATGGGTGACATTCTGGATGACCACATGCCGTGGATGATTGAAAATGATGTGGAATGCTTTGTGTTCAATAAAATCAGATTGAACGCCCTCTGTAAGCAAGCCCGGCTAATGAAGAAAAAAGCCCGCATTCATCTTGAGTTGGAAACGGGCATGAACCGCACTGGCATTAACCCGGACGAATGGGAAGAGATGGCCAGCCTTATCAATGAATTTGAAGACTGCATCGAGGTCGTAGGCATGTGCACTCACCTGGCTGGTGCGGAAAGTGTATCCAACTACAAGCGCATCCTGAGCCAGAAAGACATGTTTAACGAAGGCGTCACGTTCTTCAAAGCCAAAGGGGTGCATCCAAAGGTGCTTCATACCTCCTGTAGTGCGGGGGTAATCATGTATCCGGAGAACAACCTTGGCATGGTGAGGGTGGGAATTTTACAGTATGGCCTTTGGCCAAGCCTGGAAACGCAGGTGAGTTATATGAGAGAGAATAAGCTGGCAGAAGATCCACTCAAGCGGGTGATCTCCTGGAAAAGCCATGTAATGGATATAAAAAATGTGAAAATGGGCGAGTTCATTGGCTATGGCACTTCCTTTCCTGACTTCATCATTTTGCTCTCAAAAAAGTCAAAAGGTTTGTTATTTTAAGATGAGGCTTGTTTTTCTAGGTGTCTTGGGTGTCCCAGGCGCTGTTTTTTTAGATTTGTGCCATGTTTATCAGGCAGAAGAAGAACAAGTCAGGTGTCATTAGTGTGCAGGTGATCGACAAAAGTTCGGGTAGCTATAGAGTGCATAAAACCATAGGAAGCTCTTCGAGCAAATCTGAGGTTGACGTTTTGATGATTCAAGCTAGAGAATACGTTCGTTGTTATGGGGGCCAATCTGTTCTTGATTTCAATGTTGGCACTGACGAGCATTTTTTCAAAGCTGTTTATGACAATATCGAGCAGCTACAATTACTGGGGCCGGAATTAATATTAGGGAAGCTCTTTGATGAAATAGGTTTTAATAGAGTAAAGGGAGAGCTTTTTAGACACTTGGTCATCTCCAGATTAGTTTATCCTGTTAGCAAGTTAAAGACCATTGATTATCTTCAGAAGTACAAAGGCATTAGCCTTCATGTCAATGAAGTTTACCGGTTTATGGATAAACTTCATTCCCAGGACATAGAGCAGATCAAAGCAATAAGCTTCCATCATACTGTGAACATCTTGGGTAAAAAGCTGGGAGTTGTCTTTTACGATGTAACCACTCTATATTTTGAGGCTGCTGACGAAGATGACTTGCGAAAAGCCGGTTTTAGCAAAGATGGCAAGCACAGTAACCCACAAATAGTGCTGGGGCTTTTGGTGGCAGAGCAAGGCTATCCACTCGATTATGAGATTTTTGAAGGCAATAAGTTTGAAGGCCATACGATGCTTCCTGTCATAGAAGCTTTCAAAAACAAGTACAATGCCCAACAGTTCATTGTAGTTGCCGATGCAGGTCTTATGTCAAACAAGAACATAACCACACTACAAGCAGCAGATTACAACTTCATAATAGGAGCCAGGATTAAGAATGAAAGTGAAGCTATCAAACAAAAAATCTTTACATCAGGTCTTAGTGATAAACAATATGTAGAAATAGTCAGGCAGGATGGCTTACGGATAATCGTCCAATATTCTACCGCAAGGGCGGCCAATGATGCCAAAAACAGATCCAAGGGGTTAGAACGTCTTAAAAAGCAATTGAACACGGGCAAGCTCACCAAAAAGCACATCAACAATAAAGGCTATAATAAATACCTCAGGCTAGAAGGAGATATAAAGATCACCATTGATGAACAAAAATTTAAAGACGACTCAAAGTGGGACGGCCTGAAAGGATACATCACCAATACACGACTGGAAGCTCAAACAGTCATGGACTATTATCGCCAGTTATGGCAAGTCGAAAGAACATTTAGAATAACGAAAACCGATTTAAGGATAAGACCGATATACCATTACAAGAAAAGAAGAATTGAAGCCCACATCTGTATCGCCTTCGCTGCTTGTAAGCTTTACAAAGAACTGGAACGAAAGCTAAAAGACAAGGAGGCATCGATCAGCGCTGAAAAAGCCATCGATATTATGAAAACGATATTCGGGCTGACTTTAAACATGCCGCAATCTCAGGAAACCAAACTTATGCTCCTCGATAAAACCCAAGAGCAAAAAAACCTTATCCAATTATTCCAAGAAGATTGGGTGTCCCAGTGATGAAGTCAGGAGCGGGTGATCTCCTGGAAAAGCCATGTAATGGATATAAAAAATGTGAAAATGGGCGAGTTCATTGGCTATGGCACTTCCTTTCTTGCGGAATACGACATGAGAGTAGCAAGCATACCCGTTGGCTACAGCTATGGTTTTAGTCGTGGTCTCAGCAACCAGGGCCGTGTGCTGATCAATGGCCACCGCGTGAGTGTGGTGGGCGTAGTCAATATGAATATGTTTTTGGTGGAGATCACCCATGCTGAAGTAAAAATCGGCGACACGGTGACCCTGATAGGCAACGATGGAGATCTGTCTATCTCGGTATCACATTTTGGTAATTTGAGTGACCAACTAAACTACGAGCTACTGACGAGGTTGGACAAGGATATTCCGAGGGTGGTGGTGTGAGTACGTCCCCACGAAATCAAACCTTCGGAGCCAACCACAATCCCCCAAACCCAATCAGCAGTAGCAGATAGAAAATAACTGCAGAGATCGGCTTTTTGATGGCCTGAATATATTCCCTGGAGATTCCGGGCTCCGTACCGCCATGCAACGCAGTATTGGCTATTTGCTGAGTAACAGCTACAGATTGCCAGTCTGACTGTTCATGCACGAAAAAATGCTTTGATTGCCCGGTAGCTTCCATAAAAAGTGAATCCCACCCAGCTGCGTCCGGCCAAATGGTGCCGCTCCAAACATTGTGCAGCTGCCAGCTCTCTATCAATGGAACTGTTTCACCTTTGTACCTCACCAGCGGCGGCTCTTCAAGGGAACTTATAACGCTAAATCGAACGGGTTCATCTATAAAATATGGTTCTTTGGTCTCCACCTGAATGTGGCAGCACACAGATGCCTTCCTGGCCAGCGACTCAATCACTTCCATCCACAGAGCCGCATAAGTGAGCTCTTGCCCTTTCAAAACCAGCCTGTAAGTGTCTTGCCACAGAGCGGTCCCAATTTTCCCCAAACCCTGATAAGCATAAGCGGCGAGCAACCTACCACTTCCATCCTGCCAAACCGGGATCACTTCCGGCGACTTGTCAATCGCAAGCGCTACCCCACTCAAGCTAACTTTCCTGCCCAAGTCAGCAGCAACCGACAAAGTATCCGCATCATACCGAGTGAACTGAAGAGGCATCCAACGACTGGGCTTCCGGCTGGCAGACACTTCGTTGACCGTGATAAAGACACCCAACCCCTGATCTACGGCAGCGTTCAGGACATTTGTCTCCTCCCTGCTCAAAGCATCCAACGACGCTTCGTCTATCCATAGCAGATCAGCATCGTCTAAAAGAGTCGTTGTTAATCTCCTGAACGGCACTTCAGCTTGATTGGCAAACTCGTAGCGAAATTTGTCCTTCGACAGCTGATACCTCAACGCCAGGGAATGTCCTTGCTCTGCCATCAGGTTTTTCAAATACCTCGATTCAAAAGTTGGGAATTGGCTAACAAAAACCATTTTCAACTTTCTTTCTTCGGCTACCTGCACCGGAACTTTGTAAGTGGCGATTGAGGAGCCTGCACTGTCCAGCAACTCCAGTTCGTAGACAAACTTACCAGCTAGTTTAGGTATGAAGCCAAAGGAAAATTCCTTCGTGCTTGAAGAAAGGCGTAGCGAGTCGATCTTCCCCTCAGGGCCGCTCCACCTGATCATGCTGCCTGGCGCTACCTGGCTCGCAATTCCGCTGACAGCACTTCTCCTGTTCGTACTCACCTTCTCGGGCACATTGATTGCCTGAATACCCTCGGGAGACGATGACGGAAAATAGACAAATCGAAAGGGAGCCGCATCGTCAAAGACGTAGTCCGGGAGTCCGTTCCCCACCACATAGCGAATTCTTTCTTTGATTCCTGCCAGCTCATTAAATGACTTAAGCTCAGCAGCTGCTTTAAAGTCAGCTGCGCCCGGCGCCTTATAAATGCTCAACCCCGGGTTCGATTGAAGGAGGCTATCCACCTCTTCCACATTGTATCCCTGGGTAAGCAGCATGATGTCCGACAGAACACTCTCGGTTTGATAATGAGGTCTTAGCAGTATTCCAGCCAAGCCAATAAAGGCCAGCAGCAGTGCTAAGAGCCGGAGTAGCTTCCGGCCCATTCTCCTCCGCCACTCTACCACAGCGATAATGGCAAAGAGCAAAATAAGGCCCCATAAGGTCAAATGGATATTCAGCAAAGGCTCAAATGACAGGATCCAGCTACTCATTGGCCTCCATTCTTTTTAAGAACTGCTGATCGATGGCACTGGCAGCAGTTGGATGCAAAGCCGGTGTGGCAGGTTGTTCAGGTACTATTTCCCACAACGCCTTCCTAATCTTCAACAGCGCAATTTTATTTTGCACAAAATCATCATCTATCAAAGCCTTTAGCAAACTCATGCTTTCAAGGTATCTCCCGGGAAACTCAATCGCCTGCTGCGCCATTTCATTGCCAGCCAACTGTAGAACTTCTTTTTCTTCAGCAGTTAAACCAAGGGCAGGCTGTAGCATGTACTTTTCCAACAGAACCAATGCCTTTCTGGCATTAGGAAACGACCTGTTGGGCTCCAACACATATCTTCTCCTGGCAGGATTGATTTCTGCCAAATCACCTGTCAGCCGCTTTTCTTCTTTGATTGGAGGTGGATCGAACCCCGTGCGGTGTACGTAAATGCGGGAGTCGTTGCTAATTTCTTTCAACAGCTTTAGAATCTTGTACTGATAAGGAAGAGATTGCTCCGGATTGTTAATCCGAAGGTGCAGCTCAGCGTCCCACATCATCGACAAAGCTGCTCTCAGCTTCGTTTTAACCGACTGGATATAGAAGGTAGCTTCCTCCTCGCTGTCGTGCATATGAGCAAATGCCTCCAAAGGGTTTTCCTCTTCTTCTCCCCCTGCATGTTCATGAGCCGTTTGCGGCACTAGATTATGCTCATTTTCGGTGTCATGGGCATGCCCGAACTGCTTCATCGCTTCGTCCGTGTTGGTAGGAGCGGCCGCTTCTTCCGGTTCATGCGCCTCAGTTTCGGTGATGCCCGACTCAAACTCTTCTCCAAGGAATTGTCCGTACCTGAGTCTAAGCACCTTTTGATCATGCCCCAAACCGTTGCTGGTGTTATCGAAGACTTCTTTGTTTATCTTGTTCCTTTCCGCTACAAGCTTTTCGGAATCGATGATAATTTGGCGCTGGCTGCGGAAGTACTCGGGCATCAGGTCGACCCCCAGGCCGCCGTCGTTGGAGACGATGTAGGAGGCCGTGTCCTTTAGCTGCAGAAAGTAGGTCTCTGTTCTTTCGGTTTGCTGTTTGGGTGCCTTGTTGTCCCAGGCCTCCACATAGAAATAGAGCTCATCGCCAGGTTCCAGGCCCATTTTCTTCAAGTCGATGACTCGTTCTGCCAACACCTTTCTGCCTGAGATGGTCTGTGGCTTTTCAAAAAGCAACTTCTCTTCCCTAAACTTCACCGACTCCCCGCTTCCCTTGGCCACTGTAGCTATCAGGTAGGCGTCCTTCAATCCATAATCATCTGATAAATCTGTCCTGACATTTATTTTCTGAACATCACTCCACTCAAATTGCTGAAACTGGGGCAAATCCATAATCGCCAGTTGGGGAGGCAAATCCGCCACCACTTCAAGTTTATAAAAGTCAGAGGCCTTCCATTCACCATCTTGCTGCCAGGCAACCTGATAAAATCCTGTGTTAAAGACTTTGGCCGAACCACTGAGCATCGACTGCCTTTTTTTTAAAGCCAAAGTATCGGAGCCCGAGAAGATGATCAGTGCTTGCTGTGGCGCTAACGAAAAGTTCAATTCCCAACTGACAACACTGCCTTCGACAGCTTTAATGTTGGGATCAGTAAATGAAACGGTTCTCAGACCTGTATAAGCTGGGGCGTTAATCGTGCCTTCAATACTTTCCAGCACAACCGGCTGAAAAGCACTTTCAGCAGAGGCTGTAGTAGCGGAATTTTCCGCAGCAGTTTGATCAGAACCAACACCGACCGGAATTCCCGGGAAGAAAATGATAAGTAAAATTCCTGCTAATAAAACCACGCTCGCCACCCATAACTGGTGAGGAAAGCGCAGATTGCTCAACTCCATAACCTTCACCAAAGCCCTCTCTCGTTGTAGCTGCTGTAGACCCGACAAAGGCTGATCAGTCGCCAAAAGGTCAGCACTCCAGTCCAGATCTGGATATTGCCGATTAATAAAAGACGCCAGTCGTGCAGGGTTTAGCTGGTGCAAGCCAAGCCCGTAGATTCGCTGGAGGAGCACAAGTAAGCCAACGGTTCCGGCAAGTACCAGCGCATCAATTGGGTTGAGCCCGGCCACTTTACCCACCACCATCAAAATCAGTCCAACGCCAGCAGAAAGACACAGTACTTCAATCAGCCGGAGCATTAAGTATCTCTGCTGTAACGCTATGAGTTGATGGTTTTTTATCTGCTTCATTGGCCTCTCCTCCATGCCACAAGGCGTTCAATTACAAGCGTCAAAACCAGCAGTACCACCAGCCACTGATTAATGTCAGCGTAGTTTGTAGTTTTGTTATCAACGTCAACTTCCGCAGGCACTACCTTGCTCCAACGCCAGGCTTCCGGCATCGTCCGACGGTCGCTCTCAGCCATTAAAGGCAGTTCAGTGTCGAAAAACTTAGACAATTCAACTATCAACCGATCTTCTAACACCACCCTTTTATTGAGCCGTTTGGTGAGTTGCCATTGCTTTGGCGATAGCTGTACCAAAAGATCGTCGGAAGTAGCTTCCTCCATGAAAACAAAATCGTTTTCCAGGGCAGGCGCAGCTGCTGACGCCAGCCAAAAAACTACGGCTTCTTCGTTGGCACTAAAAAACGTAGCACTTTCCGATTGAATATCCATCCTGAAACCAGGCAAATCATTCAAAACCAGCAGCGCCGTTTCGAGTACTTTTGAGTCATAACTGTGTTCTTCGTCTGATACGATAACTACCTTTTTTATCGGCATCTCTACGGTAATTGAACCCTTTGCGTCTGCGCTCCTCGTGGTAAATTCCGTGAACTCTTCATCAGGTTGCTCCGAAACTTCCCAAATACTATCGCCTTCAACAACAGAAACTACAGGTAGGCTTACAGGCTTGAATGGCACATCAAACCACATGATATGATCGGGTTTTGGAGGCCTTTTACCTTTAAAGCCATACATGTAAGCCCTTATGAAAACAACAGCTTCGCTAATCTTTGCTTTCCCAAGCTGCTCGGCCAAAAACCAATGGTTCGGCGTTTGCTCTTCTGACATCGTGTCTTTTGGCAGAGGGAACCCTTGTTCCAGATACCTCAGTTCATAGTCATTGTTCGTCAAGCTGTCTATTATCCGGCCGATCTCATTGTGTTGCTCTACTCCTCTATCCACCACCACCCATTTTGGAAGGCTTGCCGAAGACCGCAAAAGCAATCCAGCAAGCAACGCCACTACTGTGAGTAGAAGCACACTTCTCAATGCCAGCAGCAAAAGCTCATTGAGCTTGACGCTTTGGAATTGTCTGGTGGTGGAATCAGCCAGGTGTCGTAGGCTACCCACTTTTATCACCTTGCCTTCTTTCCTGCTCAGCAAATGAATAGCGAGTGGCACGGCAAGCCCAAGCAATCCCCAAAGCCACATCGGATTCGCCAGCTGCATCATCTTATCATCGATTTACGAGCCTTCAGAAAAGTCCGAAGCACCTCAGGTGCCGGGTCATCAAGGTAGGTCGGTTGGTAGATCACCTGCTTTTGCAACATCCAGTCCCTCGTGGCATCTATCCACTCACCCATCTTCTTGCGATAAACGCTTTGCTGAGCAGGCGAGTCTACTTTTAGCCGTTCGCCTGTTTCCAGGTCTTCGAAGGTAAGCTGGGTACTGTAGTTCAATTCCAATTCTTCCCTTCCCATCAAATGAAAGACAATAACTTCATTGCGGGGTGTTTTGAGCTTTCGAATAAAATCGTGCAGATCCCCTTCGCTGTCATACATATCGGTGAAAAACAGGATCATCTCTTTGCCTTGATGACTGTAAATATGCTCGAGCCCGTTACCCTTCTTCCAGGTGCTTTCAGCTTTTATTTTGATTAACTCATTCAAAAAGCGAATGTATTGTTGTTGGTCAAACCGTGGTTGCACTGCGGTTATATGCAGGTCGTTCACAGAAAACAGGCCGAAGGTATCGCTCTGCTTTCTCGCCAGAAAAGCCAGCGCCGCAATCAGCACTTTGGCCATTTGTATTTTACTGACGCCACCCTCGGCATGCTCCATCGACCGGCTGGCGTCCAGCATAAACTTGACGGTGATATTGGTTTCGACCTCTGACTGCTTGATGTAGTAGCGCTCTGACCGGGCAAACATCTTCCAGTCGAGCTGACGAAGGTCGTCGCCGGGTTCATAGCTTC
Organism: Imperialibacter roseus; assembly: GCF_032999765.1. Taxonomy (GTDB): domain Bacteria; phylum Bacteroidota; class Bacteroidia; order Cytophagales; family Cyclobacteriaceae; genus Imperialibacter; species Imperialibacter roseus. Next base: position 729,055 of record NZ_CP136051.1, on the reverse strand, counting down.
TGTACTGGCTAAACTCTTGCCCGGCCCCTACAGACTGACTCGGGTTGCCTCCACTCATGTAGCCTTCCACAATCACACGGGCTACCAGCTCCAACCCGTTAACGGTGGAGAGGATCTCTGGTGTGAGTAACTGGCGAATCTGTGGGTTCACAATAGAAGCCTTTTTAGTTTGCCTTTGAAGGACAGATAATGCCCTGGTAGTTGCCTAAACTCCAGCTGGAAGTTTGATTTTGTCTAAAAGCTCGGCTGTTACTCGGTCAGAAGTAACGCCGTCGGCTTCTGCCTTGAAGTTCATAAGGATTCGATGGCGAAGAACAGGAAACGCTACGCTTTTGATGTCTTCCATGGTCACGGCAAACCGGCCTTTGAGCAAAGCCCTTGCCTTCGCCGTTAAGATCATTGCCTGTCCCGCTCTTGGCCCGGCGCCCCAGCGCACCCATTCGTTCACAAAGCTCACCTCACTTTCGCCAGCCCTGGTAGCTCGCACCACCCTGCTCACAAAGCCAATAAGGTCTTTGCTTATATGCACTTCTCTGACGAGCTTCTGAGCCTCCAGAATTTCCTCGCCTTTGATGACACTTTTCACCGCTTCTTTCTTCTTGCCAGTGGTGCTTTCCAAAATATTGCGCTCTTCCTCCGCTGTGGGATAGCCTATACGGATGTACAAAAGAAAGCGGTCAAGCTGGGCTTCCGGCAGTGGAAATGTACCTGCCTGTTCAATCGGGTTTTGCGTAGCCAAAATAAAGAAGGGCCTCTCCAGCGGATAGGTTGTTCCGGCATAGGTCACCTCAAACTCCTGCATGGCTTCAAGCAATGCCGACTGCGTTTTAGGCGACGTTCGGTTGATTTCATCTGCCAGAATGATATTGGCGAAAATGGGCCCTTTATTGAACTTGAATATCCTTTTGCCTGTGGTATGGTCTTCCTCCAGTATTTCTGTGCCAATGATATCGGTCGGCATCAAATCGGGAGTGAACTGAATCCGCCTGAACTTAAGGTCGATTGCTTCTGACAGCGTTCTGATCATCAACGTCTTTGCCAAGCCCGGCACGCCTTCGAGCAGGCCATGGCCTCCTGCCAGAAATGTGATCAGCAGCTGGTCGATTGTTTCTCCCTGCCCCACTATCACCTTCCCAATCTCCTTCTTCAGGTCACCCAGGCTGGCTACCAGCTTTTCAGCCGTTTTTTCTATCTCTTTTAATTCTGCATTCATGCTATCATTGTCTCGAACCCAACCAGCTAAAAGGTCAGGCCATCATGGCGTACATCACTATATTAATACTAAACCTGGTGTTGTCGATTTTATAGAACCGTTTGTTGCGGAAGTCATAGTCCCACTCACATCCGTAATCTTTGTTGCTGTAGAGCACACCTATCCTTCCATCCACTTCTATGGCTTTCAAATAATCATGTACAATATCGTCGCCCCAGCCATTGAGCTCCTGCGAGGTGGTGGGTGGACCATCGAATTCGAAAAAGGAAGAATAGATAGGGTGGTTATTAGGAATTTTCTTCAGCTGACCTGGCCCAAATAGCTTCTCCATTTGCGTTTCAAATGATTTGGCAAACAGACCGTCGATATCATGGTTGCAGTCGTCCACAAAGACAAAACCTCCATTCTCAACATACTTTTTGAAGTTCTCCCGTTCGGTAGCGGTAAACTCAACCAGCTTGTGGCCGCTCAGGTAACAAAAAGGACTGTTGAAAATCTCGTCAGAGCTCAGCGAAACAATGTTCTCTCTGGTATTCACCGGCAATGTGGTATACTCCACCAGAGAATTGAGCAAATTGGACGGCATTCGCTGATCTACATCCCAGTCACCTGATTCATACTGAAGCCGTGTAAAGAAAAACTCCTCAAAACGCTTTCTGCTCATACCTGTTTACAACTAAACGTCTTCCCGACAACACCAAGGTGCCGGGAAGACGTTCCCTTCGGAGTTTTAAACAGCGTCAGATAAACTGGAGAAGGTAAAGTCCCTGATTTTCATGTAAGGAATCAGGTTACCATCTGTCCGCACCTGCTTGCCCAGCGTCTCCAGATTGTTCAGCATGATCACAGGGCTCTCGTTGAAACGGAAATTCTTGACAGGATAGGCGATCTTGCCGTTTTCGATATAGAAGGTACCATCACGGGTAAGGCCTGTATAAAGCAGCGTTTGAGGATCCACCGTTCTGATGTACCAGAAGCGAGTAACCAAAATCCCTTTTTTTGTATCCTTGATCATGTCCTCAAGACTGGCAGTACCACCTTCCATGATAGCATTGCCAGGGAATGGCACCGGCGCCACACCTTGTTTCTCGGCCCAGTACCTATCGTAGAACATGTTGCTTACCACACCGTTCTTAAGGATGTCCATTTTCTTTCTGGCCTGGCCATCTTGCGTCCACGGAGAAGCAGGCACTTCAGTATTGAACGGATCGGTATAGATGTTCACTCTTTCGTCGACTATTTTTTCACCGAGCTTCGTTCCCCCACCTTTTTTAGCAAGAAAGCTTCTTCCCTCGTCGGCCTGCCGTGCCCCCATGCTGAAAAGCATATTCTGCAAGAGGTCAGAAGCCGCAGCGGGCTCAAGAATCACTGTATATTTGCCGGGCTCAATGGCTTTGGCAGTGCTTGATTTCACAGCTTTCTCAATCGCAATTTTCGATGCTTCTGCTGTATCAAGTTTGCTTACATCGTTGTAGTCTCTGGTGGCCCAGCCTGAGCCCAGTCCGTCGTTGGTACGCATGGTCACCGTAAAGTTGACGTTAGTAGACCTGTTGTAGGCAAAAAGGCCTTTGGTGTTCATCATGGATGCAAAACCGTAGCTATCTTCCAGGAAACCAGCTGCGGTTACATCCTTAGCTGCCGCAGGATTGATGCTATTGGCAGCTGCCTGCGCCCGGTATTCTGGGGTTATCTTGGCTGTTGCTTCGGCGTAAGTTTTTGATTCACCATAGGTCTGTTGCTCAAGAGGCCCCATAAACTCGGGGTTTTCTGGTGCCAGCTGCGCCAGTTCTTCCGATCTTCTCACTACTTTTTCGAGCGACGCATCGTCGAATTCATTCACAGTTGCGGTGCCCGACTTCTTACCGAAGTTCGATTGCACTACCAGCGTCACATCGCTGTTTTCCCCTGCAGTAGAAACGGTGTTCCTTGCATAGCGGATATTGCCCCCATTGGAGCCGTTGAGGTTAGCCTCGCAAGCGTCTGCCTTCGAGAATTTCATCACCTTCTCCAGGATCGCCCTTGCTTCGTCTTTTGAAAATATTGCCATTTTGAATTCTGATTTCGAGTTAGTTAATAGGTTAAATGCTTCTCGCAGTATTGATCACATTGATACCGTTGAACCTTGTGGTGGCACTGCCATGCGACACAGCACTGGATTGTCCCGGCTGGCCTTTTCCGTCAAAGAAGGAGCCATTGAGTCGGTAGTCTCTGCTATCGCAAACCTGCACACAGGAATTCCAAAACTCCTGGGTATTCGACTGATAAGCCACGTCTTTCAGCATACCAGCTATTTTTCCGTTTTTTATTTCGAAGAACAGCTGCCCTCCAAACTGGAAGTTGTAACGCTGCTGGTCGATGGAGAATGAGCCGTCTTTTACAATGTAAACGCCTTTATCAATACCCCCGATAAGCTGCTCGGGCGTAAGTTGCTCTTTACCAGCTTTCAATGACACATTGGCCATGCGCTGGAATTGAACGCTGCTCCAGCTATCAGCATAGCAGCAGCCATGCGATTCAGTTTCTCCAATGATCTTGGCCTGGTCTCTGATGGCCTGGTAGTTCACCAGTGTACCGTCTTTCACCAGGTCCCACTCTTTTGTTTTCACACCTTCATCGTCCCAGCCGACAGCACCTAGTGAACCTACCTGCGTTTTGTCAGCCACAAAATTGACTTGCTTGCTACCATAGTTGAACTTCTTGGTCTCCCATTTGTCCAAAGTAGCGAAGCTGGTGCCTGCGTAGTTGGCTTCGTAGCCCAGCACTCTGTCCAGCTCCAGTGGGTGCCCCACCGACTCATGAATGGTCAACCACAAGTGAGAAGGTTCCAGTGCCAAATCATATTTGCCTGGCTCCACAGATTTTGCCGACAGTATCTCTTTCACTTGTTGCGCCGCCATGGTAGCATCTTCCACCATGTCGTACGACTTATTGTAAAGGGTTACGCCAGCGGGGCCAACAATCTTGTCTTCTGCACGGCCATCAAGGTACTCGTAGCCCATGCCCACAGGGGCGCTGAAAGAGCCACGCTGCTTGAACTGCCCTGATTCTTTATCGATAGCGGTCACGGTAAAGAAAGGCCAGGTTCTGTGCACATCCTGATCGATGTATGACCCTTCAGATGAAGCAAAGTACTTTTGCTCATTTACCAGAAACAGAATGTTGTTAATGTAGCTTGCTCCGTTCTCCATTGCTCTTGCGTTGGCATTCAGCAGGAGGTCGGCCTTGTCTTTTATGGTTACCTCAAATCCGTTTTTCTTGATCGGAGTTTTATAACTCACCTCTCCATATCCTTTCACGGGCACCAGTTCTACCGGCGATGTCTGGAATTTGGAGTTGGCTTTAGCAATGGCCACGGCCTGCCTTGCGGCTTTCGCAATTCCCTCCTCGGTCACGTCGTTGGTCGAAGCAAAACCCCAGGTACCGTTAGCAATCACACGGATGCCTGTACCGAACGACTCGGTGTTGACCATGTTCTGCACCTTGTCTTCACGGGTGATAACAAACTGATTAAGGTAACGACCTATGCGAACATCCGTATAACTTGCACCGGCAGAGCGGGACGCATTGAGTGCCACGTCAGCCAGTCTTTTCTTCTGGATCACATCCAGGGCAGGCTCCAGCAGTCGGCTGGGGTCTACCGATTTGGCGAAAGCGGAAACAGGCAGCATCATTGCCCCAGCTCCCAAACCCGCCAGTTGAACAAAATCTCTTCTCCTCATGGGTTAATTAAGTTAGTCCTTGTTTTATTTTAGTTTGAGTTCCTATTCTCTTCAAGTACTACGAAGCCAACTTTGTTTCATCAAGTAACTTTGATTTTCTGTTCCTTTACCCCGCCCCTAAGCCGGGCGCCCCTAAAGGGAGGGAGCAGAAAATCTAACCTCTCTCTTTCGTGTTTGAAAAAAAAGTTGGATTTCTTTCATTTGAATCACAAAGTTGGCTATCTATATTTATATAGTCCTTCCGGTATTAATCACATTCACTCCATCAAACCTTGTGGTGGAGCTCCCGTGCGACACGGCGCTCACTTGCGAAGGCTGACCTTTGCCATCAAAGAAAGAGCCGAACATTCTATAATCGTTCTCATCGCATATTTTCACACAGCTATTCCAGAATTCCTGGGTGTTGCTTTGGTAGGCTACGTCATTAAGCATACCCACTATTTCGCCGTTCTTGATTTCATAAAACACAGTCCCGCCAAACTGGAAGTTGTAGCGCTGCTGATCGATAGAATACGAGCCTCTGCCTGCAATGTAAATGCCTTTTTCTACGTCTTTGATCATATCAGCCGAAGAGTACTTCTCTTTGCCCGGCGCCAATGAAACGTTGGGCATCCGCTGGAACTGCACGTCCTGCCAGGTTTGTGCATAGCAGCAGCCATGCGACTCATTCTGACCGAGAATGTGCACCTGATCACGAATGGCTTCATAGTTCACCAGAATACCGTCTTTGATCAAATCCCAACGCTTAGTCTTCACTCCTTCATCATCGTAACCCACCGCACCCAGCGAGCCGGGCTGCAGCTTGTCAGCAAAAATATTCACCTCTTTGCTGCCGTAGTTGAAATCGCCTGACTTCCATTTATCCAATGTAGCGAAGCTTGTGCCGGCGTAGTTGGCTTCGTAACCCAGCACTCTATCCAATTCCAGCGGATGCCCCACAGATTCGTGGATGGTTAAACCCAGGTGATTAGGCTCCAGCACCATAGTATATTTACCCGGATCCACCGACTTGGCGTCAAGCATCTCTTTCGCCTGAAGCGCCGCCGTTTTGGCATCCTCTACTATATCGTAGCTGTTCTTGTACAGCTTCATGCCACCAGGGCCCTCGAGCTTGTCCGATTCCTTGGGAAGCATATACTCCCATCCCATGCCCATTGGCGCACTCATGGCAGAGCGGGATTTGAATTTGCCCTCAGCCCGGTTCACCGCATTCACATTGAATGTCGGCCATATCCTGTGCACATCCTGGTCGATATATGACCCTTCCGTAGAAGCAAAGTACTTCTGCTCATTCACCATGAACAGGTTAGAGTTGACGAAGCTGGCACCAGCGTCCATAGCAGCGGCATTGGCAGCCAGGAGCAAATCAACTTTTTCGGATACAGGCACTTCAAAAGCGCTCTTTTCAATAGGGCTTTTCCAGCTTACTTCCCCGTATGACTGAACAGGAGCAAGCTTCACAGGGTCAGTCTGAAATTTTGAATTGGCTTTGGCAATGGACACCGCCTGCATAGTAGCTTTTTGAATGCCAGCCGGGTTGACCTCGTTGGTAGACGCAAAACCCCAGGTGCCATTGGCAATTACCCTGATGCCTACGCCGAAGGATTCGGTGTTGACAATATTTTGCACCCTCGTTTCTCTGGTAAACACATATTGGTTAAGGTACCTGCCTATCCTCACGTCGGCGTAGGTAGCTCCGTTCGCCTTTGCCGCATTCAGTGCCACGTCAGCAAGCTGCTTCTTTTGGGCCACATCCAGTGGCGACTCCAAAAAGCGCTGTACCGGCACCGCATTCCCTATCATTGGAATCGACAAAGCAGCCCCTGCCATTCCTAAACCTGCTATCTGTACAAAGTCTCTGCGTCTCAAAGTATTATCGCTTTTGTAGTAATAAGAAAATTTTCTTGCGTCCCTTCAAACAAAAGGAGCTGATTGTTAAATAAGTTGTAAAATACACACCTTCGATTACACAGCGATAGTAAAAAATGGTCAGCGGTTAGAAATGGGTTTGGAGGAGCGGAATCATCAAACTGTCATATTGTAAATCGATTGAGTGTGGTAATCACCACGAACTAGAGAAGAACAAGAAGTTTCGATAAATCAGAAAACCTAGATCGGGGCGTTCTGCGCTGCCTTAAAAAAATTGTCTCAGTGTTTAAGAATAGTACTATTTATATTTTCAATGAAACCTGATACCAGCAAGCATCAGGTGATTGTTACCAAATTCCGTTCTCCGCTGAGCACCAGCGACATAGCGTACACATTATGCCATAGAACTTCATATGGATAATATTTTGCCGATCCGGCGACCGGCCAAAATCCCTCCTTCCGTCATATTTTTACATGTTATTTTCCTAATTAAAGTAAAGTCTTATACATTAAGAGGGTCTATTTTAGCGGAATTACTTCTTGACGCCTATTGATAGGCTAACCAGCAAAAGATAAAATGAGAACAGAAAAGAACGATTCATTTATCACCTATACAAGCCTGGCGGTTAATTTTATTGCTATTCTCGTAATTACTGGATGGATCACTGGTGCTGAAGGCTTGCTGAGAATACTGCCGGGCCTGCCCACCATGAAGTTCAATACTGCCCTGGGCTTTCTGTTTACCGGTCTTGCCCTGACCTTCCTAGATACATTTAGGAAAGCCTCCAATTTGCCCGTTCAGCTATTTTCTATTGCAACTTTGTTGATCGGCTTTACCACGCTCTTGCAGTACGCATTTGGCTACTCATTCGGAATTGATGAGTTTTTCTTCACAGACAATATTTCCCGATCCCTGGGTCAGACCTACCCTGGTCGTATGTCAGCCGCTACTGCTACGTGTTTTCTATTGCTGGGGGCCTCCCTGCTGATTTTTTCGTCTGCCAGGGTTCGGCTTTTTCCCTTTGCTCAGTATATTCTTCATCTGGTGAGCCTGCTCTCATTTATTTCATTAATGGGCTTTTTCTATCAGGTTCCGTCAAGTGCCAAATTGCCCTTTTTCAGTACGATGGCTATTCACACGTCGATCACTCTTTTATTGGTTTCGGTGGCGGCTAGCCTCAGTCAGCCACACCTTGGTTTGATTGGCTTCTTTAAAGGTGGGTATTTAGGCACCTGGCTTGCCAAACGACTCATCCCGCAAATTGCCGTGCTGGTAATTGCTCTCGGCTTCTTAAGGATTCAATCTGAAAGATTTGACATCCTGTCTATGGAGTTTGGTATTTCGCTCCATACCATCTCCTTTCTAATAATTTCTCTATTCCTGATACTCCGAGTAGCCTTCATTCTTAACAAAGTTGACAGTGAGCGGCAAGAAGCAGAAAGCCAACTAACCGATCTGAATGAGTCTCTGGAGGAAAGAATTAATAAACGCACAGAAGAGCTGACATTGCTCAATGAGCGATTACAACTAGCTACCAGCAGTGGGAAGGTAGGCCTGTGGACAATTGATCTTAAGGATAACTTTCTGGACGTAAACGATGCGCTGCGAAAAATCTGGGGTTTTGACCCTTACGAGCCTTTGTCTCCTGATTCTCTAAGTAAAAGAACGCACCCTGAAGATCAGGCTCGCACCAGCAAAGCTTTTGAGCTTGCTATCAAAAATCGGTTACCTATCGGTTTTGAACATCGAATCATTCTTCCCGATGGAGCGACGAGGTACATTAAAGTCAATGGAGTGGTTCATTATGACAGCCAACAAACTCCTCTTCGGATTGCCGGCACGCATTGGGACATTACTGAACAAAAACTTGTTGAAATCAGCCTGGAGGAAAGCGACCGCCGAAACAGGGTGTTTGTTGCCCAAGCCCCCTCGGCAATAGCCATGTTCGATACCGAAATGAGGTACCTGGCTGCCTCCGAAAAATGGAAAGAAGATTACGGAATCAAGAACAAAGAAATTATTGGAGTTTCTCACTATGACATTTTTCCTGAAATAGGCGACGACTGGAAAAAAATCCATGCCGAATGTCTTCGTGGAGCCATTAACAAAGTGGACGAGGCACCATTCAACAGAGCCGACGGGTCGGTGCAATGGCTCGCCTGGGACGTGCGGCCATGGTACAAAGTTGAGGGAGTTGTTGGCGGCATAATCATGTACACTGGCGACATCACTCAGCTAAAAAATAAGGAGGAAGAGAAAAGGCACCTTGAGTCTGTTCTTAACCAGGCAAGCGAAACCGCCAATATTGGAGCGTGGGAGGTGGATTTAGTGAACAACTCCGTGTATTGGGACAGAATAACAAAGAAAATACACAAGGTTGACAAGGACTATGTGCCAAAGCTCGACGGAGCTATCCAATTCTTCAAAGAAGGCGAAAGCAGGCAGAGGATAGAAGCCGCAGTTCAGAATGCAATATTAGACGGCACTCCATACGACTTAGAAGTGGAACTCGTTGCAGCCGATGGATCGCTCGTATGGACCAGGGCTGTAGGCCAGGCAGAGTTTAGCGGCGGCACTTGCCGCAGGCTCTTTGGCGTTTTTCAAGATATAGACCAAATAAAAAAGGCTGAGCTCAACCTAAAGGTAAGCGAAGAACAATTCAGAGGTGCGTTCCAGTATTCGGCCATTGGAATGGCGTTGGTGTCGCTTGATGGCAAATGGTTGAAGGTAAACAGCAGTTTGTGCAAGATGCTGGGTTACACGGATGAAGAACTAACAAAGGTTACTTTTCAGGAACTTACTCACCCCGATGACCTTAACAGTGATCTAGAGCTAATGGCACAAACCATTTCCGGAGAAATACCCTCCTACCAAATGGAAAAAAGGTATTTCCATAAAGATGGACAAACAATATGGGTCCTTTTAAATGTATCTTTAATTAAGGATATTGATGGGAACCCTAGCCACTTTATCTCCCAAATCAAGAATATCTCTGACCGGAAGGCATCAGAAGCAGCCCTCAAAGAGGAAAGAAAGTTACTGAAATCTTTAATTGACAATATCCCCGTCAATATCTATATCAAAGATTTGGAGTCGAGGAAAACACTTGTCAATAGGCTGGAAATGGAATATTCGGGCTTCAAAAATGAATCAGAGGTGATTGGCAAAACCGACTTCGACCTCTACCCGGAAGAGTCGGCCAAAGTATCAAGAGAAGAAGATCTTGAAGTATTCAATACAGGCAAACCAATTCTGAGCAAAGAGACGATTAACACCCGGCATGATGGCAGTACGAATTGGTTTCTGTCATCGAAGATTCCCATGCAAAATGATAGAGGAGAAATAGTTGGCCTGATAGGGATTAGCTACAATATCACAGACAGGAAACTTGCCGAACGGGCGCTGCAAGAAAGTGAACAGCGCTGGCATTTCGCCCTCGAAGGGGCCAACGAAGGCGTGTGGGATTGGAACCTGGCAACCGGAGAAGTATTCTATTCCAAAAGGTCGCTCGCCATGCTGGGGATCAACCCCAAAGACGTTCCAAACAAATCAGAAACCTGGGATAATCGGGTACACCCTGAGGACAAGGAGGCATACTTTGAAGAGATGCAGAGGCATTTGAGGGGCGAAAGCGAAATTTATATCAACGAGCATCGTGTGCAGCACCAAAATGGCCACTATGTTTGGGTGCTTGATCGGGGTAAAATTACAGAATTCAACCAAACGGGCCAGCCTTTACGAGTCATCGGCACTCATTCGGACATCACCTGGCGCAAGGAAAAAGAGGCCCAAGTCAGGCACTCGTTTGATGTTATCAGCGAGCAGAACAAGCGGCTGCTCAACTTTGCCCACATAGTTTCACACAACCTCCGCTCGCATTCGGGCAATCTAGAGATGATGATCAGCCTCATCAACATGACTTCAACACCGGAGGAGAAAGAAGAACTTATTCAACACCTGGCACAAATATCCGGATCACTGAGCGAGACAATAACCAATTTGAACGAGGTAGTAAAAATTCAGGTGGACATTAACACTCAAACAGAGGAGCTAAAACTAAAGGAGTACTTCGTTAAAACAATGCACATACTATCGGGGGACATTAAGGAGAAAAAAGCCAAAATAAATTTAAACATTGGCGACGACCTGACAGTTACTTACAACGCAGCTTACCTGGAAAGCATCTTGCTCAACTTCCTGAGCAATGCGATTAAGTACAGGCACCCTGACAGAAATCCAGTGGTTAATATCGATTTTATTACCACAAATAATTCAAAAATTTTGCAAATTGCCGACAATGGCATGGGAATAGACCTCGCACTTCATGGGGAACGACTATTTGGGATGTATAAGACATTTCATGGCAATGCCGATGCGAAGGGGATTGGACTTTTTATTACAAAGAATCAGGTGGAAAGCATGGGTGGGAGAATTGAAGTAGAAAGTGAAGTAGGGGTGGGCACGACATTTAAAATTTATTTAACATGAGCATGGTAGACTTAGCTTGCATTATCGATGACGATCAGATATATGTGTTTGGCCTTAGAAAGCTGATTGATTTTCATAAGTACAGTAAAAATTTGTTAGTGTTTAAGAATGGCGCAGAGGCCATTAAATACATGAAGCCGCTGATCACATCCAGTGACGAATTGCCTGATGTTATACTACTCGATATTAACATGCCAGTGATGGATGGTTGGCAGTTTCTTGACGAGTTTGTAAAAATTAAGCCCCTGATAAAAAAGAAGATCACCATTTACATGGTAAGCTCGTCGATTGATGAAGCAGACCTGGAAAGGGCCAAAACCTACGAGGAAGTAAGTGATTTTATTGTGAAGCCAGTAAAAGAGCCCGACTTAGCCAAAATTCTCAGTTGATAGTTCAACCCATATTTCTGCCTTTTTTTTGCTTGAGGCACACTGTGCTTCGCCTGACAAAGCTTAATGCATTAAAGCAGTAACGGAGATGCCAGCCCGTTGGCAGAATGCCCGGTAGCAGCTTCTTTAGCCAACTACACCTCCGAAAAACTTACCATATATTTCTATTGTTATATAATTTACAAAACTGAGGAAAACAAATTCATTTTGTTTACGTTTGTGAGGATAATCAATCACAAAACTTAAAAAATGAAAGGTAACAACCTTGGTGAACTTGAAGAGCTTGTGTTACTCATGGTGGCGTCGCTTAGCGAAGAAGCCTATGCGGTGGCTGTTCGGGAAGAGTTGGAAAAATCTGCCAGCAGGGTAGTCAACATAAGTGCAGTACATTCTTCGCTTTACAGGCTTGAGGACAAGGGTTTTCTTACCTCCGAATTCGGCGGCGCTACATCCAAAAGAGGGGGAAAAAAGAAGCGCTTATTTAAAGTCACTTCAGCAGGTTACGCCATTCTGAAAGAAGCAAAAGAAACAAAAGAGCAGATTTGGTCGAATATACCTCAGTTGTCATTTACCAATATTTAACTTGTTCGGTTTTCAGCCATGGAGCCAGCTCAAAAGCCCTCAAATCAGCCACCCGGCCTAGGCACTTTCCTACTGAGAAATATCTACAGTGAGGAACTGTTTGAGGAGATCCACGGCGACCTCCTTGAGTTGTACGAAGAACGAATAGCAACGAAAGGCAGGTGGAGTGCTTCGGCCCATTACATAAAAGATGCTGTACTCTCAGCACGCAACTATGACCTCAAGCGGACGCAACACTACAAAACTCAAAATAACTCAGGCGCTATGATTCGAAATTACATCAAGATTACGCTACGCACCATTTCCAAGAACAAAGTATACACCGCACTGAATGTGCTGGGCTTGGCACTAGGCATGGCTGCCTGCATATTCATTATGCAATACGTGGCTTTCGAAAAAAGCTACGATAGATTCAATGCCAATTTCGAAAACCTCTATAGGATCCAATACAACTTTTACCGGGAAGGGGAGCTACAGTTCGAATGCGCAGCTGCGGTTCCCAGAGTAGGTCCTTTCATGAAAGAGAAAATGCCGGAGGTGGTCGACTTCGCAAGAGCCTACCCGCTCTCAATGGTGGTATCTTACAATAACATCAACTTCCGGGAAGACAGAATTCATATAGCCGACCCGGCTTTCCTCAAAATCTTCACCTTCCCTCTCATCAAGGGAGATGTAGAAACCTGTCTGACGGAACCAAATACAGTAGTAATTTCGGAAACGGCCGCCAAAAAATACTTTGGAAACGAAGATCCTATCGGGAAAATGATCCGTGCAGACGGCCAGTACAGCATGGCTGTGACTGCGGTGGCCAAAGATGTGCCCAACAATTCGCATATCAAATTTGACTTCCTTATCTCCTACCAAACGCTCAATAACCAAACTGATAACCAGTCAGAAACGGCCTGGGGGTGGTACGACTTCAATAGTTATGTTCTTTTGCGAGATGGAACTGATCCTACAGCCTTCAATAAGAAGTTTGCGGAAATTCTGTATGAGGAAAGACATGAGGAGGAAGAAAAATACAATTACAGACAGGAGTTTCCTTTGCAACCTATTACGGACATACATCTATATTCCAATCTTTTGCAAGAATCGGAGCCAGATGAAGCTGGCGATGGAGAAGCTGTTTTTTTCCTCACCATTATAGCTGCCTTTATCCTGGTGATCGCCTGGATCAACTACATCAATCTTAGCACAGCCAGGTCGGTTGAACGTGCCAAGGAAGTCGGTGTAAGAAAAGTCATGGGGGCATTCAAGGCGCAATTGATCGGGCAATTTATCACCGAATCTTTTGTTATGAACTTGCTCGCCTTTACTGTGGGCCTGGCAATAGTAACACTTGGCATCAATCAGTTCAACGCTCTTACCGATTCAAGCCTCGGACTTTCGTTCTTACTCAGTGCAAGTTTTTGGTTGGTTGCAGCTTTGGTGGTTTTCATCGGTTCGTTTCTCTCCGGACTGTACCCTGCATTTGTTTTGTCATCCTACCAGCCATCTACTGTGCTGAAGGGCAAGATGACCGGCAAAAAAGGTGGTATACTTCTTAGAAAAGCCCTGGTCATATTCCAGTTTGCTTCTTCGGTATGTCTGATTGCAGGAACTCTTATTGTGTATCAGCAGCTAAGCTACGTCCGCAATCTTGACCTTGGTTTCGACATGACCGAAACCCTCGTTGTGAAAGGGCCGGGTGTATTTACAGCTGATTCGCTTTATGGTTCAACCATGCAGACGTTTAGAAATGAGCTATTGCAGAACCCGGAAATCACCGCCATAGCCTCGGGTACTAATGTGCCGGGAGATGAAATTTTTTGGGCCAACGGGATCAAAAGAGCAGAAGAACCAAATGAAGCCAGCAAAACAATCTATATCGCCGGAGTGGACTATGATTACTTCCCGGCCTACGATATCAAGCTTGTCGCTGGGCGCAACTATGACAGAACATTTGGCACCGATACCGGATCGCTTATTCTCAACGAAGCAGGTGCCAAATACTTAGGCTTCCAGTCGGCAGAAGAAGCCATTAACCAAAAACTAAGTTGGGGTAGAGGCGACAAAACGATCATTGGCATTGTAGAGAATTATAACCAAATGTCGGCTAAAACGAAGGTTACACCGCTTCTTTTTCCTTTGGTGACCGGGAGAAGCAATTTTTTTACTATCAAGCTGGACAAAAATGGAGTTTCTGATCTTACTAAGCTATTCAATAAAGTGGAAGCCAGCTATTCGACACATTTCCCAGGCAATCCGTTCGATTACTTCTTTCTCGACGATTTCTTCAACCGGCAGTACAACCCCGAAAAGAAATTTAGCAGAGTGTTTACATTGTTTGCCGGATTTGCCATTGTGATTGCCTGCCTGGGGCTTTTTGGTTTGTCTTCTTTCAATGCACTACAAAAAACAAAAGAGATTGGCATCAGAAAAGCCATTGGAGCCGATGTTGGGCACATTGTGATGCTGCTTTCCAAAGAATTCGTCTACCTGGTTTTGATTGCTAACATTATAGCATGGCCAGCTACCTGGTTCATTATGAACAACTGGCTCGACAACTTTGCCTACCGGATCGCCATCACACCGCTGGTGTTTATCGTAGCAGGCCTGCTGGTTTTGGTCATCGCCGTGCTTACTGTTGGTTACAAAACTATGGCCACGGCCAAGTCCGATCCTGTGAAGGCGTTGAGATATGAATAAATACACTTAGGGAACAATCTCTTGAGGGATTGAGTTAATTTGAAGCCTGATTGAGCCACGTCAATCAGGCTTTTTTATGAACTACATGCGACGTTTCCTTTCAATACTGAAATACACAGGCCTGACGCTGGCTGCTATTCTTTTGCTGGTGTTTGTTGGGGGCTTCCTTTTCACCAGCCTTAGCCCCCAGTTTGGCGGCTCTCCAACGGAGGCCCAAGTCGCTTCTTACGAAAAGTCGGGGCATTTTGAAAAGGGTTTGTTCGTTAACAACACCCCCACTTCCATGGAAATGGACTGGCCGACCATCAAAACCCTGCTACGGGACTACGTTGTTGGCGTGCCTAACCTTGCACCGGAAAACTTGCTACCAGTGCTCAAAGTCGACTCCCTCAGCATCGTGAACCGACCCGACACGCTTACCAGACTCACCTGGTTTGGTCACTCAGCTTTTCTTTTAGAAATGGAAGGCAAAAACATATTGCTCGACCCGATGTTCGGCGACAGCCCTTCCCCTGTTTCATGGTTGGGCTCGCATCGGTTTACCGAGGGGCTACCCATAGAAATCGAACAGCTTCCGGCTATCGATGCTGTCTTCTTTTCCCATGACCACTACGACCACCTCGATTACGAATCGGTGATGCGATTAAAAGACAAAGTAAAAGACTTTTACGTACCGTTGGGTGTTGGTGCTCATCTGGTCGCCTGGGGGGTAGCCGAAGACAAAATACACGAGATGAATTGGTGGGAGGAGACAACGCACGAGAACCTTCAAATTGTCTGCACACCGGCAAGGCATTTCTCCGGCAGGGGCATTACCAATCGTTTTTCAACCCTGTGGGGCTCATGGGTAATCAAAGGAACATACGCCAACATCTACTTCAGTGGCGATAGCGGTTATGGCCCACATTTTAAAGAAATTGGTCAAAAATACGGCCCGTTTGATGCGGCTCTTATGGAGTGCGGACAGTACGACCTGCGCTGGCACAATATTCACATGCTGCCTGAAGAGACTGCCCAGGGTGCCATTGACTTAAATGCAAAAGTTATGATGCCCATCCACTGGGGGGCATTTGTGCTGGCGCTTCATGCATGGAAAGACCCTATCGACCGGGTAACAAAAGAGGCTGCTGTATTGGGGATGCCTATCGCCACGCCAAAAATTGGTGAAAGACTGATAGTAGGCCAGCCAGACTTCCCGATGGAAAGATGGTGGGACTCGCTAAACTGATAATTGCATCACTTTTTAAACACGCCGTCATACCCGCTGCCCATATAGGCACCCCATTTAATCTCCTTGTTAACAGGCAGTGTGGTAGTCAGTCGGATAACTTCCATCCCATCGAAGGTGTAGGTGTGTTCCGTGTTTGTAGCATGGCAGTAAACAATGTCAATATTGCCATCGCCATCCAAATCGCCCACCCAGGGGGTTGACGAAAGATTGTGTCCGTCGGTATGAACATCGAGATCAATGACTTCACCCGTCGTGAAATCAATCACCGCCAGCATATTGTAGAAGTACTTCTTCATCAAACCATTCTCCAGGCTTTCTGCCTGATAGTTGACTATAACGAGAGCATCGTCAACACCATCGAGGGTAAAATCGGCAATTACAGGCGTGGTAGTTTGGTAAAGCCCAAGGGAGTCCAGAAACTCAACCGCTCCATTTGCGCCATTCACCATGAATTGCTTGGTCCAGTCAAGATTGGGCCAGGAGCCCTGAGCAAAAGACATGAAAAAGTCGGGGGTCTTATCGGCATTAAAATACCCAACGGAAATCGAGCTATAAGCTTCGCTATTGTCCATTTGCACCTGCCAGATCTTCTGATGCGTTTTTCCGTCGAATGCCAGAAATCTTCCATCCACAGCATTGGCAACAATATCCGGACTACCGTCGTCATTCACATCCACCCAGGCCGCCGGAGCAATAAACCCCTTGTTTGCACTGCTATCCAATTTGATGGCGTCAGCTAAATCACCTTTCATCACCTGTGAGAGGGTACCCAGCCACAAGTTACCCCCAATGGTTTCGCCCCCTGTTCCAAAAATAATTTCCCTGTCCTGGCTTCCGTCGATCGGCAAAGTAGCCACCGACATGTATATTTCCTTGCCGTCGGGCATTCTAGCCTTTCCCAGCACTTCGCCAGTGAGCGTGTTGAGCACTACCAAATGCCCCGCTGGTCTGTTTGGGTCGTAGGGCTCTGCCATCACATCTCCGCCGTTGGAAATCAATATATCCTCCACACCATCTCCGTTTTGATCTGGCACAAACTGTGGGTTGTAAAAGTTGAACCACTGCTTTTGCTTCCGCTCTTTGGCCAGGTCGGGGTCGTTGAAACGCCAGATCACTTCACCAGTTTTACCATTTACAGCCTGCAACTCCGCTGACCTCCCATTGATGAACACATCCATCACACCATCGCCCGTGATGTCTTTCAGGCTGGCCGAGCCAAACACCTGATCAATAGCCGACACATTCCAAAGCATGTCGCCGGTTCGCCCGTCCAGCGCAAAAACGGCCGAATCGCAGGCTTTGAATTCCTCCCTGCCTGCTCCGAGAATAATATCCTTGATGCCATCTCCATTGAGGTCAGCTACTCTGGGCGATGAAAAAGTCCCGATTCCGGGTAGACGTTTTGTCCATGATTCTTGCCCCAGCAGCTGACCAGCTATGCCAATACATGCCAGCAGAAATAGTGTAACCCGAAAAGCCATCCGATGCTATTGATTTTAATCCTTTGAAAGATAGATCAAAGAGCAGCAAGTTCAAAAGGGCCAGTCTTACTGATAAACCATCGGCTGCGTCCAGGCTGCCTCAAAATCACCCTCTTTGAAAGGATTTTCTTTATACTTGTCGGATACTACTTTAGCCCTGACAAACACAATATCTTCGGTTAGCGCAAATTCATCGGCTATTCCTTTTTTCTCCATCAACACCGAAGACATCTCCTCGCCTTTCTTCACCCCAATGAATTGTATGGTATAAGCAACACCCTCTTCCGCTGCCACCTCCACTCTGAGTTTGTTCCCCTCCCGGCTAATCCTGCTCAACGTCACCCCGGTCGACCCATAAAAGTCGCCTGCTTCCATGGCTTCAATCAAAGACGCAGGTCGGAGCGAGTCGGCTTGCACCATCACCCAGCCCCGGCCGCTGTTGCTATAGGCATCGCCAAACATATGGTAATTGTGGCTGTCGTCGGTTGCCACGCCATACATCAGGGGCTTACCGGCGGCCAGGTAGGCAATATTGATGCGGTCCCACATCTCCTCCATGCCAATATGGGTGGAATCGCCGTAGTTGTTAACCATGGGGTGGCCATTGAACACCTCGAAGAATCTCTCACCGTTAAGCGAGATCATGTCGTCGACCGTAATAGCAAAATAGAAATTGGGATGGTTGATGTGAATGATCATTGGTTGACCCGTGGCCCGTCGTTGTGCCGTTACTGCGTCAATGCTTTTTTGCAGCACATCCGACACACTACTCCCTTCCTGTTCCCCAATCAACTTTTTAACATTGGTAACGTTCAGGTGCAGAGGTTTCCCCTCGAAACTGTTCGTAATTTCCTCTGACTGTATGATGAGGAATTTGTCCTTTTCTGCAAAAAGTGGCACGTATTCCTGAAAAGTTTTCAGCTTCACACTTACCCGGCCTGTGTCCTCCTTATACTCTACCCAGTCCTCCCCATATTTTTTAAGATAAGTGTAAAAAGCATCTTTATACACCCCTCCCTTCGGTACAAGTTTCCACTTTTCACCAGCGGCCAATGTATTGTGGTCAGAAAGTCCGATAAAGTCATAGCCGTGGTCCTTGTACCAGCCCATGATCATTTCAGGAAATTCGTCACCATCACTCCAATAGCTATGGGTGTGTAAATTTCCCTTGTACCATTGCCTTTCAACCTTAGCTATTTTCGGCGTGCCACACGACCAGAGAAGCAGCAAAAAGACCGATAGAATACCTAACCTTTTCATTTTCTAAAATTTAGATTTTATCAATTCACCAAACGGATATTTCAAAAAGAAAGCAAATATGGCGATAACCCATCCGATAGATGCGCCTTTCGGTAGCTTTTATCAGTCATTTCTTACTCAGGTCACACAGCAACCCAGCCAAAGAATCAAACAACTAATTCTTCGAAAAATATAATTTAAATAACTGAGCCGATTCCGTCATTTAGTTGCATCTCCTGTACAATTTGGCTTCAAAAGTTGAAATATGAAAAGAAATTGCATAATATACGTTAGCATTCAATAACCTTATAAGTAGAACCACTATTAACCTAACCTGTTTATGTCCAATTTATTGGACATATTTTACCTTAGAGCATGTCACTTAAATCAACCTTACCAGCAGATATCTACAATCGGATTGAAGAAATCCAGTCCATGATATTCGAAATTGCCAACGGCAATTACAACTTCCGACTTCAGCGCTCAGCCGAAAACAACGAGCTTGATGGCCTCATAGGCGGCATCAACATGCTGGGAGAAGAAATTAAGGCATCTACAGTATCCAGAAACTACCTCCAAAACATCTACAGGGGCGTTATCGACCTGTTGATCATTTTAAAGAAAGACTTCACTATTGAGACAGCCAATCACCAGGTATTAAGCTCTCTTGGATATACGAAAGACCAGCTTGTTGACCAGCCATTCAGCAAGCTACTCGGCCCCAACTATCAGAACAGCCTGGATCGGATTGAAAAAGATTTGAAGGAAAATAACATCTCGGTGAATTTGGAACTAAATTTCCTCACATCGGGTAACGTTGCGGTTACACACGCAGTCTCCTTTTCGCTCCTTTCGGGGAGTGATGACCTCGACACCAGCATTTTGGTCACGGCAAAGGACGTTACCGCATTTAAGGAAACTGAGGAACGGCTTAAGCGCCAAAATGAAGCGTTGAAAGAAATAGCCTGGATACAATCGCACAAGGTACGGGGGCCAGTTGCCTCTATTAAAGGGCTCATGATGCTGATTGACTGGGATCAAAACTCGCTTGAAGAAAACCGACAAGTTTTTCAGAACATGCAGCAAACCATCGAGCAACTAGATGTTATTATTCATGAAATCGTTAACAAAACCGGAAACCTCTTCGAGGAGGAGGACTCCCTTCAGTAACATAAATAACTCCAAAACTGACTAGTGCACTGGGTTCGCCTCCAAAACCTCCACTTAGCATTATTCCAAAGGATTGCTTTGCTGCTGCCGAATGCGTCTGTCAGGCCCACAATATTGATCGCTAATTGTCAACAGGCAGGCACTGCACATTAATACAAGCCGACTATCTTGAACTCCTCTGCCTAAATTCATACCTTGATAAAAGCTCCTGCCACCAACCCAAACAGCCGTTGAGTTGTTAAATGCGTGAGTTTCACAGGTACTTGGAAAAACGACCTGATATGAAGGCTTTGATAGTTACATCGCTATTTTTTCTTTTTCAAGGAGAGATCGTGGGCCAGTCGAATTGGCCCTACCGTGTCCCCGCAGGTGTCAAGGTGGAAAGTATAGTACCATTTCATGAGCTTTATCTGTTTCCGGCTTTCCGCAAATGCTCCATTTTCTACGTGGATGGCAACACCTCACTCGCCATGGCCAACTACAGTCTGCTATATCAAAAAATGGTGTTGATCAGCGTAAAAAAAGATACCACTTTTTTGAAAAACGACTATCTGGTTCAAAAATATGACTTTGGAGATACGGTCATTCTTAACGACTATAAATATGGCCTTGTAGAAGTACAGAACGACTCACTATTCCCAAAGCTTGCCAGAAAAGACTTCGTTCATTTAATTCCGGTCGATGAGGGCACCTTTGATGGATACTCCAATTTCGTAGATCCCTCCACAACCAACATCGTACTAAGGAGAGTAGGAAACGACACCGACAGAGTGTTGGAAGACCAGTTTGCCCGGAGCAACATCATTGTGGAAAAGAAGGTGGCATTCTTCTTAATCGACCGCAACCATAGAGTATTCCCAGCCAGCGGAAAATACATCTACCGGATACTGCCCCGCCACAAAAATACCATCCGTGATTTTATCAAGGCGGAGTCTATCGACTTCAAAAGCGAAGCTGGTCTTCACAAGCTATTGGATTTCTGTCAGAGCCTGTGAGGAGCTATACTCGTACGCCGGAAAAAGTCCAGGGTCTTAAGTGAACTATCTTCACACAACTACAACGACCACACCTTTGTACCCTTCTCGTAGGGCACGCAGCTATTGTACCTCCCGGGAATCGATTCGTACCGCAATATGCGCTCTCCCAGCTCCTCGGTGTTGAAATAGCTGGAAACCGTCATTGCCTTCACTTTCTTGAAAATCGAGTTAACCGGCTTTTTGGCCATGTCGGTGCCCCACACAGATATTCCGTAGGACTCAGGAGTGTCATACTTGCTGAGAAAAGCCGCCTTTTCTTCAGCACTGCATTTTTCAAACGCCTTGCCCTGGGTACTTTCACATTCTTTCAGGAAGTTATCGAGGTCGGTTTTGAACTGCTCTGCGTTTGCCGGAGAAAACACCACCGAAATAAAGGCATCCATCGTCTGCGCTACCTTCATGTCTTTGGCACCAGGGGTAGTGGTTTTAGGAAGAATAGCCTCGGTCAGTTCCTCCAGTGCTACGGCCTGCGAGGGAGTGAATACCAAAGGCTGCCACCCCAACTCGGGCGCACTTTCGCAACTGTTGAGAATTGACACAATGGCTGGTGCTGAAAGGGTATACCCCATGCTAAGGGCCATTCTTTTGATTACTTCTCTTCTATCCATGGCTTAGAGGTTTTTCTTCTTTAGTTGTTCGGCAGCATAGTTGGCAGCCCTGGCCGTGAGGGCCATATAAGTAAGCGAAGGATTCTGACACGCCGATGAGGTCATAGCCGCCCCGTCCGTCACAAATACGTTGGGCGCTCCATGCACCTGGTTCCATTTATTCAGCACCGAGGTTTTGGGGTCGGTGCCCATCCTGGCGGTGCCCATCTCATGTATGCCCAACCCTATGGCTGCTGGCGAATCATAGGTCTCCACCTTTTTGTAACCACTGGCTTCGAGCATCTCCGCAGCGGCATCAGCCATGTCCTTCCTCATGGCCATTTCATTTTCCCTGAACTCAGCGTCGACAGTGAGGGTGGGTAAACCGTACGGATCCTTTTTATCAAAATTGAGCCACATGCGGTTGTCCTGATGAGGCAGGCATTCACCGAAGCCCACCAACGCCATTTGCCATGGCCCTGGCTCCATCAGTCCATCCTTGAAATCAGCTCCAAAACCAGGCACACTACCTCCCCGGCCTGCCCCCGCCCTTTCGGCACCCCCCTGGTAGCCAAAGCCTCTCACATAGTCTGTCCTTTTGGTTTCTTCATTGATATTCCTGAAGCGAGGAATGTAAATGCCGTTGGGTCTGCGGCCTTCATAGTACTTATCAGCAAACCCGTCAAAGTCGCCAATGGCGCCTACCCGGTAGTGGTGATCCATCAAATTGCGGCCCAGCTGATCGGAGTCATTTCCCAGGCCTGTTGGGAACCGTTCGCTGATAGAGTTCATCAGGATGAAGGTTGACCCCATGGCCGAAGCGTTCAGGAAAACAATCTTTGCGAAGTATTCTGTCGTTGCCTTGGTTTCGGCATCAATCACCTGCACACCGCTGGCTTTGCCGGTTTTATCATCATAAATAACTGAATGGACAATTGCATTAGACACCAGCGTGAGGTTACCGGTTTTTTCAGCATCTGGCAGGGTAGAAGACACACTACTAAAGTAGCCCGCAAAAGGGCAGCCACGTGAGCACCTATTGCGGTACTGACAAGGCCCCCGGCCATTGTGCTGCTGGGTCAGGTTAGTGACCCTGCCAATGGTAAGGTAGCGGTGCTTAAAGTTCTTTTCTATTTGCTCTTTTGTGTGTTGCTCCACGCAGTTGAGCTCCATCCCTGGCAAGAACTGCCCGTCGGGTAAGTGTGGCAGGCCCATGGCTTCTCCACTGATGCCCACATACTTTTCAACGTAGTCATACCAGGGCGAAAGGTCTTTGTACCGAATGGGCCAATCCACTCCTATACCTTCTTTGGCGTTGGCTTCAAAGTCGAGATCACTCAGGCGATATGTTTGCCTGCCCCAGGTAAGCGAACGGCCACCAGTCTGGTAGCTTCGGATCCAGTCAAAGCGCTTCACCTCGTCATAAGGGTTCTCCTTATCGTTGACAAAAAAGTGCTTGGTATCCTGTCCTATCCATCCGGTGCGGCTTTGTACGGGCCGCTCCTGCTGCTCTTCATAGGTGAGTGCGCCATTATTGGGCATGTCCCACGGATCAAGGTGGGCCGTTGGGTATTCACCATGCTTCACCGACCGCCCCCTTTCGAGCACCAGCGTTTTCAATCCTTTTTCACAAAGCTCTTTGGCGGCCCAGCCGCCGCTTATGCCCGACCCCACAACAATGGCATCGTATTGATGGGTGCTATTCTTATCCTGCATGGTATCAATGTAGTTTAAGTAACAGTATTTCCTTTCCGGGAAAAGCTTTCAATATAGCCATTCCACTGTAAATAGAACAAGAAAGTACCCAACAATATCCTGAGTTTTGAACCGGTCTAAATTACCTATAGGTAAAAGTAGAAAACCAGAGACGGAGTAAATCCTCACCAGTTTCGCCGGGCTTAAGAGTGGTGATCTTACAACCTAACACTACCATCATTCTTTTTTATTAATCTTAACTATTGACTATATTAAGGGAGATTGCCGTCGCTTGCATATCAAATCGCTCTCAACGGCCTCCTTTTATTGGAAAGACAATCACAATCCGGACTCTTTTCTAATAAATTTTGATATTCATTAGATTTAATTCAAATGAAGTCATAATTTATTGCGAGATATTTAACACACACCCTGATTGATTATATAAAGCCCATTTGCGAGCACCCGAAACGGGTTGACCTGCAGACTCAGGCAAGCCTTCCTTCATGCCTTCTGGTCGGGAAGTATTATTGCCGGGTGATTCATTGCAAAGTCAATAGAAGGGATTGACCCGAACAATGGCTGCTTCACAAATGTTTTAAAGAAAGGTATCGACTAAAATTAAGCAAAGGCTTCATGCAACACACCAACATTTTCGAGTCTTACCTCATCGGTGAGGGTACTTTTGATGAAATGTACCAGGGCAAGGAGGTAAGAACAGCCTATCAGGGAATTTTCAATTTTCTTAAGAGCAACAGTCCCGAAGACCTCACCATGAAGGAGGAGCTATCCAAGCGTCTCTTTATGAGCCAGGGCATCACTTTCACGGTGTATTCCAGCGGCGAAGGCATAGAAAAAATCTTTCCTTTCGACATCATCCCAAGGATCATCACGGCTGACGAGTGGGATTTTGTAGAGAGGGGCATCAGGCAGCGGCTCAAAGCACTCAACCTGTTCCTGAAAGACATCTATTCTCATCAGTTCATTCTGAAGGACGGCATAGTGCCCACCGACATTATTTATTCCTGTCCACATTTTATTCGTGAAATGCATGGACTGAAAGTGCCACACGATATCTATGTCCATATATCAGGCATTGACATTATCCGTGGCGGCGACGGTACTTTCTACGTGCTGGAAGATAATTTGCGCACACCGTCCGGCGTGTCGTACATGATCGAAAACAGGGAGATTACCAAGCGGATCTTCCCGGATGTGCTGCGCCGCAACGCTGTGAGGTCAGTGACGCAGTATCCCACATTGCTACATAAAAACCTCAAGTCGCTCTCACCCAGGCAGGTGGCTAACCCCACAGTAGTATTGCTTACACCCGGCATGTTCAACTCTGCCTACTTTGAGCATACGACACTGGCCCGCCTCATGGGCATTGAGTTGGTGGAGGGGCGTGACCTTGTGGTAGAAAACCATAAAGTGTTCATGAAAACAACCTATGGCCTGCAGCAGGTAGACGTTATTTACCGCAGGGTGGATGATGATTTTCTTGACCCACTTGTTTTCAACAAGGAAAGTGTGCTGGGTGTGGCGGGCATTATGTCGGCCTACAGAAAAGGTAATGTGGCCATTGTGAACGCAGTAGGCAACGGCGTAGCCGACGACAAAGCCATTTACACCTTTGTGCCTGACATGATCAAGTACTACCTTAACGAGGAGCCCATTCTCAGCAACGTACCGACCTATCACTGCGCAGATCCTGAACAACTGGAGCATGTTTTCAACAACATCACCTCTATGGTAATCAAAAAGACCAATGGTTCAGGTGGCTACGATATGTTGATGGGTAATTCCGCTACAGAAAAGGAAATTGAAGACTATAAAAAAGCGGTTTTGAAAGACCCAAGACAGTTTATCTCTCAGCCTATCATTAGTCTGTCCACATCTCCATGCTACATCAATGGCAAGTTAACGCCCAGGCGGGTAGATTTACGCCCGTTTGCATTGTACGGCCCTGATGGCATCGAAATTGTGCCAGGAGGCCTCACCAGAGTGGCTTTAAAAGAGGGTTCCATGGTGGTGAACTCCTCGCAGGGTGGTGGCAGCAAAGACACCTGGGTATTGGCTTAATAGTAAAATTGGTAAACGACTTTAGAAGACAAATATATGCTTAGCAGAGTAGCAGACTCACTTTTCTGGATGGCACGTTACATGGAGCGTTCCGACGGCATCCTTCGCATGCTCAAGGTGAATTACAATTCGTCGCAGGACAACCTGAGCGACTTTAGCTGGCAGCCGGTGCTGAAGGTATTTACCTATCTGGATGGCCCCGCCATTATTGAACTAGACAATGAAAGCAGCGAGGTGCTGCGTTACATGATTCTTGACAAGGAAAATGATAACTCGGTACAAAACATAGTGATCCACGCCCGGGAAAATGCCCGGTCTGTGCAGGACAATGTCACTATAGAAGTGTGGCAATGCCTCAACGACTTCTACCACCTTATCAGGGACGAACGTCACATCAACAGCCTGGCACAGGGTGACGCTATTTCGGTGATTGACGTGATGGTGAAGCAATGCCTGGTGTATTATGGCACTGTGGACATTACCATGTCGAGAGGCAGCGGTTACTGTTTCATGTCGCTGGGCAAGTTTTTGGAAAGGGCGCTGCAGTCTATCGATATTCTTGATGTGAAGCTTGGCAGCATGTCTGCAGAAGACATGCAAGCATACGACACGCTCTACTGGAAGTACCTGCTGATGTCGGTGTCGGGTTATAAGCTTTACCTGAAAAATTATCAGTCAGGATTTGAGGCTCGCAATGTGGTTCATCAAATTGTTCTGAATACACATTTTCCAAGGTCTGTGATCTACTCGCTTGATCACCTGCATCGCAACTTCGAGCAGCTCAGTGCCTACCTCGACAAAACAAGCTTCGATGAGCTCAATTTCGAAATAGGTAAACTGCGCAGCAAGGTTCGCTACTCTACGCTCAACGATATCGAGGAAATGGGGCTGCATACATACCTGGCAGATATCAAAAAGGACTTGTCGGACATCAGCAGCAAGTTGAACCAGTATTGTTTTGCGTATAGTTAGAGGGAGACGGAAGGGAGGAGACAGAAGACGGCAGGGAGAAGACGGAAGACAGTAGAAAGCCTTCCCGACAATCTGCGGAACCGGAACAAAAAGGCGTCGGCACGACCAGCAGGCCCATAGCGTGGGGGTCGTCAGACGCCTAGGTGGTTAAGAAACCGATTCTTGGCCCAGACTCCTGCCTCAGGGCTCTCAAATATTCGATTCCTCAAATACTCAACTCGTCTTTCCTACCAAATTCGTAACTTCCAATCCATAATTATCAAATCCGAATTTCAAATTAGTAATTACTTTATGCCCAAGTTCAACATCCGCCACCTAACCAAATATACCTACACCACCTCGGCGACGAACAGTGCCAACGAAATCATGCTCTATCCCATCCAGGACGATCATCAGGAGGTTCTCCAGCATCAAGTGATCATTACCGGTAACCCGGATGTGTATGTGCACAAAGACTATTATGGCAACAATGTGGGCTCTTTTGCATTTGCCGACCCTCACTTTCAGCTTCTGATCGACTCGATTTTGGAGGTTGAGACAAAGAAAGCGCCGGAAGTTGCCGACGAAAGCCCCGCCGATGAGCAGTGGAAGCACCTTTACAACATATCCAACCAGGTGCCTTACATCGATTTTCTCAGGCAGGAAAACTTCCAGGCGATTCCTGAAGTAATGACACTGATTGAGTCTATCAAGAAACAAAACGCCACGCCCCTTCAGGCCGCACTTAACCTTAGCGAGTATGTGTTTAACCACTTCGCCTATATCAAAGGAGTAACAACTGTGGAAACTACCCTCGATGAAATCTGGACACTGAAGTCGGGTGTTTGCCAGGATTTTGCGCACATGCTGCTTGTGATGTTGCGCCAACTTTTTATTCCGGCCCGCTACGTGAGTGGCTATGTGTGTCCAAACAAAAATGGCATGCGGGGCGAGGGTGCTACCCATGCCTGGGTGGAAGCCTACATCCCCGACCATGGCTGGGTGGGCATCGACCCTACCAATAACTGCCTGGTCCATGATTTGCACGTGCGCCTGGCTATAGGCCGCAGCTTCGTGGATTGCTCACCAGTAAAAGGCACCTATAAAGGTGCAGCTGACCATACCCTTGAAGTAGCAGTGTCGGTCGAATATGAGGGAGGACCAAAAGTAAACCAGGATTTGGCTTTAGAGGAGATCGCCAAAGCAACGTCAACTCCGGATGTTAATTCTTTCCAAAGGTACCAACAGATTCAGCAGCAACAGTAGCCCTCTTGCGCCAGAGGCTCAGAAGATGGGAGACGGAAGTTGGAAGACGGGAGACCGAAGAAGTCCAGAGTCGGTAGCAGGCCGGAGTAGGCGTCGGTACGATAGCGATGGCTTTCTGCGTCGGCAATCGTCAGACACCCGAAAGGCTTAAAGGAATTTCTAATCAGAAATTTCAAATACCCTCAATCCGTAACCTCCAAATCCGTACTTTCGCATCCTCAATTCTTCAAATACTCGGACCTTCAACCCCTAGCCCATGTCCTCCAACAACAACATCTTCGCTTTCTGGTCCTGGTTTGAAGACAACCTTGGCCGCATCCGCACCGTGCTGCTCGACCCCTCCCACCCTGATCGGGAATATGTCGTCAGCTCCCTCGACCAGCACATTCTGGCCATTGGCACCTTCACCTGGGATATTGAGAAGGGCATGCACCGTCCCTGGAGCCTGACCATCTCCCCTAACGGCGACCCCGACCTGCTGGAGCAAACCAAAGCCATTGTGGAGCAGGCGCCCGAGCTCACCGACTGGGAGTTTTACCCAGCACACCAACCAAAAAAACAAGACTTTACTTTCACAGTGTATGACGAGGAAATGAACCAACAGCCCGTGGATGCCAATTCTTGGCACTATGTGCTGATACCTGCTACCGGCAGGCAGCACACCCTGCTCATAGAGGCAGGCAACTGCCCACACCTCGACGACAATACTCTCTACGCTGCTGTCAACCACCTGGTAACGTGCCTGCTGGGTGAGGAAACCAAAATCCACCGCATTGCCGACATAGAAATAGTAGACGAGCTCGACGAAGAACACCACAAAGCGGCGAAACCTATTGTGCAGCTGGGGTTGGGGGTGTCAGAGTAAAAAGGTTAATCTACTTCAAATTAAAGAGGTTACTCTAGCCAAGAAGAAAGTAGTAACCTCTTTAATCTTCCAAGACAATAGGTTAAAAACTAAAGAGGTTACATCTGCAGGGGAGTAGAGAGTAACCTCTTTGGTAAATAGCATCAAGTTAAAGAGGTTACTCTGCCCCAAAGAAAGTAGTAACCTCTTTAATCTTCCAAGACAATAGGTTAAAAACTAAAGAGGTTGCAACTGCAGTGAAGTAGAGAATAACCTCTTTGGTAAATAGCATCAAGTTAAAGAGGTTACTCTGCCCTAAAGAAAGTAGTAACCTCTTTAATCTTCCAAGACGATAGGTCAAAAACTAAAGAGGTTACATCTGCAGGGGAGTAGAGAGTAACCTCTTTAGTCAAACTTCTTCCCTTCCAGCACGCCTACCCCTTTGGGCAGAGGGTTGCCTGACGAGCGGCGGAAAGTAACCACCTGACCTACGTGCCACAAGGCATCGGCAATAGGGCCGTTGATCACGTTCCAAAACGGATACACCTGCGCTTTGTCGCCACTACCGAATATCATCTGGAAGCTCTCCAGATCAGCGGCGCTGGCGGTGAGTAGCTTTTGGCTGGCCTCTTGTATATTGAGCAGCGTAGCCTTGCGCAGGGCCCCGAAGGTTTCCGGCGCAGGATCGCCACCCACATTGGGTTGCTTGCGGGTGGCATTCACAATTACCTGACTGAGGCCATGAATATGCTTGACAGTAGCCATACTGCTACGAGCCTCGTCGCCGGGGCTCCAGGCAAGGTCTTCGGGGCGCAGCCCTTCGGTAGCCCAGTAGTAGCGAAAGCCCAGGCCGTCGACCATACGAGCGGCCACGGTGCCAGGCCCATAGGAAGCGGGGTAGGCTGGTATTTGATAGTACGGGAGATCGGTGGTTTGGGCGTTTAGCGTCAGCGAAACAGCAGCAAGGCCGCAAAAGAGTAAGCTTTTTAACATGGTATTGAGTTTTTGATGGAGCTAAAATAAGAATTCGAATCTTGTTTACTCGCTGGTCATCTCAGAAATTACCATGACAGATGGAAGAGCACGCCAAGTCAAACACACCATGACTGAAAGGAGGACAGAGGCGAAGCGTACTATCTCTGGCAGTCCGCTCGAAATGAGCAGAATAGCCGCAGACAAGGGGGCAAAAAAAAGCCACCGAATCTCTCCGGTGGCTCTCACATCATCTATTAACAATCAATATTACTCGATTACATCCACCTTCATCATGTTGGTGCGGTTTTCCCAGTGGTGCGGCTGTGAGCCTGTGTACACCACGGTGTCGCCTTTGTGCAGGAAGCCCTTGTCTATAAGAATGTCTTCCAGGTGCTTCAAGGTCTCTTCAGCTCCTACCCTTTGGTTGTAATAAAACCCACGGATACCCCACACGAGGTTCATGGTGTTCAATATCTTACGGTCGTCAGTGAAGATAAAAATATTCGCCTTTGGCCTGTGCGACGATAGTCTGAAACCAGTATACCCCGATTTCGTCATTCCCAAAATAGCTTTAGCGTCGATGTTAGCACTCAGGCGGGCAGCAGCTCTTACCAGCTTGTCGTTGATCAAGGTGGCGGAGTCGTCGTTGCTTTCTGAAAACTTATTGAACATCACATCGGTGCCCTGCTCAATGGAGGTGATGATTCGCACCATGCTCTTTACCGACTGCACCGGAAACTTGCCCGACGCTGATTCAGCACTTAGCATCACCGTGTCGGCTCCGTCCATCACTGCATTGGCCACGTCGTTCGCTTCGGCCCTGGTAGGCCTTG
The DNA here is from genome assembly GCF_032999765.1 of Imperialibacter roseus. Lineage (GTDB taxonomy): Bacteria > Bacteroidota > Bacteroidia > Cytophagales > Cyclobacteriaceae > Imperialibacter > Imperialibacter roseus. The sequence goes on along the minus strand of NZ_CP136051.1, from coordinate 698,715 downwards.
GGTTTTCGATCATGCTTTCCATCATTTGCGTGGCAATAATCACGGGCTTTGCCGCCTTGTTGCACTTGCTCACCATCATCTTCTGGGCTAACGGTACGTCTTCCATAGGAATCTCCACGCCGAGGTCGCCACGAGCCACCATCAGGCCGTCCGCCGCTTCGATAATGGCATCAATATTTTTGAGTGCTTCAGGCTTTTCAATCTTGGCGATGATCCTCGACGTGCCTCCCTTTCTTCTAATCTTTTCTTTCAGGTCAAGCACATCCTCAGCTTTTCGAACGAATGAAAGCGCTATCCAATCTACCTCATGCTCCAAACCAAAATACAAATCCTCCTCGTCCTTTTCAGTCAGCGACGGGGCGGATACAGGGGTGTTCGGTAAGTTGATACCTTTTTTCGACTTCAAAATTCCACCATATACTACCTGGCACTTTACCTCGTCGCTGGAGGTGGCCAACACTTTCAGTTCAAGGTTACCGTCGTCGATGAGAATGGCATCTCCAATGCTCACATCATTGCAAATACCTGTATAGGTCGTACTGATAATCTGAGCGTTGCCTACCAGCTTTCTTGTGGTGATAATGATTTCCTGACCCGGCACAATTTCCACTCCCCCATTCTCCATGTCACGGGTACGAATCTTCGGCCCCTGAAGATCCTGTAGCAACGCCACGTGCGTACCCATTTCCTCGTTGAGCTCTCTTACCAGCTTAATAACCTTAAGGTGGTCTTCATGAGAACCGTGGGAAAAGTTGAGGCGGAAAACATCTACCCCCGTTTGGATAAGGCTCTTCAGCATTTCCTTACTGTTAGAGGCAGGCCCTACGGTGGCTATGATTTTCGTCTTATTAAAAATTGGTGAGCTTTCCATGAGTGTTATTCAAATATAAGATTTTCCTTTTCTTTCAGTTTATTGATATTAATTGAGGCCAGGTACTCTACCACGGGTATGCTTTTCAGAGCCGCAAGGGTACCATCAGGATCAAAAAATCCGCCGTCGTCATTAATCATTATGAGATAATCGAAGTGAGCCAGCTCAGCTAGTAAAAAGCCGGATTTTCCGGCACCTGCCAGGCTCTTATTCTTAAGGAGCCGAAAAGTACTGTATTCCGTTTTAAATAAAAAGTGGGAAATGGTGATTTCACGATCATTGAGAAATTCCACACTGAGTTCCTGCTGTTTTACCAGCCTCACGCCGAGTGCACTATTGATATGCCAGGCAAGCTTGTACTCCCTGGCTGAAGTGGCCAGGCCAAGCAGCGTGAAGTCATAGTTGTACTCAATATGTAACTTTTTGCTCTTCACCTGTGGCTCCCGGAATCTTTGGTCATTTTTTTACAGCATCACCTCTTCAGCCAAGCCTGTGAGCATAGCACACATTTAACTATTATGTGACAGGCGGCGGAGCGTTTACCAACACAAAGTTAGCGTTATTGTGGTAGCTGTAAAGGCAAAAAGGGCAAATTCAACGTCGAAAAAACACCGGTTGTCAAATCTTTTTTATTCCCTGAAGGTAATCAATGGCATACTTCCCAGCTCGAAACTACCTGCAGGCATGCCAGGCAAAGGAAGCAACAAGAGACACCACCCTGCAACCTTTAACGATTCTCCCGTTCGGTAAAGTGTTGCTTTAAGGCACCTTCAGGCTATTAAAGTGATGTTTCTCTTCGGCTTGCACTCTCGCTTTTAAGTCCAGATAACCCATTCATTATCAGCCCCAAAAAGCCCTTCCCAAACCGTTTTTTGCTATCTTTAGCTAAAATTAAGATTGAACGAATTTGTTTGACATTATTGGGGAATATCTATTTCTTTGCAGTGTTTTTTACTAACTAAACATTAAAAAAATGTCTGAAATTGCACAAAAAGTTAAGGCTATCATCGTGGATAAGCTTGGGGTAGAAGAGTCTGAAGTTACTCCTGAGGCAAGCTTCACCAACGACTTAGGTGCTGATTCTCTTGACACAGTAGAACTTATCATGGAGTTCGAAAAGGAGTTCAATATTTCTATTCCTGATGATCAAGCCGAAAATATCACCACTGTAGGACAAGCAATTACATATCTCGAAGAAAACGCAAAATAAATCTCAACCCGGCGGACACCCTTTTATGAATGGCAGAAGAGTAGTAGTTACAGGTCTTGGAGCGCTTACCCCCATCGGCAATAACCTCGAAGAATATTGGAAAGGTCTTTCCAATGGAGTGAGTGGTGCGGCCCCTATTACCCGGTTTGATGCTGAAAAATTCAGAACTAAGTTCGCCTGTGAGGTAAAAAACTATGATCCTCTCAATCATTTTGATAGAAAGGATGCAAGAAAGATGGACCCCTTCACTCAGTATGCACTTATAGTGAGTGAAGAGGCCATCAAACATTCAGGTCTTGACCTGGAAAAAGTAGACAAAGACAGGGTTGGAGTGATTTGGGGTGCCGGCATAGGCGGTCTCAAAACCTTTCAGGACGAAGTCACTGATTTTTCACGTGGCGATGGAACACCCAGATTCAACCCATTCTTTATCCCCAAAATGATCGCCGACATAGCTGCCGGCTACATTTCCATCACTTATGGTTTTAGAGGGCCCAATTTCGTAACAGTTTCTGCTTGCGCCTCTGCTACCAACGCCCTTATCGACTCGCTCAATTATATTAAACTAGGCCATGCCGACGTGATTGTTTCCGGAGGCTCAGAGGCCACGGTGTGTGAAGCGGGTGTGGGTGGATTCAACGCCCTTAAGGCGCTTTCTGAGCGCAACGACGACCCTTCCACAGCGTCCCGACCGTTCGACAAGGACAGAGATGGCTTTGTATTGGGTGAGGGAGGAGCATGCATCATTCTTGAAGAGCTTGAGCATGCGAAAGCTCGTGGTGCCAAGATCTATGCGGAATTCATCGGCGGCGGTATGTCGTCCGATGCTTACCACATCACTGCTCCTCATCCTGAAGGTTTGGGAGCGAAAAATGTGATGATCAATGCCCTAAAAGATGCCGGCATCAAAACTACCGACGTAGATTATATCAACGTTCATGGCACCTCAACACCTCTCGGCGACAAAGGCGAAACGCTGGCGATAAGAGAAGTGTTTGGAGCCCATGCCTACAATATCAATATCAGCTCCACCAAGTCCATGACAGGGCACTTGCTGGGGGCCGCAGGAGCTATTGAAGCAGTGGCCTCAATCATGGCCATTCAACATCAACTGGTTCCTCCTACCATTAACCACTTCACTGACGACGAAGAGCTGGACAGCAAGCTGAATTTCACATTCAACAAAGCACAGGCACGCAAAATCGACATCGCACTAAGCAATACTTTTGGTTTTGGCGGCCACAACACCTCCATCATCTTCCGTAAATACGAGGGATAGTGCTGAATCTGGTCAGGCGTCTCAAGTCATTCTTCACCATTTACACAGAAAAGGAGCGCTCATTAAGCAGGGCCGTTAAAACCATTGTAGGACACGCTCCTATCAACATCCACGTGTATCGGCTGTCAGTCATCCACAGCTCTGCTGCCAAAGAAAATAATAACGGTTTCAAAGAATCAAACGAAAGGCTGGAATACCTGGGGGATGCCGTGCTCGGTATGATCGTGGCAGAGTATCTCTTTAATAAATATCCTTTTAAAGACGAAGGCTTTCTCACAGAGATCAGGTCACGCATTGTGAACCGGGAGAGCCTCAATGACCTTGCAAGAAAACTGGGCATTGGCGAGATCATAGAGTACGAAGGGGGAGGGCGTAACGGTGTGGGTCATAAATCCATATATGGCGACACCCTGGAGGCACTCATTGGTGCTGTGTACCTCGACAGAGGCTACCGGTTCTGCCGCAAGTTTGTGATGAACAAACTGATGAAAAACCACTTCGACATCCAACACATCGTTCGGAACAACCCCAACTATAAAAGCAAGGTCATAGAATGGGCCCAAAAGGAAAACAGGGACATTCGGTTCGAAATTACCGAACTCAATCAGGACAGTTTTCCCCGCAAGTTTGAAGCACTTGTAATGGTGGATGAAGAACCCTTCGGCAAAGGGTTTGGGTTGAGTAAGAAAAAAGCAGAACAAGATGCCGCCCAAAAAACTTGTGAAATGCTAAACCTGCCATAACTTCGGCTTGTTTTTAAGGATGTGTTTGATGGATGAGGGAGGGCAGCGATCAAGCGAAAACAAATGTCATGTTGAGCCTGTCGAAGACCGTTTAAATTACTGAAGCTATGTTTCGACAAGCTCAACATGACATTTTCGTAGAGTGATGGCCGTCCCGCACCAAACATACCTTATCTGGTTTTGAATGAACGAATGAAAACACTCAAGCTGGGTGGCGCTACCGTCAACCAAATCCCTTTAGACTGGAAAAACAACAAAGCCAATATCCTGGCCTGTATCGCTCAAGCGAAAAGGGAAGGCGTAGAGCTACTTTGCCTGCCTGAGCTGTGCATCACCGGCTATGGCTGCGAAGATTTGTTTCTGAGCGAATGGCTCCCGGCCAGGGCTATGGAGATCTTGCTCGAAATAGCCCCCGAGTGTGGCGGATTAGCGGTAGCACTTGGCTTGCCTGTGCGCCACCAGAACAAAGTATACAATTGCACCAGCTATGTAGTCGACGGTCAAATACAGGGCTTCTACGCCAAGCAAACCCTGGCCAATGAAGGCGTACATTATGAGCCCCGGTGGTTCACACCATGGCCACCTTCTACCACCGATGCCATTGAAGCCGGAGGCAAAACCTACCCCATCGGCGAGCTAACCTTTCACCTCAAAGACGTACACCTGGGCTTTGAGATCTGCGAAGACGCCTGGCATGAAGTGCGACCAGCCTGCCATCATATGGAAAAAGGCGTAGAGCTCATTCTCAACCCCAGCGCCAGCCACTTTGCCTTTGGTAAAGCCGGTTTTAGGCAAAATCTTGTCATTGAAAGCTCCAAGAAATTCAACGTGGCATACCTCTACTGCAACCTGCTCGGAAATGAGGCTGGACGCATGGTTTATGACGGCGATGTGATTCTGGCTCAAAATGGAAACCTGCTCTCGTACGGGCAGCGGCTTTCGTTTGTCATCTGGAAGCTGCAGACCTGCGAGGTCAACTTCAGCAACCCTGAGCAGTCGGAACGCCAGCCGATCAAGCCAATAGCGAATCAAAATGAAGAGTTCCCCAAGGCGGCGGCGCTTGCTCTGTTCGACTATATGCGAAAGAGCCGTAGCAAGGGTTTTGTGTTGTCACTTTCAGGTGGCGCCGATTCTGCTACCTGTGCTGTACTTGTGGCCGAAATGGTGAGACGTGGCACAGAAGAACTGGGGTTTGATGCCTTTAAAACCAAGCTGGGGTTGGCATCCTCATTGCCAAATGACAACAAAGCGATTGTGCACAGCATTTTGCAAACCGCTTACCAGGGCACGGTGAATAGCTCCGACGATACTTTCGACTCCGCCAAAGAGCTGGCCGAAAGCATAGGAGCCACTTTCTTCCAATGGCAGATCGACGATGAGGTAAGAGGCTACAGAGAAAAGGTGGAAAAAGCCCTGGGTCGACCGCTCACCTGGGAAACGGACGACATTGCTTTACAGAACATTCAGGCGAGAGCCCGCTCGCCCATTATTTGGATGCTGGCCAATATTGCCAATGCGCTGCTACTCACCACCAGCAACCGTAGTGAAGGCGATGTGGGCTATGCTACCATGGACGGCGACACCAGCGGTAGCCTGGCACCTATTGCCGCAGTTGACAAGGAGTTTGTAAAACAATGGCTCAAATGGGCGCAAAAAGAACTCGGCTACGATGGCTTGAGAAGAGTGAACAGCCTTACGCCAACTGCCGAACTTCGCCCTAAAGAGCAGCACCAGAGCGACGAAACAGATCTGATGCCTTACCATGTGCTGGTCGCCATTGAACGGGAAGGAATCCGCAACCGGAAGTCGCCACTGGAGGTTTTCGAAATTGTGAAAACGCTGAAGCTGGAATCAGACGAGTTGCTGAAACAGCATATCAAGCGTTTCTTCAGGCTGTGGAGCCGCAACCAGTGGAAAAGAGAGCGCATCGCCCCTGCCTTCCACCTCGACGATTTCAATGTAGACCCCCGCACCTGGTGCCGGTTTCCTATTTTATCAGGAGGGTTTGAGGAGGAGCTGGAGGCGCTTGGTTAGCTTCCACGAAGCTAGTTACACCCCAGCAAGAAACTAATTGATGAACTGCGGTTTAGGAGTGCTGTGTAACTGGTAAAGCGCTTTCGCATCGGTCGTTTTAAGAATTAGAACTATTCTTATTAGATTTATGGTTCTTTCATAAACCATTTCTCTTATGATAATCGAAAGAACCAAAGATGAAGTAATAATCAGGCTTCCTGCTACTCTGGATACTAAAGACCTTGAGGAAATGGTTAACTTTTTAAGGTTCAAGGAAATTACCGCCACCTCAAAAGCGTCCGAACATGATATTAAAAAACTAAATAAGGATGTAAAGAAAGGCAGGTGGGCCAAACAGAGAGCGAAGTTGCTGGGTGAATGAAAGTTGTTGTAGACACCAACATCGTTTTTAGTGGCCTTTTAAACCCAAAAAGCAGAATTGGCGAACTTCTAATTAAGTCAAAAGATTACTTCACATTTTATTCCCCGGAGTCGTTACTGGAAGAGCTAGAGGAACATCAACAAAAGATCCTCAAAATATCAAAGTATTCAGATTTAGAATATCTGGAGGCCAAGAGCATCATTCTCTCAAAGATTAATGTAGTTGATGATGAATCCATCCCAAAAGAATGCCTCTTAAAAGCTGAAAGCCTATTGACTGCCATTGATCCTGACGACACAATATTCCTGGCCTTGAGCTTCAACCTAAACGCATTCCTTTGGACGGGTGATAAGAAAGTGGCTAATGGGCTGAAAAAGTTGAACGTCGATAAAACCATTTCCACTGAGGACATTTACAAGGCTTATCTGGATCGAGAGTTGAATAAATAGTCGTACAGTCAAATATGTCCTACACCCAAGCAATCTTCTACGAGATTTTTGTTCAGTCCTTCGCTGACTCCAATGGCGATGGCATTGGCGACATCAATGGGATGACTGCCAAACTGGACTACTTGCAAGAGCTTGGCATCACTGCTGTCTGGCTCATGCCCATTTGCCCTTCGCCCAGCTACCATAAATATGATGTGACCAACTACTATTCGGTTCATCCCGATTACGGCACACTCGACGACTTTAAAAACTTCGTCCACCATGCCCACGCTCGTGGCATAAAGGTGATCATTGATTTTGTCATCAACCACACCTCTTCTCAGCACCCATGGTTCCTGAATGCCCGCACAGGCATACACGCAAAGTACCGTGATTACTACATCTGGGCAGACAAGGAGCACGTGGCAGAGCAAATAGCGAAGAAGGAAACCTCAGCAAATTCGGACAACATCCGGCAATGGCACCGAGTCGGCACGAAAGAGTCAACTGCGCAATATTACTATGGGTTTTTCAATAGCGACATGCCCGACCTGAACCACGACAACCCGGCCGTGAGGAACGAGGTGTATGCCATCGGCAAATTCTGGCTATCGGAAGTTGGCGTTGACGGTTTCAGAATGGACGCTGCCAAGCACATCTTCCCAGACGACAGAGCTGCCGATACACATGCCTTTTGGAAAGCATTCAGAGCACAAATGCAGTCGGTGAAGCCCGACGCCTATCTTATTGGGGAGGTATGGTCCGATGCCAGAAGTGCCTCACCTTACGCCGCAGGATTTTCATCGCTGTTCAACTTTGACCTGGCACAAAGCATCCTCGAATCGGTAGACAAGCGGCAACAAAAAGCAGCAGCGGTAGTCGGTAACTCCTACAAAATAAGTGAAGGCCAGCGACTGGTGGACATCATAAATGAATCTGCGCCGTGGTTCAAAGCTCACAACGAACACTTTGCGGAAGCTAGCTTTCTCAGCAACCATGACCAGAACAGAACCGCTTCTGCGCTGGGTGGAAAGGCAGACAAGATCAAACTGGCAGCCTGCATCCTTTTCACGCTTCCCGGCATTCCATTCATATACTACGGCGAGGAGCTGGGTATGCTGGGCATCAAGCCGGATGAACACATCAGAGAGCCAATGCTGTGGGATGAAATAGAAAGAGACACCTACCGAACCCGCTGGACAACACCCCGATACTCTACTGACGAAACAGTTGTTCCTGCAACACAACAAATGACTGACAGCAACTCTATGTACAGTCTTTACAAACAGCTTATTGCACTCAAGAAAACAGCCCTTTTTTCATTGGGGGCTATTGAGAGTCTGCCACTTACAGGAGGCAATATCCTGGCGTTTAGCAGAAGGCTGGGGGAAATGCATGCGTTGGTTTATCACAACTTGTCTGCGAAAAAAACATCGATCACAATACCTGTTGGATATAGAGAAGCATTTGTCCGGGGTAAAGTGAAAATATCGGACGACGTTCTGACGTTAGGTGCCAGGGCCAGTTTGGTTCTCACAACTCCTTAGCCCCAAAGTTCGCCTATGGCACCGGGTCGTATCCACTTCCTCCCCAGGGGTGACACCTTCCGATTCGCCTGGCGGCCAGCCAACCACCTTTGAAGGGGCCATGTTTGGTAATGGCCTCCTTGGCATACTCACTGCACGTAGGCGCATAGCGGCAGGCCGATGGAAACAGTGGCGAAATGCTATACTGATAAAACTTGATGGGCAAAACAGCCAACCAAATACCCAGCTTTCGAAAAAAAGTCCTGCCTCCCATGTCTTAGATTTCCTGTACAACAATCAGTCCGGCCAAAATATTCCCCAGGCTGAAACACTTCCTTTTCACCTTAAATATCGGCATTAATGAGGACTTGTTTGGCAGAGTAACTAAGTTTGAGGTTTCTTTATTTAATTTCCGCAACTAAAGAACCAGAAGTACAACAAATAAAGGAAAATTTGGGTCTGTCCGTGAAATGAAGCTGCCACAGAAAAGGAATATAGGAAAGGATGAACCAATAATGCGGCTGAAAATCAATGCATTTGCAATTGCCTGCTTTTTTGCGCTGACACTTTTCGGCTGCCTGCCTTCGGCTGCCCAGGATTCAGGCAAAAAAAATAAGGCAGTTGCTGTAGACACCATTCCACAGCGTTTCATCAAGGTCGAGAAAATATATATTATCGGCCACAAAAGAACCCGCAAGTCTGTCATTACCAGGGAGCTCAGTATCGAGGAGAATGGCATCTACGATTCAACGACCCTGGCCACCACCTTGGAGCTGGACAAACAAAAGATTTTTAACACCCGGCTGTTTAATACCGTGGATGTGACCCTGCTTGAAACCGCCCCCGGAATAGGAAGCGTGCTGGTGAAAGTGGAAGAACGCTGGTACTTCTTCCCCGCCCCTATCTTTCAACTAGCCGACCGTAATTTTAACGACTGGTGGACAAACCGGGAGCGGGATCTTAGCCGGGTCAACTATGGCGTAAGGGTTGACCAGTACAACCTGCGGGGCATGAACGACCGGCTGCGGCTAATAGCTCAGTTCGGATTTACGAGGCAATTTGACATCACCTACAGCATCCCCTATTTCGACAAACGGCAGCGTCATGGTTTTACAACCGGCGCCTCCTACAACGAGTCTAAGAACGTAGCCTACCAAACGGATAACCACATCCCAACTTTTATCCGGTCGGAAGACTTGATACAAAACCGGTTCAATACCTACCTCCAGTACAGTTACAGAAATGCCTTCTACAACTTTCACTACTTCACTGTTGGATATCAAAAATTGGAAGCAGCCGACACAATACGGCAACTAAACCCAAATTACTTCGGCATCAATAAGGGGCAACAACAGTTCGTTCATCTGAAATATCAATTTCTAAGAGACAGGAGAGACTTCCGAAATTATCCGTTAAAGGGCTACTATGTATCCTTCATTGGCGAAAAGGATGGTCTCAGCAATAAGTCAGATATTAACCTTTGGAGTGGAAAACTGCTCTATGCCAAATTCTGGGATATGGGCAAGGGTTTCTACTTTGCCGCAGGCCTTACCGGCTTAGTTTCAGGGCCGTCAAGCCAGCCCTACTCAGTGAACCAAAGTCTGGGCTTCGGCAGAAACTATGTGCGGGGCTTTGAGCTCAACGTGGTAGAAGGGCCGAGGTACGTGCTGAGTAAGAACACTTTCAAGAAAGAGATTTTCAAAACTACGAAAGACATCAGCAGAATCATGCTGATTCCTCAGTTTCAGAAGCTGCCGCTTGCCCTATATGCAAAGGTGTTTTTTGACCTGGGCTACGTGCAAAACTACCCCAACTACGAACTCAACACCCGCTTGAGCAACAAGCTGCTTTATGGCGTCGGCACAGGCCTCGACCTGGTTTCTTTCTACGACTTTGTAGTACGAACGGAATACTCCTATAATAGCCAGGGAGACTTTCACTTCTTCCTCAACTTCAAGGCAGAATTGTAAGAAGCTTTCGCAGGCAAATCCTCAATTACCCTCCTCAAAAACCACAAGCTTTCTCTTCCCTCTTTTATTGACCAAAAACCACTCCCCCACACGTGCTCCATTTTCATAATGGCCCTCATACTCTAAAGAACCATCTTTTCTATAAAACCTCCATAAGCCGTTTTCCAGCCCATCGGTATAAGCTCCTTCCTGCCAAATAGTGCCGTCATCGTAATAAGACACCCAGTTGTGATTTGGTAGCCCATTTTCATAAGTGCCTTTACGAATCAGAACACCTCGGTCGTTCATGAAAACCCATTGCCCTTTGTACAAACCGTCCTCATAGACTCCCTTCTTCTCAAGCTGCCCGTTTTCATGATAATAGAAGGCTGAATCAGTGAGCAATCCGCCTTCCCATGTTTCTTTGGCCATGATGGTTTCACCGGGATAATAGTACATAGCCAAGCCGTCAAGCTGGCCGACGCTGTAATGAACAGTAGCACTCTTCGTTCCCGAAGGATAGTAAAACACCCACTCTCCTTGCTTACGATTCTCGTCTAATATTCCCTCACTTTTAATGCTTCCAGTGGGGTATTTCTCCACTACAGGCTGCGCAAACAGTGAGAAACTAAAGATAGAGAACCCTATTAGAACATTTAACTTCAATGATTTAGGCACGCCAATCTTGTTTTAACCTCCACATAATTTTGCAAAAGAGAGAGCTTTGGCTAGATTAATACAATGGTTCAAAAGCTTTTACTCTCTGTATGTATCGTTTTTATCACACTTAGGGCAGTTGGTCAGGCCGGCGATTACTCTCTGGGCGCCCGAAGCGCCGCCGTGGGAACCACCTCTTCTACACTCACCGATCAGTTCAGTCTTTTCAACAACCCCGCCGGGCTGGCTCAGGCAAACTCACCGGGCGTTTTTGCAAGTTATGAAAATCGCTATCGAATAGAAGACTTTCAAGTGATGGGCGCAGGCGCTTCCATTCCTTTCGGAAAGTTCACCACCGGCGTAGGTTTCTATCGGTTTGGTGGCAAACTCTACACAGAACAGCTTGTAAGTTTAAAAGTGGCCAATAAAATTGGGTTTGTGAGCCTTGGTGGAGGCGTGAGCTATGTGCAGTACAATATCCCCACGATTGGCACCAGGGGCGTGCTGGTAGTTGACCTGGGTGGCATAGCGGCGATTAACAAACAATGGCACCTGGGGGCACATATTTACAACCTCACCCAATCAAAGCTCGTACCGGGAACCGGTGAAAGGGTGCCTACTGTGATGAAGCTTGGGGTTTCGTACCGACCCATTACGGCATTCATGGTCAATATGGAAGTATCCAAAGACATTAATCACAAGCCGATAGCGAGAGCGGGAATGGAATATTTCATCATTCCCCAGCTTGCGCTTAGAACCGGCTTCAGCACCGGCCCGTTTATTTCCTGCTTCGGCCTTGGGTTTAAGCCCGGTAAATTTCAAATAGACTATGCCTTCAGGAATGATGCAAGACTGGGAGAATTGCACCAAATGTCAGTGATTTATGCTTTCGCCGATAAAAAATAGCCTCACTGGTATTGCCCTTTGTCTCTTGTGCTGCTTACAGCTACATGCACAGCAGCAGCCACCTGAGCCACCTGCTGAGGACATAGATCTATATGTTTTTGTGCAAGAGCTCTTTGCTATACAAGACGAAGACGTCAACTACGACGACTTGTACGAGTCTTTGTTCCAGCTCTACACCAGCCCGATAGACATCAATCTTGCCACTTTCGAAGAGCTCTCATCTTTTTACATTTTAAGCCCTATTCAAATAGAAAGCCTGCTCAACTACCGGAAGCTCAACGGGCCACTTCTTTCCCTTTATGAGCTACAGGCAGTACCTAATTTTGATCTGGCGACCATCAGAAACATCAGGCCCTTCGTTACCGTTTCGGGAACAGGCAGCAAACAAGGAAAACCACTTTTTCAACGGGTGGCAGATGAAAAGAACAACTACCTGCTACTGCGAACCGAAAGAACGCTTGAAACGGCCAAAGGGTACAGCCAGGCGGATACAGCCGCCAATGGCGACCTGAGTAGCAGGTACGCTGGAAGTCCCTACAAACACTACGCCCGCTTTCGGGTGAGCCACCCCAACGATTTTAGCTTTGGTTTCACAGCGGAGAAAGACGCAGGCGAGGAGTTGCTCTGGAACCAGTCGAGACATGCTTACGGTGCCGATTTCTATTCATTTCACGGGCAAGTGAAAAACCAGGGCAATTTCAAAGCCATCAACATTGGTGACTACCAGCTTCAAATGGGACAGGGACTGGTGTTTGGGGCAGGGTTTGCCGCCGGCAAGGGTGGCGAAACACTACTGACAGTCAAAAGAAACTCTACTGGTTTGCTACCTTACACCTCCGTGCTGGAAACAGGCTTTTTCAGAGGGGCTGCCGCTACCTATTCGTTGGGCAAATGGGAACTCACCGCCATTGCCTCCCGACTCCGGCAAGACGGCACCGTGCGAACAGACACCATCACCGACGGCCCTGAAGCCTACATCTCTTCCATTCTCAACACGGGCTTCCACCGAACCGAATCGGAAATAAATGGCAAAGGTCAGGTGGTGGAGCATGACGTGGGAGGCAACCTGCAATACAAAAGCGGCACTTTTCAATTTGGCCTTAACACGTTGTACACCCAATTCAGCACGCCGATTCAAAAAACTCCAGCACTGTACAACCAGTTTGAGTTTTCAGGCCAAGCTAACCATATCAGCAGCCTGTATTTCTCCAAGCTCTGGCAAAACACACAATTTTTCGGTGAAGCGGCCAGGTCCAGTTCAGGAGGTTGGGGGGCCATTGGCGGCCTTATGGTGAGTATCACCAATAGTCTTGGTGCCAGCATGGTAGCGAGAAACTACCAGCGAGACTTCCACAGCCTTTATGCAAGATCCTTTGGGGAGGCCTCGAGAAATGTAAACGAAAAAGGCATCTATTGGGGCATCAAATGGCGAGCTGCATCAAAACTATTGCTTACTGCCTACTATGACAAGTTTAGCTTTCCCTGGCTACGATACAATACCGACGCTCCTTCGGATGGGAACGAATACCTGGCCATGGCCACTTACAGCTTCAGCAAGTTGACGAAATTTTATGTACAACTAAGGCAACAGACCAAAGCCGAAAATGGTGAAGTACTTGCTAATAATTTACAGGTACCGGTTGAAACCAAAAAAGGAAACATAATTCTCAATCTGGATCATGACACAGGCAATCTGCTAAGCTTCAAATCACGGCTACAGCTAAGCAGGTACGAAAAGGAAGAAGTGGTGAGCACAGGATTTGCGATCATTCAGGATTTGAACCTTACGCTACCAAAATGGAGGTTCAGCTCACGCATTGCTTTGTTCGACACCGACGACTATAGTAATCGGCAATATGTGTATGAAAAAGATGTACTTTATGCCTTTTCGATTCCTGCATACACGGGCAAAGGCATCAGAACTTACCTGCTCGCTCAGTACAAAATCGGCGATAAGGTTACCGTATGGGGGCGCTGGGCGAAATTTTCCTACATGAATACCAAAAGTACGGGGTCCGGTTTGCAAGAGATAAATGGCTCTTTAAAAAATGATTTTAAAGTACAAATAAAGGTTGCCCTCTGGTGAATTCTCTTCGAAAGTTATTTTTTACAGTTATTTAGTGAGTTTACAATTGAATTTGTTAACCTATTTTTTTATAATCTGTCAATAAAGCTTCGTTACGATTTCATGCAATGTTTTATTTAATGTTATTTTTTTTATATTTACTGAAAGTAAAACAGCATTACTTCTATGATAATGGAGTTTACGGATATGAAGGAGCTAATAGTTATTGATGATGACCCAATCAATAATTTCATTTGTAAAAAAATGATTGAGGAGATTTCTGGCGATTTCAGAATCAGAAGTTTTGAAAGTGCCGTTGAAGGGTTAGCCTATCTATCCTCCCTGGATTCGAACGCACAGAGCTATCCAACGCATATTATGCTGGATTTGAATATGCCGCAGTATAACGGCTGGCAATTCCTTTCTGACTATCAAAGATTAAATCTTCATCAAACTCACCACACCTGCTTATATGTGGTAAGCTCCACGATTCTGAGAGATGAAATTGAGAAGATTAAAGAACTGTCATTTGTAACTGATTTTATATCTAAGCCATTGACTGTCTATAAGTTAAAAAAGCTTGTGGAAACTGAAGACTTGCCGTAAACCAGGTGACTGTAAGTGCAATAGCAACCTACACTAAGGTTGTGATTGCAGGGAATTCTCACCCTACCGGCTATTTTTGAGCATTGTGGAACTTTCATGGAGATTATCGTATTTATATGTATATACATTAAATATTGATACCTCCATGACATCCACATTAATACAAAAGGAAACCCCCACCGACTTCGATATACATCCGCTCATTAAAGAAAGGTGGAGTCCAAGATCCTTCTCACCAAAAAAGGTGAGCCGTAGCGCCGTCAACCAACTTCTTGAAGCCATGCGTTGGGCGCCCTCTGCCATGAACGAACAGCCCTGGGAGGTACTGGCGGCACAAAAAGGTACGAAAAGCCATGACACGCTGGCGAAGACACTTGCCCCGGGTAACCAACCCTGGGCGCCAGATGCCCCCGTGTTGCTGCTGGTGATGGCACGCACTACGTACAGCAATGGCGCCCCAAATCATTCTGCGCTGTATGACCTGGGTTTGGCCGTTGGCAACTTAAGTGTTGAGGCTACTCACCTCGGGCTTTCGCTCCATCAAATGGGTGGATTTGACAGAACGATGGCCAGAGAATCATTCAACCTCCGTGAAAATCTGCAACCAGTAGTAATGATTGCCGTTGGCTATCGGGACAGCCATGAGAGTCTGCCTGAAGACCTGCAGCAGAGAGAGCTGGCGCCGAGGAAGAGGAAAAAAATTGAAGAATTTGCGATCGTTGATTTCTAATTGACTCTGACAATCATAAATCAACAATGATGGTTCAATAAAGCTGCCATTGCGTTATATTTAAACCAGGTAGCTTTATTAATTCATGATATACGAGAAGCGAGGTCCGGCGTGGGTGCAACTGCCACTAGATTCCGTCCATTTCGACCAGTCTCATTTTATCAGGAACTTCAAAGCATTTACCGGGGAAGAACCCACAGGCTTCCTTTTCAACGAAGAAAACATGGCCAATTTCTTCCTTCACAAATAGGTGTCGGCTTTTTACAATACAAAATGCTTTCGATTAGCTGATGTTGAATAAAAAACTATGAAGTCAATCCTGACCATTACTCTGCTCCTATTGACAGCCTCGTTGTCATATGCACAGTCGGCAAACGCCGCTTCTGCCAAAAATTTTAAAAAGCTCTCGTGGCTGGAAGGCACCTGGGAGCGCAGAAATGTAAAGCCAGGAAAAAGCGCTCATGAAAGGTGGGAAAAGGACAGCAAAACAAAGTGGATAGGGTTCGGGGTTTCTATGCAGGGAGAGGACACTACCTTTTTGGAAAAACTGAGCATTGTAGTTGAAAATGGAAGCATCTACTACATAGCCGACGTGCCAGAGAATAAAGCGCCTGTGCTATTTCAATTCACCCAGGTTAGCAAGCAGGGCTTTGTTTGCGAAAACCCGACACACGATTTTCCAAAGAAGATTAGCTACACGCTAGAGGGAGACAGGCTTGAGGTTCAGATATCCGGGGATGGACAAGCCATGTACTTTGAATTTGTAAAGAAAGAATAAAAAAGAGGCTTTCGCCTCTTTTTTATTCTTCATCAATAACCTCAATTAGAAAGTTGCAATGGCCATGTTTTGCTATCTGTCCGTGTCAAAACAGTGGTGCCTGCGTCTCCGTAATCATTGGACCAGTCTATCGTTAAGGCAGTGCCATCGTTGTTTTTAATAACGAAGGTGTAAATAAGGCCATACTGATCGGAGCCAGTAAGGCTAATCTTGTTGCACACATCCACCAACCGTACACCAACCGCCGGTGTATCGTCCCAGGCACAGTCATACTGACCAAATGTAGCATCGGAGACGGCATACCTACCACCACCAAGCGCTGTTAGGGTACCTGTGCCGGTAACCGGGTTGCTGCAATTGCCAGCTGCCCCACCAGGACCAGCTGCGATCACAGTTGTAGAAAAGTCATAGCTTCCACCAAGATCGGACGCACAGGCAATCGACCAGCGCACATTACAGCCCCCGAAGGATGGCTGGGCAGGCTGCTGGCACAAATCGCTGTTAAGCGCCACTGTGAAAGTTCTTCCATCGGTAGAGTGGATTGGAAAAGTGAGGTTAAAACCATCGCCTACCTTAAAAAAATCAATGTCAACGCCCAGTGACTCCGCAGCAGCAGCAGCAGTCAGGCTGAATGTAGATGGAAAGGAAGTAACCTCACCGACCTTCACTGCATCATACACTTTATCCACGTACACATCCTCCAGTTCATTGTAGGTACCATCCTTTTCGGTAAACGTTAGCATGATATCCACACTCGACACCTCTGTTACGTCAAAGCCGTCCACATCAATGGTAAACTCCACCTCCTCTGACGCCAAAGGATTCAGGGCATTGAAGAAGTTTTTACTTGGGTTCACCGAAATTTTCGTCACCGCCCCAATATTGTCGTTGATATCCGGTGCTGGATTCCAGTCCTCGTCCTGACAACCGTTCAATAGAATGAGCCAGGCAAATACTACAGTTAATATGCTTATTTTCTTCATGTTCTTTCTCTTTAATGGTTAGTTAGCATCCCAGAAAATTGGCTCACTTACCAAAGGCACCGGATTGGGGGCGTTTGGATTAGAAGAAAGCTCTCCCGGAGGGTATGGAAGCCTCAAAGGGAATGGGCCGCTCGGCGCAAGAGACGACGGCTGATCGTTTGGCATGCCTGTGCGACGGTAATCAGTGTACGACTCAAACCCATTGCCATAGCTGGCATAGAATTTTTCCGTCATCACGATGTTCAGTCTTTGGCTGTTGTTTCCGGCAGCTGCATAGCTATCTGAAATGGCATCAAGGTAGTCATCAACATCAGCCTGATCCATTGCTACCGCATTGTTAGGATCAATTGCCAGGCCAAAAGCCTCCACTTTGCTGAAGGAGTCCTTGATGCCTTTTAGTGTAAGTGCCAAAGGATCGCCTGGTGTACCCAGCGTAATGGCCGCTTCTGCCAGCATAAATGATACATGGAAATTAGTCAGCCAGGGCATAATACCAGCACCCGTGCCGTGCCCCCTGTCGAACCTGCGCTCCCCCCCAGAGGGGCCAACATCATAGGAACCGCCTATCGGATACACGCCAAAAGTTGCTCTGATAGTGTTGTCACCAGGGATACCTGACGGATCTCCATGATCTCTGCCAATATAACCGTCGGCCGCAGCACCCAATGCAGGGAGGCCATTTGAAGGCTCTTGTCCTCCAAGCCATCCATACACACAATCGCTCCTTTGAGAACATGGCTGGGTCTGGAAATCCAGGTCAGCGTCTTCTCCCTGTCTGAAAATGTAGAATGGCAGGCGGGGGTCATTTTTAGCAATCAGATGGTACATGAAGTAATTGTTCATGTACTGAGTTTTGCTGCCAGGGATGTACTCCTGCTGATAAATGGGGTGCTGGTTCATGGGAGACACAGACGACCCAAACGTGAACTGAAAATCGTCAGCATTGGTCGATATAAAATTGTTCTCGGTTATCAGCGTTTCAATGCCTGCTTTCGATCTGGCGGCATCGACCAAACGAATATTGAGCAGCAAACGGAGTTTAAGTGTATTGGCCGCTTTCACCCACTTGCTGTAGTTGCCGCCGTAAATCAAATCACTTGAAACTGGCGACTCGCTGTTCTCAATGGCTTCCTTCAGGTCAGCCTTCGCAACATCAACCAAATCAATGATGTGGTCGTAGACGGCAGCATCGTCTTCATAATGCGGAAACAATACCTCCTCACCTTGCAGTGCCTCAGTGTAGGGCACATCGCCCCAGGTATCCACCAGCACCATGTACAAGTAAGCTTTCATTACTTTAGCAATACCAGAGTATCCTTTGAACCCTGCTTCTTCTCCCTGTTTAACAATTGTCTGCAAGTCTTTAAGCGCCTGATCAAACATCGAATTAAAGTCGTTGGAGAAGTTGGCACCGGTGATATTATAGGTGCTCTGGTTCAGCCTTGTATAGTGCTGAATAAATGCAGATGCATTTTCCTGCACGTTCCTGGTCGTCCAAAAACCAGCCGACACCTGCGCTGCTGGTAAAAGCAGGTTCAATGAGGCTTCAGACGGGTTATTTGGGTCAGTGTTTACATCAAGGAAGTCTGAGCCACACGACATGCTAAATATCGCCAGCATCACTATCACTACCTTTGAAAGTTTATTATTTAAAATCTTCATATTCTCTTCAATTAAAAAGTGAATCTTAGGTTAACACCATATCTCCTTGTGGTTGGGATAATTCCCAGGTCAATGCCCTGGGCATTACCGCTCTGGAATGCACTCAAGCCTTCCACATTACCCGTTCCCAGGGAGTTTGTCTCTGGGTCAAAATTGAGATCATCAGGGAAATTGAGCGCTTTGAACCATAAATTCCTGCCTGATAATGAGATGTTAGCAGAACCAAAAGGTGTCTTGCTCAGGAGGTTCTTTGGCAACGAATAGCCAAGAGAAATCTCCCTCAAGCGGATGGTGCTTGCGTCAAACACAGAGAACTCTTCCGGCCCTGAACTTCCGAATGTGTTGATAAAGTACCAGTCGTTGACAGTCAGCGAAGTTGTGTTAGGAATGGTATTTCCATTGTCATCCAGCTTTGCACTTTGTGTGTTTGGATCACCAACCACGCCGGGGATGACAACCGTTACTTCACGACCTCTTGGGCCCTCTGGCACGGTACCTGTGGTTAAACCACGGCCATATACCTGATTGTAGGTGCCTGACCACATATCGCCACCATCACGATAATCGAAGAGCACATTCAGAGTTATGCCTTTGTAGGTGAAGCTGTTGGTGACACCCAGAATGTAATTAGGGTTAGGGTCGCCTATAATTTGCTCCTCAGACGATTGAATGAGCTTTCCTGTGGCAGGATCTACCAATAGTTGGCCGTCTTCGGATCTGGCAGCTACGGAGCCTTTGATCTGACCGTATGGCAAGCCCACAGCATGAACCACCCTTACGCTATTGCCGAAGCCATTGATAAACACTTCATCCAGGCCTTCTGTCAGCTCTTCAACCACATTGCGGTTGCGGGTAAACGAAGCAAAAATATTCCAGTTGAACCCATTGGCCAGCGATACTGGCGTGAGATCCAGGCCAACTTCGATTCCCTTGTTACTCACTTTACCGATATTAGACACGGCACTGTTGAAGCCGGAAGTAGACGGCACAGTAATCGCCACTATCTGGTCAGTAGTGTTTCGGTTATAATAAGTAAAGTCTATTCCGACCTTGTTTTTGAACAACCTCAGATCGGTACCGATTTCATATTCAGTAGTAAATTCAGGCGTTAACAGCCCATTGCCCAAACCGCCGGAAACAGTTTGTCCGTTGGTTCCAATGAAAGGAAAATCAACAAAGGCAATATTGTTACCAAAGCCTGGCCCGGATGGGTTGGTATTGAACAACACTGACTGTGTGAGGTATGGCGATGGGTCACTACCCACCTTGGCAACGCCTACCCTAATTTTTCCGCTATTCAGGATGTCGTTAGAAATATTCAGGGCATCAGTGAAAATGAAAGATGAGCTTGCGCCTCCGTAGAAATAGCTCCTCTTGTCTTTAGGCAGTGCCGAGGTTAAATCATTCCGACCTGTTAGGTTAAGGAAAAGATAGTCCTTGTACGAGAAAGAAAGGTCAGCAAGGAAGGCCTGGTAGGCTCTTTCAGATTTATTCCCTCCAAAAGGCGTCACGCTTTGCGTGTTGTCGAGGTCGTTGATACCATCAACGATGATACCCACTCCCTGAAATGCCTGGCGATCCACGGTACGAAGGTTAGCGTTGTGACCAACGATGGCCTTTAGCCCTATGTGTTCAGACAAATCTCTTGAAACAGTCACAAGCAAGTTACCATCCAGCTCCATCCTTCTCAGGTCATCTTTGATGATCCGGCCTGTGGGAAATGCTGTATTGCTTCTTGGAAGCACCTCTAGTTTGCGGTCTGTAAAGCCGTTAAAACCAACTTTGTACGTCACGTTCAACCACTCGAAAACGTCGTAGCCGATATTGAAATTTCCGAAGTACCTGTCCACATCGCTGGTATGTGGCGCATGGTAGGCCAGAAAGTAAGGGTTGTCGTTGTCAGGGCGATAGAAAGCCTGATTGCCATTGGCATCCTGATAAGGTAGCCCTTTCACATTGACGTTTGGTGGAGTGAAAAGCAAACGCTGTGTTACAGATGGCCCGCCAGAGAACAAACCAGTTGACGGAGGCGAGGTAAGATCAGTATTCACATAGGTCATGCTACCGCCAATGAAAATGCCATTGTCCAGCGTGGTGTTGCCACCAAAGTTCATGCTGGTTCTGGTCACTTCGTTGTTAATCACAATTCCCTGATTGTTCATTCTGGAAAGGCCGGCCACGAAATTGGCCTTGTCATTGCCTCCTGAAATATTCACGGCAGTTTCAAGAACTCCACCTGTCTGGAAAAAATCCTTAGGAGTATTGTAAGTACCAAGAAGCACTGAATCGCTACCAAATTCAGGGAAGTAAGGCGTATTATTCGGGTTATTATACCGGTCGTAGGGGTGAGCCACCCAGGGGCGCCCAGTAGCAGGGTCTATGCTTTTGATTAGCGTGGCATTCTCTCTCACTTGCCATGCAGGCGAATTCAAATCGAAGGGAGCACCCCACGTGCCAAAGTTACCATCAACATAAAGGAAGTTATTGCCCTGCGTATACTGGGTCTGATAATCAGGCAAATTGGATACTTTCTCAGTGGAATAGGAAGTGTTTACACTGATTTCCATTCCCTTACGGGTTCCTTTCTTACCAGCTTTAGTTGTTACTACAATCACACCATTCGCAGCCCTTGAGCCATAGAGCGCCGCAGCTGCAGCACCCTTCAACACTGTCATTGACTCGATGGTGTTGGGGTCAAGATCAAAGGAACGGTTGGACGTAGTGGTTTGGCTGGTAAATGAGCCAGTGGCATAGGTGGTGTTGTCAAAAGGCACACCATCCACTACCCAAAGCGGTTGGTTGTTTCCCAGCAGAGAAGAGGCTCCCCTGATGGTGATGTTAGAACCCTGGCCAGCCGCACCACCTGCGCCAATGATGTTGACGCCGGGTATTTTACCCTGCAAGGCTCTCAAAGCATCGGGCTCAGATTTTTGAGCTATCTGGTCGCTTTTCAGCTCCGTTACAGCATAGCCAAGTGCTTTCTTCTCCCGCTCAATACCAACTGCTGTCACAACCACCTCAGAGAGTTGTTTCACGTCGGACTCCATGCTAGCGTCGATGACGGAACGGGAGCCGATTTCAGTTTCCTGGGACAAAAGACCAATAAATGAAAAAACCAATGTCCCTCCCGATGAAGGAACGGTGATTTTATAATTACCGTCAATATCAGTGACGGTACCAGTTGCGGTGCCTTTCAGCACCACGTTCACACCAGGTAGCTCTGTGCCGTCTTCGGCTGAGACTACCTTACCGGATACGGTTCGGTCCTGCGCCCAAACATGGGTTAATGCTGTCGCAGTAAACAAAATTGTAATCAGTAGAATTTTTCTCATAAGAAAATAATTGGATTGTAGTTAAAAATGATTGTGGCTATCAAGCCATTCGATACACACAGGTTATGCATGTCGCCTCGCTGTCCTTGGTTTTCGCTGCCGGAAAGAGTCCGCTACCTTCGCGGAAGTATCCAATCTCAAATGTCAGCGAAGTGTTGCGGGATTAATTCCCCCTATTTGTGGGATTTTAAAATGTGGGGCGCTCAATAATTCCAACAGAAAGCATGTTTCATTGAAAATAATATAATGAAAGGCCGCTTGAGAAAGCATGTGTACAAGGGGAAATTCCTTTGCAGGGTGAATTGAGCAAGCTGGAAATGAAAAAAGCCTCTAATGAGGCTTTTTTCCAATTGTATATTCAGGTTGAAACTTAGATGTACTTGTTGTGGCGGCCAATCTCAATGGCGTTGGCTTTTGATTTTACGCCCAGCTTTATGTAGATATTTTTGATGTGCGTCTTGATGGTTTCTCTGTGAACAAATAATTCATCAGCGATCTGGGAATAGCTCTTTCCCTCTGCCAGTTTCTCCAGCACCTCTGTTTCTCTCCTGGAAAGCGGCGAGTCTGTGTTGCGTTGAAAAGATTCGATAACCATGCGTGATATTTCTTTGGAAAGAGGGGCGCCTCCCTGTAGCACTTCGTCAATACCGTCAAGAAGATCGCTGTAGCTAACAGCCTTTGCCATGAAGCCAGCTGCACCTGCATTGAACGACTGGAAAACTGATTCTTTGTCCGTATGCAGCGAAACCACTATTATATTGGCCTTCGGAAGCTTCTTCTTAATGCGCCCAATGCCTTCAATGCCGCTCATGCCCGGCAGTTCCAGGTCCATCAATACTACATCTGGTGCGTCGCTTTCGATATTATCCAGGGCCTCTTCACAAGAAGTATATGTATTCACGACATGGTATTTAGAAATACTGTCGATCAGAATCTTGTAGCCTTCTTTGATAACAAAGTTATCTTCAACGATACAAATCTTGGTAGGAATGGTTGTCATAGTGTTTGACCACATACAATAAAAATTAGGCTAACTGGAAAGCAGCTATATCAAGCAAATCGATCACGGCCATAAAATACGGTTGGAGTATGACCTTACTTACGCTTGGTAACAGCTTAGAGTTGCCTGACCCTCTACCGTAAACAGGGGGATTTTTAGTCCCCCTGGTGTTAAGATCTAATCACATGGGCGCTACTCGTTCCGCAGTGTGTCCGCCGGGTTCGTCCGGGCAGCTCTCACAGTTTGAGAGCCCACAGCGAGCGCAGCAATGCCAAAAACCACCAGAACACCTCCAAACAGTTCCAGAAAGCCAAAGGTCGCTTTGTAGGCCAGGTCGTTAAACACTATTTGATTGAAAAAATACCAGGTAGCAGGCACTGCGATGGCAGTAGCTACAATAAGGAGTGTTATGAATCCTTTGCCCAGCAGCAACACAAGGTTTCGCTCTGTTGCGCCCAGCACTTTACGGATACTTATTTCTTTCAGCCTGGTTTCTGTCGTAAACACCACCATTCCTAGTAAGCCCAGTGAGGCGATGGAAATGGCCAAAAATGCAAGAAACCCGATAATCTTCACCATGATCAGGTACTCATCGTACGACTTCTGAATCCTGTCGTCGTAAAACTCCGCCTCGAAAGGATGGATGGCGTCCAGTTCATCCCATTTACTTTCAATTTTCTCCATTGTGCCAGGAATGTCGGCCGATGATATCAAAGCATTAATGACGTAGTACTGGTCTGCATGATAACGATAAGCAAATTCCTTTATAGGGGAATCTATTTTACCGTAGTGAAAATCCTTTACCACACCCACTATCTTAACGTCCTTGTCATCCACCTTCAGCGTCTCCCCAATGGCATCCAATGGCTCTCCAATATTGAATCGCTTAAGAAGCTTTTCATTCACGATGATCTGGCTCTCCGCCGAACTATCCGACTGCGGAATGAAATTTCGGCCTGCAATGATCTCCAACCCGTGAATAGGAATGTAGTTTTCGTCAATGCCATTGTAATGTATATTGGTGGAGTCCAGCGGGTCCTTGTATTTGGCCTTAGTGCCCCAATAGCTCCCCACACTTGTGACAAGCGTTGAAGCCGACATGGCGGTGATTTCTGGAATTTCAGACAAAGCGGTTCTTACTTTCTCGACATCATTGCCCAGCAAATCGATATTAAGAATATTTTCCGTCTCGTAGCCAAGGTCGAAGTTGACTGCGAAGTCGTATTGCTTGTAGGCCATGGTAGCACCTATAATAAAAGCAAGAGACAGCGTGTACTGAAAAACAATCAGCACCTTACGAAAAGCGATGTTGCCGAATAGTTTCAGGGACGAAACATCCTTTAGTACTTTGTGCACGCTGATCCGTGACAGGAAAAGCGACGGGAAGAACCCTGCAAAAAGACCTGCGATGACTGCCAGCAAGCCAAAATATAAGAATGTCAACGCTGAAGGATGGAGTGTGACCATCTCCCCGATTTCCTCACCCAGTTCCAAAAACCTCGGCCGGAGAATAAGATAATACAGCACAAAAGCGAAAAGCAGAGACAAGCCAGAGATGACTACAGCCTCCAGGATAAACTGAGTGAAGACATTTCCTGCAGAGGCGCCGACAGTTTTTCGAATACCCACTTCTTTTGACCTCCTGAGCGAGCGGGCAATGGACAAATTGGTATAGTTAAAACAAGCTGAAACGAGCACCACGAAAGAGAGCGCTACGATGATCCAGACAATTTTCAATTCCAAGCTGGGTCCGATCTGGTTGCTTAGATCTTCTCCTGGCACGATAGCAGCCAGAGGTTGTAGCCACATGTTGATAGTCGTGTGCTCGTCAACTTTATTCTCATCTTCGCTAATCTGATTCAGACTGGCCTGCAAAGCCTCCATGTCCTGATCAGGTCTGACAACAATGTAAATGTAGTTAGACCACATGTTGTTCCAGCGAGTGAGCCTGGTCGACTCTTCGTTTTCCTTTTCTTTAATTTCATAAGTAGAGTAAGACGCCACTACCGGTGCCCTCAAATGTGAATTTCCAGGCATATCCTCCATCACTCCGGTAACAGTGTAGCTATCCTTGTCGTTGAGCTTGATCAGCTCTCCAACCGGGTCTTTGTCATCGAAAAGCTTTTTTGCCGTGGTCTCATCCAGCACTACGGAATACGGTTCTTTAAGCACGGTGGCTGCATCACCTTGTTTCAGCTTAAAGGAAAACACAGAAAAGAAAGATTCCTGCGCATAAAGCCCCTCTATCGCAATGACTTTACTGTTGTAAGCTGCGTCTCCACGGAAGTTTCTCGTTATCAGCACCATCTCCTCAATACCCGGCACATCACTTTTGATACGATTGGCTGCCTGAATAGAGGTGGAAGCGAATTTGCTTTCGTCCTCCTCCAGTCGCTGGTATGTGTTACCCACCCGGTAAATGCGATCGTACTTTTCATGGAAAGTGTCGAATGAGTAAATGTCGGTGAGGAAGGCAATCATGAGCAGCCCGACTGACATACTGATGGCCAGTCCCACCACATTGATGGTGCTGAAAAGCTTATTCCTGGCCATGCTACGGACCGAGGTTTTGAAGTAGTTGGATAGTAAGATAAACTGATTCATTCCTTTAAATATTTGAGGTTTTTGCACTGTGTATAGTCTGAAGAATTTGAGCACGTCGATGATGTAAATGAGCCTGGCGTAGGTCAGCCCTTTCGCAGCTACATTCCGCCCGAAGTACTCCAGCAGGTCTCCCTGCAGATCCTCGTAAAGCGAAGGCTTGCAGTACCATTCCAGGAACCGGGTGGCCCAGCGGGGCGGTCTGTCGATACGGGGTGATATGTGGGAACGTTTACTCATTCCGGAGAATTTGGGCGGGATTAGTGCCGGCAGCCTTCATCGTCTGGCTAACTATCATAAGAAAGGCTATCACCAGCACGACAGCCACTCCACCAAAAAGTTCGGTGAACCCGATAGGGGCATGAAAAGCAAATTGGGCCAGCACTACCTGGTCAAAAAACAAATAGGTGACAGGCAGAGCAATGGCCGTTGCAATGCCAAGAAGCCACAAAAAACCACGCCCGAGCAGGTAAATAAGGCTGCCTTCGCCAGCTCCCAGCACTTTTCGAATGCTTATTTCCTTCAGGCGGGTTTCAGTAGCGAATACAACCATGCCAAACAAGCCCATCGAAGCGATGCAAACTGCCAGAAACGCCAGGAACCCAATCACCTTGAGCATCACTGAAAACTGGCTGTAGGCTTGTTCAATCTGTTCATCGTAAAACTTCGCATCCATTGGGTGAACCGGATCTATTTCATCCCAGGCCAATTCCAGCGAAGCTATTGTCGCCGACAGGTCGGTTGTGTTCACCTTAACATTCAAATATCCACCTGGTTGGGATTCATACCGCAGCACTGTCGGCTCAATAGGATCCTCCAGCGTCTCGTAGTGAAAATCCTTGACCACGCCAATAATAGCAAGCCTCTTGCCTTCGATTGTCAGCACTTCAGCCACCGCTTCGGCTACGTTATCCTGAGCGATATTAAAGCGAGCCAACAGCTTTTCATTAACAATGACCTCCGTTTCCGCAGCACTTTGGGCCTTCGCTTCAAAGTTTCTCCCTGCCAGCAGCGTGTGCCGATGCAATGGCAGGTATTGCTCGTTGATTCCGTTTTGCCACACAAAACCGGAATCTTCCTGGTATTTGGCCTGAGTGCCCCAGGTCGAACCAAGCGAGGTGACCATAGCGGATTTCGATATTTGCTCGACTTCCGGCAGCGCTGCCATGCGGGCCTCCACTATTTCAGGCTTATTATTTTGCAACCTGATGTTGACGATATTGCTTGTTGAAAACCCGAGGTCGTACGATAGCATTCCCTTGTATTGGACATACCCGATAAGCGTGGTGGTAATAAAAATGAGTGAAAAGACATACTGAACCACAATAAGGCCTCTTCGCAAACCAAGCCTCTTCGACGAAAGGATGGCAGACGCTCCCTTCAATACGGCCAGTGACCGGATTTTTGCAAAGAAAATGGCTGGTAGCAAGCCAGCCACAATTCCCGTAACGATAGCAAATGCCGCAAATGCAAGAACGACATTAAAAGAGAGATCGAGCGATACCAAATTCGATAGAAAGCTATGAAGAGAAAGAAACTGCCTTTTGAGCACCAGAAAAAGGCCGAACGAAATCACTAAGGCCAGTAGCGAAATCAAAACCGATTCGGTCAGGAATTGGGCCACAACCTGGCCTTTCGAGGCTCCCACCACCTTCCGGATACCTACTTCCTTCGATCGGCGGAGGGCTCTCGCAATAGACAAATTGGTGTAATTAAAACAAGCGGAGATAATTACCACAGCACCAAGTCCGATCAGTATCCAGAGCGCTATGATATTCATGGTTGATCCTGTTTCGTTGGTGTAGTGATGCCCAACAGCGATTTCATCGATTGGCTGGAGGAAAAGATCGATTGTTCTACCTTCCAGCGCCGCATTCTCAGTCTCGCTTATCTTATCAAGCTTTTCTTGTATCGCCGCCAAATCGCTTCCTTCTTTAACGGTCATGTATGTATGGCTCATGTAGATGTTCTCCCAATTGTAGAAGCCGCCATCCATGTCCGGCTCTTCGGCAGCCACCGTAGCAAATGAAGCCAGTGCCTCAAACCTGATATGCGAAAGCTTCGGGATGTCTTCCAACACCCCTGTCACCTGATAACTGGCGGTGTCAAGTTTCACGATTCGCCCCACGACGTCCGTATCATCAAATAGTTTTCTTGCGGTCGTTTCAGTGAGAACGAGGGAATTTACCTCCTTCAGCGCAGTGCCCGGATTCCCTTTCAAAAGCTTGAATGAAAACACATCCATAAATGACTCGTCGGCCCAAAAGCCGCCCACCTGGATCACTTTGTCCGCTACCTGCACGTCTCTGTCAAAGCCCCTCCTCATGATGGTGAGATTTTCTATCTCAGGCACTTCCTCCCGGATATTAACCCCTGCCTTCACAGATGTCGTTGCCAACTCCATCACAGACCCGTTCGAGCGTAGGTCTTTAGCTATAAGCCTGTAGGTTCGATCCTTGTTTTCGTGGAAATTATCATAAGAAAACAGATCCGACACGAACGCAATGATTAACAATCCGACAGACATACTGACTGCCAGCCCCACCACATTGATAGTGGTAAACAACCGGTTGCGGGCCATGCTCCGCACCGACGTTTTGACGTAGTTGCCAAAAATGTAAAACTGATTCATCCTTTTTAATATTTGAGGTTTTTGAACTGTGTAAAGCCTGAAAAATTTCAATACATCAACTATATAAATGAGCTTAGCCCGAATCATCCCTTTGCTCTCGACATTCCTTTCGAAGTATTCCAACAGGTCGCCCTGCAAGTCTTCAAAAAGCGAAGGCTTGCAATACCACTCAAGCAGGCGGCTGGCCCAGCGAGGCGGTCCGTCGTTACGGGGGACAGGTGACGATATCGGCCTGCGCTTATTCATTTCGAAGGATTTGCGATGGGTTAGTTCGGGCAGCTTTTATCGTTTGTGTACCTATCGCAATGAGCGCCAACACCAGCACAAAAGCTACTCCTGAGAGAAGCTCTAGTGGGCCCACCGGTGCCTTGTAAATTACATTAGAGAGTACCTTTTTTTCAAAAACCCAGGTGGTGACAGGGACAGCCAACAAGCCGGCAATCAACAGCAGCGTAACAAATCCACGGCTCAGCAAGTACAGCAAGCTGCCTTCGGTTGCGCCCAACACCTTGCGGATGCTGATTTCCTTCATTCTGGATTCTGTGGTAAAAACCACCATCCCCAGCAAACCCAACGAGGCTATTGACAAGGAAATGATGGCCAAAAATCCCACCACTTTCACCATCGTCAGATATTCCTGATAGGCTGCTTCTATATGCTGGTCATAGAATTCTGCCTTTAAAGGGTGACTTGGATCAAGCTCATCCCACGTTCTTGAAATTTCGTCCATTGCAGCCAGCAACGCTCCGTCTCTCAACTTCACATGCACTACTTTGTAGTTTTGCGGTGTATAGCGAAACACAAAGGGCTCCACAGGGCTGTCCAACATGCCGTAGTGAAAGTCTTCCACAACACCTAAAACTGACTCTTTTACACCGTTGAAATACACAACTTTACCGATTGCCTCTTCGGGACTTCCAATACCCAATCGTTCGATAAACTTTTCATTGACAATAACTCCGGCTGATTTTACGTCCCCTGCCATGTGGTGAAAGTTGCTTCCGGCCAGTAGCTTGTGGTCAAGGAGGGGGATATAGTTCTCATCAATTGAATTGAAATTGAAGTAGGCGGAATCGCCCAGGTACCTGACCTGCGTATACCAATAATAGCCAGTACTCATGACCGAAAATGATTGGGCAACAGCTTCGACCTCATTGAGTTGGCGAAGTTGTTCAATAACTACGTCCGGGTTATTTTTCTGCAGATCTATGTTCAATACATTTTTTGTATCATAAGCCAAATCGAAGTTGACCGAGTAGTGAAACTGCTTATAGGCAAGAGTGGCCACTGTAATGAACGCCAGGGAAAAAGCATATTGCAAAACGATGAGGGTTCTGCGAAGACCAAGTCCCTTCATCGGCCGGTTCGACAGTCGGCCGCTCACGTGCAGCGACTTAATTTTTGAAAACGAAACGGCAGGTACCACTCCCGCCAAAATGCCTATCGCAATTGCGAAGACACCAAAAAGTAAAAACAAAGCTGGCGACGGACTGAGCGAAACCATGCCACTGGCAAATTCATTCAGCTGCAAAAATTCGTTCCGTATCGGGAAAAATAAAAGGATGGCTAAACAGAGCGATAACAACGAGATCACTATAGCTTCAACAATAAACTGACCGGCTATGTGTGCTTTCCCTGCACCCACCACTTTGCGTATACCTACTTCTTTGGCCCTGGTAAGCGACCTGGCAATGGACAGGTTGGTATAGTTGAAGCAGGCAGACACCATGATCACAACCACCAGGGCAATGAGTATGTTGACCGTATTCGCTTCCAGTTTAGGTCCCCGCCAGTTGATCAGGTGCGGCCCGGGAACAATGTCGTTGAAAGCTTGAGCACTCGCAGTAACGGTGGTGCCGGCGTTTTTAAAGGCCGCATTTTCCTCGCTGCTTATGCGCTCAAGATTGCGATCCAACACTTCCCGGCTGTTGTTCTGGTCGAGCAGCACATAAACGTTGTCGGACATCATTTCCTTCAGCCAGTCCTGCTTGCTGGCATCGGACCCTGGCTTTTCAAGGGTGGCATAAGAAACTAGCAGATTAAACCGCAGGTGAGAATTCTGTGGGACATCCTGTACGATGCCTGTTACGAGATACTCCGATTTATCGGCAACTGCATTCCCTCTGCCTGCATTTTCGAAGAAAATCGTCTTGCCCACTGCGTCGGCATCTCCGAATAGCTTTTTTGCCGTGCTTTCAGTGAGTACCACCGTATTAGGAGCCGCCAAAACTGCGCCTGGATTACCCCGTTTCAGATCAAAAGAGAAAATGTCAAAAAATTCCTCCGAGGCAAAAAAACCGGCAACACTAATCGCCCGCTCGTCGAGGCTCAGGTCTCCTGTCAGGCCACCGTTGAGCACTACCACTTTTTCCACGCCTGGCACCTCTTGTCTCACTCTTTCTGCTGCCAATACGGAGGCCGTGGCAAAATTACTCACGCCGCCATTGCTGACCTGTCTTTTCGAAATGACTCTGTAAATCCGATCCTTGTTTGTGTGGAAATCGTCTATTTTTTGAATGTCGTACAGCAAAGCAATCAGTAGCAAGCCTACCGACATGCTAATGGCCAGCCCCACAACGTTGATAGTAGTGAAGAGCTTGCTTCTGGCCATGCTCCGCACCGATGTTTTGAAATAATTGGATAGTAGGATAAACTGATTCATTCCTTTAAATATTTGAGGTTTTTGAACTGTGTAGGTTCTGAAAAATTTAAGTACATCGACGATGTAGATGAGTTTGGCCCGCAACATTCCTTTTTTCTCCACATTCCTTTCGAAGTATTCCAGCAGGTCGCCCTGCAGGTCTTCGTAAAGTGAAGGCTTGCAATACCATTCCAGCAGCTTTGAGGCCCAGCGGGGAGGACGGATCCGGTGTGTCGATTTGGTCTTGCTTGTCATTCTGTTCTAAGGCTTTCAACAGGGTTTTTAAGTGCCGCAGTTAGCGTTTGAATCATTACCGCCAGCATCGCCAGACAGAGCACTCCCGCTCCTGCCGCAATGAATATCCAAAGGTTCGAAAGCAAGGCTATTCGGTAAGCAAAGCTGTCGAGCCATTTACTCATGAAAACCGCACTGAGGGGCAAGGCGACAATTTCCGAGAGTGCCACTATCATAAGAATGCTCCTGGCTATCAGAGCCAGTATGGAAACCGGCGAAGCGCCCAACACCTTCCTGATACCAATTTCTCTCGTCCTTCGCCTTACTGCATAAGAAGTGAGACCAAGGAGTCCCAGCAAAGCGATGAAAATGGCGATGGAGGTCATCAAACTCACCATTTTACCAAATTTCTCATCGGCCTTGTATAATTGGTCGTACTGCTGGTCAAGAAAGTAGTACTCAAACAACCGTCCGGGGAATGCCTCTTCCCAGGCTGCTCTGACACCGGCAACAGCTTCTTCGGGCTGGCTGCCAGGGGCAATTCGCACATACGTGTTGCGGAGAAATTCCTCCTTCTCCATGAAAATGATGGGCTCTATGGCTTCATGAAGCGAACTGAAATGGAAATCCTTTACAACACCTACAATACGGTCAAGCGTATGGCTGCCAGGCAAAATCAACGTTTCGCCTATCGGCTGCTGAAGCCCAAGCAACCTGGCTGCTGTTTCGTTGATGATCACAGGACTCACAGAATCAGGGAGCGAAGGGTGCTCCCAGCGTTCGACCACTTCAATGCCGGCTGCTTTGAAGTAGCTATCATCGATATAGGCAAGCTTATGTCCTATTTCCTGTCCCGTTGACGCAGAGGTAGTGCGGCCACTCCAAAAGTTTCCCGCAAGCCTTCCGGAAGAGCTCCCCGCCTCCTCGACGAAGGGGTGTTGAAGGAGAAGGTGCTTTAGGTTCTTTCGCCTGGCTTCATCATTGCATTCTGGCAAAACAATTACTTGACTTTTCGAAATACCCAGATCCTTGTTCCTTATGTAGGTGATTTGGGTATGAATAACAGCTGTGGCGATTACCAGCCCGATAGAGACCACGAACTGAATGGCAACAAGAGCCTGCCGCAAGCTAACACTGCTTTTGCTGCCAGAAACAACGGCACCCTTCAATGCGCTAACAGGCTTGAACCTACTCAAATAGAAAGCAGGGTACATGCCAGCCAACACTCCTATGAGGATCACTCCGGCGAATATGAAAAGCCAGCCGTTAATCGTCGTGACGCTGGCCATTTCAAAATTCTTATCCGCCAGGGTATTGAACGACGGCATCAACAGCCACACAAAAACGATTGCCAGTGCAAATGAAATGCAAGCCAGCAACACCGATTCGAAAATGAATTGGTAGACTAATTCACTTTTGGAAGCCCCGTTCACCTTTCTGATGCCAACTTCTTTGGCCCTTCCCAGCGCTCTGGCTGTTGCCATATTTACATAGTTGATGCAGGCAACTACCATAATAATAAGCGCTATTGTGCCCAAGAGGTAGATAACCCGGTAACTGCTATTTCCAGCCATTTCGCTCTGCAGCGACGAATACAAATGAATGTCGCTTATGGATTGCGTAAAAAAATGTCCTTTTAGCTCCTTTCGGTGACTTTTGACCACAGATTCTATTTTGGCTTCGAATGCTTCGGCTGACACTTCCTTGTGCAACTTTACATAGGTGTAGAAACTTCTGTTTCTCCAGTTGTTAACCTCATCGTTGGCAAAATCACTCCACATGGTCCCTCTGATCGGTCGGAACATAGTAAACTGCAAATGCGAGTTGGACGGCAAGTCTTCCACCACAGCCGAAACCGTCAGCGTCTTGATACCCATCATCCAGTTGTCTTCAAGCTGGAGAGTTTTCCCCATACAATCTGTAGTGCCAAAGTATCTGTTGGCTGATGATTCGGTGAGGACTGCCGAATGTGGGTCGTGCAAAGCAGTCGCTGCGCTGCCATGGATAAAGTTGAAACTTAGCACATCAAACAAGCTGCTATCGGCCCGGCACATTCCCAGCTCGTAAAAACTCTTTCCATCGACCTGAACCAGGTTCCGGCCACCTGTGGAAGGCATTAGCCTCACCATTTGCTGTATTTCCGGGAGATTGTCTTTCAAAAGAAGGGCCAGGCCGGGAGGGGTGGTCGCCTCAAGAGTAGAAATGCCAGCTTCACTCACAGATTCCGAGCTTATCCTCAATATTCTATCATTGTCAGCATGAAAACGATCGTAGCTGATCTCATGCGCTACATAAAAGGCGATGAACAAAGCGCACGTGAGCCCAAGTGTCAAACCTGCGATATTAATGGCAGTATAGGACTTGCTTCGTGACATTGACCGCAGGGCTATTTTCAGGTAACTACGTATCATGATGAGTTGATTTGATGTTCCAAAAAGCTGTCGTCGGCGAACCGTATACAGCCTGAAAAACTTCAGCACGTCTATTATATAAATAAGCTTTGCATAACCCGTTCCCCGTTTGTGCAAATTGCGCTCGAAGTACTCAAACAGATCACCCTGGAGGTCTTCGTAAAGCGAAGGCTTGCAGTACCATTCCAGCAGCTTTGAGGCCCAGCGGGGAGGCAGAATATTTTTCATTAAATCCCTTTAAATACAACGTCTGGGATCATGCTCCAAAGCTGGTCACGTTGCTCCCTGGCTTTAAGCAAAGTAGCCTTGCCGCCACTGGTAATTGTGTAGAAGCGTTTTCTTCTGCCACCACGAACGTTGGTAGCTTCGCCCAAGCCGCTCTTTACATAGCCCTTTTCTTCCAACCTGTTGAGCACGGCGTGCACCACTCCCAGCTTCACCTCCCTACCAGTGTGTTTGGTAAGTTCGTCGCAAACCGCCACGCTGTAGGCCTCCTCCATCAGGGCCGCTATCGTGAGCAAAACGAGTTCTTCAAATTCTCCTAAGTTGGTACCCTTCATCTGTCAATATTTCATTTGTTCATTAAATGTATGTAAAATGATTTTAATATATTCATTGTTTGTATGTAAAATATTGAATGGCTGGTCATTTCCTTGTTTGTATTTATGTTTTATATTTGTATAATAGAAATATAAAAGATAGTTAAGATGGCAACATTCACCAGTACACTTCCAGATGAACTATTAAAAATACTAGCGGAAAAGGCCAAAGCACTGTCACAGCCTAAGAACCGACTGATTGAGAATGCACTTAGGTTGTACCTCGAACATCTTGAAAAAGCAGAATACATCAAGTCGTACAAACAGGCAGCAACAGACGATGAGATACTCTCTATTGCCGAAGAAGGAATGGCTGACTACTTAAGAGAACTGGAGAAATGAGACAAGGTGAAATCTGGAATGCCAATCTGGATCCCGTGAAAGGGAGTGAACAGGCAGGCTACCGTCCGGTAGTAATAATAAGCGGTAATCTACTAAATACTCATCTTCCAATCGCTATTGTGATTCCCCTCACCTCAAAAATCAAAAGCTATAAAGGAAACCCGATATTAGTACCCGATGACAAAAATGGATTAAAGTCGATCTCAGAAATGCTGATCTTTCATATCAGATCGATTTCAAAAGACCGACTTATTGAAAAACTCGGAGAGATTGATCAATCTACTGTTCAGGAATCAGTTAAAACTCTCAACGATATTTTGAAGTACTGACCATTACATTCCTTTTTTCTTGACTGGGTTGGGTTGTTTGGGCGATTTGAAAATCCCGGCATTCAGTTCATATCCAACAGACCCAGGTGTAAGGTGCAGGTAGTTGGTGGGATAGGCTGGCTCCTTCCGGGTAACAAGTTCCACCTTCCCCTTTTTCACCACATTGGTTTCCACGAAATTTTTATTGTTGGTTGTTTCTACCAGCCCATTGCTGCCGTAGTAGCCCATATAGTGTTGGTTATCTACCATAACACAATCGGTGAACTTATAAGCGGGGCTGGAGTCACCGGGCCGAACCCACACATAATTGCCGCCTGCAATTACATTGTTTTTAAAAGTAAAATTCGCAACAGGCCCCATCCATACTGCACTTTCATTGGCCCCGTAAATGATACTATTTGTCACTGAGAAGTCTTCAACCGAACGGAAAAGCAGAATGGCATTGCGGCAGTTGTAGAACACACAATGGTCGATCTGGGTCTTTGGCCCCTGGGCCCAAATAGCGCCCTGAATCTGCGAGCTGTGCACTTCAGATACAAAATAACATTGTGACACTTCCATATCACCTAAAGACTCATCCTCTTTTGAAATGGGGTAATAGTAAGTCACATCAGGGTGGGCGCTTCCCAGAAACTTCAAGCCACGAATGGTGACATGGCTTGTTGCCACCAGCAGACCTGTGGAATGAACAAACTGCGTCTTTGAATTATTGCCGGATATTGACTGTATCGCCGGCATTTTTGTCGGGAGCCAGTCTTCGTCGTCAGGCAGCACCACCGCTTCTACCGTGAACCGTGTGGTGTCGTTGAGCATCCGCAAGGGGTGGATGGCCACCTTATCCTTAAGGGAGTACAAACCCGGAAAAAGCTTGATAGTGATGGAGCCACTCCCAGTAAGTTCATTGGCTATCGCAACCGCTTTTTCGAGCGTAGCATAGGGTGTGCTCTCAGAGCCGTCAGCCATATCACTGCCTGAGTCAGGGTTAACATAAATTGTCTGTGCCAATGCTGTACTCGCTTTGAAGAGTAGAAAGAGAGAAAGGGTGAAGAGTAATTTTTTCATCGCTTTTTGATTTTGGTTTTTTTGCGATGCAAGTAGTAGTTGCGATTTCCAGTTCGCCATTCAAGCGCTGTTCAAGTTCCTGCAAGCGTGTCACAATCCTGTTCAAAGCTGCTCAAGCCAGACCCATGCCTTGACAAAGAAAAAGCCTTGAGTAAATTCAAGGCCTGCATTCAATCAAAAGCTATTATTAACCGCAAAATTTCCCGTCAGGAAATTTCTTTCACTTTTCTTTCCGGAGCGGAGAGTCTTTCCTCCAAATCGTAGTAGTTAGACTCGATGAACCCGTAAAACTCGTAGTTGTGCTTATTCAAATCTTCAAAGCCCTGTTGCAAAAACTTAATGCTGGCATCTATTTGATTTTTGTGCCGTTCGAGTTCCTGCTTAAATTCTGTGCGATCCATGTTGTGGCAGTTTTAAAAGAAAGTACATCAATTATGGCCAAAAATGAAAACTTGTCTTGCAATTTGTAAGAGCTATTCTGTCCCCAAGCCATCGAATTGGTATTTACCGACATGGTTAAATAAGAAAGGCTCCGAAACTTTCGAGGCCTTTTACTTATCGACAAATTAGCTTCTATTCCCTTTGCGTTACCTTCAAGTTGGCAAAATGAGCATCGGTACCACCACCCACCCAAAGGCCAATAGCTCCACGGGCATTCGCTCCAAGCTTTAAGTCGTTTACAATCAGCGTTGGCTGAGAATTACCATGAACATAGAGTTTGGCTTTACCTCCCTCAACTTCAATTTTCACATGTGTCCATTCTCCAGGAACCATATCCACATATGCCTCATACTTTTCCGGGGATTCTTTTCTCAGGACATCAAAATGATAATCCGGGTAAGAAGAGTATTGGGCCGTATGATTCCTCTGAACCTGATCATCAGCTCTCCCATTTGCCGCCCTCAGGTAAAATTGCTCAAACTTTACATTGTCGTCTGTGATTCTAAATGCTACCCCCACGAAACCCCTGTTCATTGGATGTGAATCTTCCTGCCGCTTCCCAGCCAGATCGAGCTCAATAATGCCATTGGTAAAATCAACGTCGTTTATTTTTACCAGCGCCGTCTCATTCCCCTTAATAGCAGTCACTTTTACTGATTTTTTTTTCTCATAGTCTACCTCAGCAATATTTACATTAACAGGCAAAAGCTCTTTGTTGCCGGTTAACTCAATTACTTTTGTCTGGGCCAGGATACTACACCACGAGAAAAATAAACAACCAAAAATCAGGTACACTTTCATAGTAAGATTCATTAGTTTAAATAATTTAATTTGATCAACTACCGGCTCAAATTAAGTCGGTGGGTTGTCGAAAACCTGTTCAAACACCGTTCAAGACTGTTCAAGTTGTTAAGAGGGTGTCGATATGTTCACCCAAGCTATCCAACCTATTTCGATTCAGGCACAAAAAAAGCCCCAGAATTTCCGGAGCCTTTTCCTTACCCATTTATTAGTTTATCATTCATGCTATTCTGACCTCAGACTCTTGATAGGGTTCATTCTTGATGCCTTGATCGACTCAAAGCTGATAGTTAGCACCGCAATACCCAATGCCATCAGTCCAGAAATGGCGAAGACTTCCCAGGTGATATCGGTGCGGTAGGTGTAGTCGTCCAGCCAGCTTTTCATCAGGTACCAGCCCAGCGGCATGGCCAGCAAAAGAGAGATTAGGACTAGCTTGATGAAGTTGAATGTCAGCAGGCTGAAGATAACCCTGCCGGAGGCTCCCAGCACGATCCGGATACTGATCTCTTTGCCACGTTGCTCTACCATGTAGGCGGACAAGGCAAAGAGCCCTAAGCAAGCCACAATAATGGCGAGCACAGCAAAAGTGGTGAACACCCGGCCCATTGTCTGCACGTCTTCGTACATCCTGGCGTAGCTTTCGTCGAGAAACGAATACCTCATGGGTTGGTTGGGAGCAAAGTCGTCCCAAACTTCTTTGATCGAAGCAAGGACTTCCTTCATTTCTGGCGAGCTGACTTTTACCGAAACAACATCGCCCCATTCTCCATATACCATTGTAAGGGGTTCGATTTTCCCCTTTAGTGATTCGAAGTGAAAATCTTCCACCACACCAATGATAGTATAAGGCTTCCAGTTTTGTATTCTCTCTCCTACTGGGTTTTCAAAACCAAACTCTTTCACAAAAGCCTGGTTGACAATAATTGAAGAGGAGTCGGAGGCCATGCCCTGCACAAAGTTTCTACCATCCACCAGGTGCATTCCGAGGGTGCCTATATAGTCACTGTCCACATACCATCGCTGTGCACCAACGGCTTTGTCTTCTTTGGACTTGCCTTCTCTCCAAAAAGGGTTACCATCACGTTTGGTGCCAGAGATAGGAAGGTAGCCGCTTATTGCTGCATTTTGAACGCCCGAAAGGTTGGCCAATTCGGCCTTCAGTGTTTTTATCTTATCGCCAAGTGTGTTTGCACCCTGAATCAACACAACCTGCTCTTTGTTGAAGCCAATCTTTTTGTTGAGGATATACTGCATTTGGCGGTAAATAATGAAGGTGCCTATGATCAACACAACGGATGTCGTGAACTGAAATATCACCATCACACTTCGCATTCTTGAGCTTTTGCTTCCTCTGCTTAGGCTGCCCTTCAAAACGTCTATCGGTTTGAACCCTGACAGGTAAAAGGCAGGATAAAGGCCGGCAAGTACACCAACAAGCGTTGCCGCCCCTCCGAGGGTTGGGATAAACCACCACTCAAGCCAGGGTATTTTCAGTGATTTATCAGCCAGCTCATTAAAGAATGGCATACTTATCCAGGCCAGCAAAATGCCTACCACAAACGACACCACACTATAGAGAACCGACTCAGTAAGAAACTGCCTAACAAGGTGAGCTCTCACTGATCCTACCACCTTTCTCATTCCCACTTCCTTGGCTCGGTTAGCCGATTTGGCGGTGGAAAGATTGATGAAGTTGATGCACGCCAGCAGAAGAACAAAAAATGCGACACCTCCAAAAAGCCAAACAAACCGAATATCGCCTTGCTCCACCATGGCATGTATACCGTCGGAGTAGAGATAAATATCGGCCACTGGTTGTAGCTTGAAGAAGTGATTTTTGCGCACCTCGTCTACTGACTGATTCCCTTCTTTTTCAAGGTGACCTACATAGTGTGTGTCCCGAACAGATAGCAGCTTGGCTTCCAGCTCTTTTGGATCAGTGCCAGGCTGCAGTTCAAAGTAAATATTGTAGTTCCAGCAGCACCAGCTTGTTTGTTCTCCACCCCAAAATTCGACGCCAGTTAACGTGATGAGAAAATCAAACTGAAGGTGGGTGTTGTCAGGAAAGTCCTGCATAACCCCACCAATCTTGTAGGGCTTGTTTTGGTCATCGTTTAAGAAAACTACTTTTCCCACCGGGTCGTCGTTAGGGAAGTATTTATCAGCAACCGTTTTGGAGATCACTATCGAATACGGGTCGGCCAACGCATTTTCTGTTTGGCCATACACCATCGGTACTTGAAGAATGTCAAGCAGAGCCTGATCGGCGTATACGAAACCTTCCTCGTAGGTATTTTGCTCCTGACCTTCCGCCCGAAACAAGTTGCTGCCCGCATTGAACCAACCGGCATATGGAATCAGCCTCCCTGACTTTTCAACTTCAGGAAATTCTGCTTTGAAGATACCGGCGGTTGGCGCAGGAAAGGAGGTCCACTTGTTGGCTCCGCTTTCTCTCCCGAATTCATTGTAAACTCTATAAATATTCTCGCCGTCTTTGTAGAACTTATCATAGCTAAGCTCCTGCTTTATAAACAGCGTGATGAGAATGCAGGCGGCAATGCCTAGTGCGAAGCCTCCGATTTTAATCGAAGTGTACATTTTTTGCCTGGCCATACTTCTCCAGGCGACTTTCAGGTAACTTTTGAACATGGCTGCGTTATTTGAGTTTTGTGACTTCTTTGTTTTTTTCAAGGCAAATGGCTGAAGAAACTGAACAACATTCCAAACGAACAGCCAATCGGCTTTCCGCTTGCCTACTTTGATGAACCGCCGGTCGTAGAGCTCCAGCATATCGCCCAATACCGCATCGCACAGGTGGTCGTTGCAGAACCTGCGAAAGAGGCGGATGGCCCATTTGGGCGGCCCTGCATTCTGGGGCATCGGGGACTTCATAGGTTGTTTCCTTCCCATACTATTTTGGGCACCTTGCTCCACATAGAGTTTCGCAGCTCTTTGGACTGCTCTAAGACTTTAGCACCGGCATGGGTCAGCTCGTAAAGTCGCTTTTCTCTTCCACCTCTTTGCTCAGTAGCTCCCCCCATTTTCGACTTCAGGTAGCCTTTGTCTTCCAGCCTCACTAAAGCCTTGTGCGCCGAGCTGATCATGACATTGCGGCCTGTTTGCTTTTCCAGCTCATCTACAATGGCCAAACCGTAAGCATCGTCGTACAGAATACCGACCGTTAGCAGTACAAGCTCTTCGAATTCACCCAGGTATGTTCCCTTCATGCGTTTATTTGTTTCACCTTTGCCTAAAGTACCTGCATGGAACTAAAAGGTTTCAGGCATTATGAAATTTATTTCCCGATAATTGATAAAAGTGCTGTCTTTGCCTTCATTCCGCCCGTAAAGACTTCACCGGGTTAGCCACCGCCGCCCTTATTGCCTGAAAACTTACTGTGAGCAAGGTGACTGCAAAAGCCCCCAGCGCCGATAGAGCGAAAATGTACCAGGCGATAGAGGTATGGTACTGATAACTTTGCAGCCAGTCGCTCATAAAGAAATAAGCCAGCGGCATAGCAATGAAACAAGAGATGGTGACGAGAATCACAAAGTCTCTGGAAAGCATTTTCCACAGCATAGCTACCGAAGCGCCCAGCACTTTGCGAATGCTGATCTCTTTGGAACGCTGCTCAGCCACGTAGGACGCCAGCCCGAACAGCCCGAGGCAG
Source organism: Imperialibacter roseus (assembly GCF_032999765.1). Lineage (GTDB taxonomy): Bacteria > Bacteroidota > Bacteroidia > Cytophagales > Cyclobacteriaceae > Imperialibacter > Imperialibacter roseus. Next base: position 657,829 of record NZ_CP136051.1, on the reverse strand, counting down.
GAGATGAAGATGGCAAGGATAGCAAAGAATGCTGCCAAACTACCCACCCGCTCCTCGTCAGCGAACTTTTTATTGAATTCTTCGTCCACAAACTGCGCTTCGAACGGAGCCGTGGGGTTGTATTGTTTGAACACAGGCTCGATGGCTGCCAATGCTTCTCTAATGGGAAGATTTGGATTCAGTCGCATGGTGATCAAGCCCTGCCAGCCATCTCCCAGAAAGACCGCCGGCTGCATGGGGTCATACGGTGATTGCGTGAGCATGTCCTTCACCACGCCGATTACTGTATAGTTCTTGTCCCAAAACTTAATCACTTCACCTACGGGGTTTTCGAATCCCATGATCTTGACAGATTCCTCGTTCAACAAAGCGGCAGCGGAGTCGGAGGCCAGCTCGTTGGAAAAGTCTCTGCCCTCCACGATGCTCCAGCCAATGGTTTTGCCGAAATCCGGCGATACATTCACATTTCGGAAGAATATTTCTGACTCCACATTTTTCCCTCTCCAGTCCAAACTGTTGTTGTTATTGAAGTGGGCCGGAGACTGCGATGACCTGGCCACCTGTTCGACAGCACCTGTCTGGAGCAGCTCGTTTTTTAGTGCAGCAAACAATCCCGGCTTGTCGGTTGTATTCATTTGAACTGATACAAGCGCATTGCGGCTGTACCCAACGGGTCTGTTTTTAGCGTATTGGATCTGCTGGAAGACAATGATCGTGCCTACTATGAGGCCGACAGATACCGTAAACTGAATGACAACCAGCACCTTGCGGGGGAGCGAAGCGAACCTCCCGCCCCTCATCACTCCTTTTAGCACTTTCACTGGCTGAAAACTGGAAAGGTAAAAAGCCGGATAGCTGCCCGACACGACTCCCGTGAAAACAACAAAGCTTAGCGACACAAGCCAGAATATTGGGTTGCTCCACGGAATAGCCACTTGCTTATCGGCCAGGTCATTAAAAAAGGGTAAGGCAAACTGTGTAACGATCATCGCCAACACGAAGGCAAGAAGGGTAATAGTGAGCGACTCACTGAGGAATTGCAGGATCAACTGCGTGCGTACTGAGCCAATGGCTTTGCGAATGCCTACTTCCTTCGCACGCTTTTCGCTGCGGGCGGTGGACAAGTTCATAAAGTTGATACAAGCTAAAAGCAGCACGAAAACCCCAATGATGCCTACCAGCCAAACATATTGGATTCGGCCTCCGGCACCCTGGCCATCGATAAACTCGTTGTAGAGATGTAACTTTGCAAGCGGATAAATCAGCAACTCCTCTTTCCATCCGGTGATGAAGGGTTTCGGCAATTCCCTGATTTGTTCATTGATTTGAGAAATGTCTGCCTGCTCGGTTAAAAGCACATAAGCCACGCCACAGTGATTCGTCCAGCTCGATAACACATCTGGTGAATTCATCCAGTTCTGTTTGCTTTCCCATGGCAGCAGAAGCCTGGTGTCGTAAAGTGTTGAGTTGTGGGGAAAGTCCTCATACACACCCCCGACCGCAAAGTTGGTGGTAGCATCGAGCAGGATGGTTTTGCCCATAGGATCGGCGTCGCCAAACACTGCTCTCGCCAGCGACGATGAAATTAGCAGGGTTGATGGATCCACTAAAACGCCCCGACTGCCCTGCAGCATCTCCACGGTAAACATTTCCGGAAAATCCTTTTGTACCCACATGCCCTTTCCGGACATCAATTTGTCTCCATAGCTAAGTACATGGTCACCATTCTTCGATGCCAGCGACACACCGTCGAAATTGTCGCCATACTGCTCCTTAAGGGCAATACCAGGCGCCATCGCCACAGTCGTTCCAGTGTAGGAGATGTCTCCGGCTGACTGATGCGCCATTACCTCGGCCAGCCTGGAGCGGTTGTCAAAATTTGTATCAAACGAGAATTCGTCCCATATCCACAAACCAATGAGCATGGCTACTACCATGCCTGCCGACAAGCCAGCGATGTTGATGAAGGAGTAACCCTTGTTTCTGAAAAGGTTTCTCCAGGAAACCTTGAAGTAGTGTTTTAGCATGGTGTAACTATTTATTTGATTTGACCTTTTCTTTGAGTTTCGTTTCACGGCAAAGGGCTGGATAAACTGAAGCGCATTCCAGAAGAAAAACCAGTTGGCCCTGTGCCTGCCCAGCTGTGCGTGCCTCCTTTCGTACAATTCGAGCAGGTCGCCCAACACAGCGTCAGACAGGTGATCATTGCAGTACCAGGTAAAAAACCTCGTCATCCATTTTGGAGGAGTCAGCTTTGTGTCGATCTGGTTTTGGCTCTGCGGCATGGTATTAGTTTCACCTTTGTCTAAGGTACCTGGCAAAAAATGAAAGGTTGCAGAAAAGGAGAAAAAAATACTGGCCTGGAGTAATTTCAATAATATTTCAAAAAATGAAATATTATTTATACTATTGAAATTAATCGATCAACGTGGTTGTTATAGCGAAAACAATATTGCAGGAATTTGGTAAAAGCCACGCCGATGCTATTGAACCGCTTAACGATTGGTGGGCTAAAACCAGAAAAGCCGATTGGGCTACGCTTCAAGACATAAAGACCACATTTAATTCGGTCGATTATGTGGGCAATGACAGGTATGTGTTCAATATTAAGGGGAACAAATACAGACTGGTTGCCATGATATTCTTTGATATAAGAACTATTTATATCCGTTATGTTGGCACGCACACCAATTACGACAAAATTGATTGTACTAAAATTTAGCGGCTTCAAAATGATAACCAAAATAAGGACTGAGAAAGAATACCAGATGGTGATGAAAACCATTGAGGAGCTCTTGAAGGAAGCCACAGAAAAGGGGGGATTTCATAAACTAGCAAAAGAAGAGAGCGATTTATTAAACACCCTTTCAAAACTGGCTGAAACTTATGAAGACAAGGTGATGGAAATAATGCCTATCCGGCCAGGTAATTTGCGGGAAGCAGTAGAATTAAAAATGGTTGAACAGAAATTAACGCAAGCCAAGCTGGCGAAAGCATTGGGAATTGCTGCTCCTAAACTTTCTCAAATTCTTTCTGGTAAACGTGAGCCTGATGTGGCTTTTTTAAAGGCTATTCACGACAAATTAAAAATTGACGCAGAGTTTATCTTGTCGCATGCCTAGCGACTGTGAAAATCCTGAAGCAAACTAATTTGCTACAAAACTGGATCTTAAAGTTCCTTTTCGCATGAAACATTTAGACCCTTTAAGTGTGTTTGACAGAAAGAAAGTGCGCATTAGCGCTTCTTTGAAAAAATTGAAGTGCTTTGACTCACGTCCTTCCGAAAAACAAATAGAACAGCATCTGAGAAATCGAAGAAGCAGGTCCACTGCCCAAAGACAATGAAACCTGTGCCATATTGTTTTTGAGGCTCATCACTCCAACAACCACCCAAGCACTGCACCCATGAATTCGCTGCACTGGTAATCGGTGACGCCATTCCAGCTGGTCATGTAAAGCGGAGTCATGCCATCACCCATCGCTATCACTTTTCCACCGTTGTTAAGTGTCGCAAAAACTCCAAAAGGCGCTTTAGTCTGGCTGTTGAAGCAAAACGGCGTGCCTCCTGTGACGACCCGACCTCCGTGATAGGTGATCTTCAAAGGGCTTTTCACCACCGGCGTGGGTTTCGTAAAGCCGCCAGACAATGAGTCTGTACTATTTTCACCAAACTGAATGCCAAATGGTCGTATCAAATCATTGGTATTGGTTTGCTTCAGTGTTGACCAGTAATCCTCTTCCATCACGAGGAATAACGAACCTCCTTTGGCAACGTACTCGGTAATGGCTTTCACTTCGTTGGCGCTGTAAGTGCTGGATGGAATATGAATGAACAGCAAGTCGCATTTTGCCAATTGCGCAGGCGTGATGGCTTCATTTAGAAATCCAACCTGAGCACCAAGACTACTGGCATTTTTGCTTAGTTCCCCGATAAGGTACTCCACTCTGGGCCCATCGCTCCCGGCCGAAGCGTTCATTTTACTGGGATTGTTGTAGAACTTCTGGCCGTGAGCAACGTCCACAAGCAGGGTGTATTTGGCTGACTGTGCCATCAAGTGGTCAGCCGATATGAGCATCACCAATGCCGCTAAGGCCGCCTTCCAATAACTGAATTTTGCTTTAGCCGTGTTTCTTTGATTCTTCATTTTCATTTGAGTTTTGTTTGAACCTATTTTCCTCAAGTAATGAAAATGAAGATCATTTTTCCGTTCAAACGCTGTTCAAGTTTGTGCAAGATAGGCTAAGCACATACAAGAGTCGCTAACAAAAAAGCCGTGAAAACACGGCTTTGAAAACTTAGGTTTACTCAAGGCTTATTCATCCCGAAGACATTTTGTGGGATTTACTGACGCCACTTTGAATGTTTGCCAGCCCACGATGGCCCAGGCAATAGCCAGCGCCAATAATCCCGACACGCCAAAATACCACCACTCCAGGTCAATCCGATAAGCGAAACCCTCCAGCCAGCTGCTGGCTATGTAGTAGCTGAAAGGAATGGCGATAACGATCGCCACCAAAATCATCTTACTAAAGCTGGCAGAGAGCATGTAGACAATCTGTCCAATACTGGAGCCCAATATTCTCCTGATCCCGATCTCCTTCAGCCTTCGCTCGGCCGCAAACGCTGCAAGCCCAAACAACCCCATGCATGAAATGATGATGGCCAGGCTGGCGAAATACCCCGACAAAGTGCTCACCCTTTTCTCAGCTTGATACTGCCCCTGATAGTCCTGATCAAGGAACCGGGGCTCAAATGGGAAACCGGGGTTGAAGCTGGTGTGAAGCTCGGCGAGTCTGCCTACTACCTCCTTTTCTCTGCCTGCCGTAATTTTGACCATAAAGCTTTCACCATCCTCGCCTGTGAGTATAAAGAAAACCGGCTTTATTTCTGAGTGAAGAGATTCGAAATGAAAGTCTTTTACCACGCCAATTATCTGCCGGTCTTCACCCCAAAGCTTGATGGTCTTTCCCAGGGGGTTTTCAAGGCCCATGTAGCGGATGGCGGTTTCATTGAAAATAATTTTGGAGCTGTCGGCACCAAAAGCTCTGTCGAAGGTACGGCCTTCTCTGAGCTCTATTCCAAGCGTTTCCATCAGGTCATAATTGACGGGCAGGTTTTCAAACTCAGACCTATCGTTCGGATCTTTTCCTTCCCAGTAAATCCCTGAAGTTCCACTGTTATGGCCTGTCATGTCGTGGTCCGTGCTGGAGCCATTGATAACTCCGGGTATGTTTTTCACTTCAGCCAGGAAGGTAGTCGTCGCCGAAATACTCTCAAGCTTTCCTTCCCTTGGGAAGATGAGCACCTGGTCGTTGTTGTAGCCAAGGTCTTTTGATTGAAGCATGTCCATTTGTTTGTACACCACTAGCACAGAGGTAATGAGCACTATGGTAATCGCAAACTGAAAGATGACCAAACCCCTCCGTGCCCATAGTTCACCAATCGAGCGATGCAGCTGCCCCTTCAGCACCGTCGACGGATTGAATCCGGACAGGTAAAAGGCAGGGTAGCTGCCAGCCAAAAAGCCTGTAACAACGGCTATGAGCAATGCCCCGGCGACCATTTTTAAGTCAAAATCGATGACCATTTGTTTGCCCGTGATGACATTGAACTGAGGTAAAAGGAGATAGGCCGTCAGCAAAGCAAGCATCAGAGAAATTATGGCAACCAAAATTGACTCGCCCAGGTACTGATAAATCAGTGCCGTACGACCCGAGCCCATAGCTTTTTTAATACCCACCTCTTTCATCCTTCGTGACGCCCTGGCGGTACTTAGATTGGTGAAGTTGATGCAGGCGATCAGGAGAATAAACCCAGCGATGATGGAAAACAGCTTTACATAGGTAATTCTCCCTCCCACCATCTGTCCATTCTCATACTTTCCATGCAGGTAATAGTCCGGATACAGTGCCACAAATGCCGTCCGGTTGGTTTCTCCGTTGACCTTGCTGGCAATATATCCTTCGAGCTTTTTATTGAGTCCGTCTGCGTCAGTTCCGGGCTTAAGGAGCAGGTATGTTTTCACAAATGTGTTGTTGTAGTTCCAGACACTTGCGTACTGGTCTTTTATCAGATCAATAGAAATGATGATATGATGCTGAAATGAAGAGGTGAGCGGTGCTGTTTCGAAAACACCAGACACCGCAAAATCCTGTTCGTGCTCGAAGCGAATAGTTTTACCGACAACGTTGCTGGCGTCGCCGAATAATCTTTCAGCCATATCGGCCGATATTATGATGGAGCTTTTATCTGCCAGCACATGATCAGCCTGACCTTCCAGCAGCGTGACGGAAAAGACTTTGAAAAAATCCTTTCCCGCATATATGTAATCACTCTTGATGTTTTTCTCCCCTACCGTCAGCGTGGCTTTGCCTCTTGAAGCCACTCCAGTCACGTATTCAACCTCAGGAAAATCGGCCTGCATGTCGGCAGCCATGGGCCCCGAGTTGGTTTCAGCCGTCCATATTCCGTACGATTGCTCCCTGTTTTCGAAAACCTGATAAAGGCGATCGGCATGTTTGTAAAACTTGTCGACACTCAGCTCATGATTCACCCAAAGATAAATGAGCAGCACGCAGGTCAAACCTGAGGTAAGCCCGGCAAGGTTGATAAGAAACGTGGTTTTGTACTTCCTGAAGCTGCGGAAAGACAAAATAATGGTGTGTTTTAACATGGCCGTATAATTTGAGTTTTGACTTCTTTTAAAAGATCTAATATTCCTCAATCGAAACGACTTCACCACGTCCCACATAAACCTCCTTTTAGCTCTCTCTGGTGACTTCTCAGCCCGTTTTTCAAAAAGCTCAATAAGGTCTCCTTCTATCTCGTCGAGGTAGTCTTCCCGGCAAAACCAGCGGAGGAAGCGGAGGGGATATTTGGGGGGTAAAGCTCTCATTCGTCCTGGTGTTTGGAGGCTATTCTGTTCTAAGGGATTTGACAGGGTTCGCTGTAGCTGCCTTAAATGCCTGAATGCCGATTGATCCAAAAGCCATTAAAATCGCAACCAAGCCTGATATAGCAAAATCAACAATGCCTGGCTGTATGCGATAAGGAAATCCATTTAACCAATAATCAGCCCAAGACCACGCAATGGGTACAGCTATCAGAAATCCAACCGCAACCAGCGCAACAAATTGGCGTGAAAGGAGCAAAATGATCCCTACAACCGATGAACCGAGCACCTTTCTCACGCCAATCTCTTTCGTTTTTGTTTCTGCCAGCGCTATTATTAGGCCCACCAATCCCAGGCAGGCTATGCAAATAGCCAGCGTTGTGAACAAAGAGAACAGATTCTGGAACTGTTCGTCAGACGCATATAGTTTTTCAAATTGCTTGTCCTGCAGGCCATACTCGAAGGGTGCATCTGGTTTTGTTCGGTTCCACACTGTTTCTATTTCAGCGATCGTTTTGCGCAGATCATTTGAGTGTACTCTGACGAGAAAATTACTGCCATTATTCGCCTCCAGTATAAATCCGAAAGGCTTTATTACTTCATGGAACGAAGTGAAGTGAAAGTCCTCCACAACTGCAATTATGCTTACTTCGTGGGATGTCATTCCGCTGTCATCCCACTTCAATTTTTGACCTACATACGGCTTTTGAAGCCCAAGTTGTTTAGCAGCTGTTTCATTCAGAATAATGCCTGTTGAATCAGAGCGGAATGAGGGGTCAAAATTTCTTCCTTCCGAAATAATTAGTTGCATCGTTGGCAGAAACTCATAGTCTACCCGCATGAAGTTCAGGGCCACACGATTAGTGGTAGTTTTGCTCTCAACCCCAGCAACAAAGTTATTAAGACCAAGCCTTCCGTCGGCCCTTGCTACATTCACTACAGCCGGAATCTTTTTCATCTCCCCGACCAAATCCCCTTGCCCTCCAGCACGCCCTCTGACATTTGGCAGTATCACCACATTCTCCGGGTTGAAGCCCAGCTTTTTCTCATGAAGAAAATTTAGCTGGCGACTGATAATTAACGATCCAGAAATCAGACTAACGGACATGACAAATTGAAATATCACCAGTCCACTTCTCAACCTTAGCCCTCTTTGGGAACTGAGATATTTGCCACGCAGCATTCTCAAAGGATTCATCGAAGAAAGATAAAGGGCCGGGTAAATGCCGGTAATTATTCCGAAAAGTAAAACGGACGCAGGCAAGGCGATAAAAAACACAGGGTGGGTCCACAAAACAATCGACAGATCGTATCCCACTAATTTCTGAAGAGACGGTAGAGAAAATACCACAACCCCAAAAGACAGGGCTATTGCAATTGAAATTACCAGAACCGACTCCACCAAAAATTGGCCGATAAGAGAATTTTTGCGTGCGCCCACAGCCTGTCTTACACCAACTTCCTTAGCACGCTTAGCAGCCTGGGCAGTAACGAGGTTCACATAGTTTACCCCAGCAATCACCAGAACGAACAATCCTATCGCAATCAGAATAGTTACGTAATTGATATCACCATTCGTCGCCAGCTCCCATTTAAGGCTCGATTTTAAATGAATATCAGTCAGTGGTTGTAAATAATAATCATCCAGACTCTGAGGTCTATATTTCCTGACAAGCTCCTGAACATGAGAAGCCAGGGTATCAAAGCTTGTAGCGGGCTTTAGTCTGACATAGGTGTAAAAGCTTGACCAGTTCCAGTTGTCGTCTGGGCTTCTTGTGCTTTCAAAAGGTATCAGAAAATCAAATGAGAAATGCGAATGATAAGGAACATCTTTGATTACTCCGGACACTACAAAAGGCTTGTCATTGTTGATGTTAGTGCTAACAATCTTCCCAACAGGGTTTTCGTCTCCAAAATATTTTTTCGCTATTGTTTCCGTGATGATCATGGAGTGAATACCATCAAAAGGCCTCGATCTGTCTCCAGAAATAAAAGGGAAGTCAAACACATCGAAAAAGTACTCATCGACCCGTAACAGGTTCATTTCATAAAATTTCTTATCGCCATAGCCAATGAGGTTCCGTCTGTCCCAATTAGGAAAAAACCTTGTGACCTGCTCAACTTCGGGTAACTCGTTCCGAATCACATGGGCCAGTGCCGGGGGGGTAGTCGCATCCGGAAGTCTGGAACCATCTTCATTAACAAAGTCCTTTACAACTCTCACAACATTCTCGGGCTGGTGATGCAGGCGATCAAATAGAAATTCACCCTCCACATAAAGAGCAATGACTATAGCGCATGAGATACCAAGCGTTAAGCCAAGAACATTCAGGCTCGAATAGCCTTTGTTTTTCCAGATGCTCCTCCACGAAACTTTAAAATAATGCTGAAACATAATGCTATAATTTGAGTTTTGACCTTTCAATATTGGCTTTAGGTTCTTTAACCGGAAAGACTTCACCACATCCCAAACAAACCTCCTCCTGGCTCTCTCTGGCGACTTTTCCGCTCGCTTTTCAAAAAGCTCTATAAGGTCTCCTTCTATCTCGTCGAGATAGTCTTCCCGGCAGAACCAGCGGAGGAACCGGAGGGGATATTTGGGGGGGCTGTTCATTCGCAGGCGTTTGGCTTACTCTGACCTAAGTTTCTTTACAGGGTTGATGAAGGCTGCTTTGATTGACTCTGAACTGATAGTAATCAGGGCAATCGCCACCGACAAAAAACCTGCCAGGGCAAACACATCCCAGGTAATGTCAATCCGGTAGATATAGTCCTCAAGCCAGCGTTCCATGAAATACCATGAAATGGGAGTAGCAATTATGAAAGCAACGACCACCAGCTTCAGGAAATCTACCGACACCAGCCGGAAGATACTTCCCAGGCCAGCGCCCAGCACTTTTCTGATGCTTATCTCCTTGCCCCGCTGTTCAACCACAAAAGCTGATAGTCCAAATAATCCAAGGCAGGCTACCAAAATGGCTAAAATGGCAAAGGTGGTAAAGACGCTGCCCGTCCGCTGAAGGTCGTCGTACATGCGGGCGTAACTCTCGTCGAGAAATGAATACCTGATAGGCTGCTGCGGCACAAATTCGTCCCAAAGGGCCGTAACCGCCTTCGTTGTACTGGCCATGTCTGAAGACGTTACCTTCACAGCAATGGTCTGCGGACTATTTCCCAGTACGAGGCAAAGGGGCTGTATTTCTTCCTTCATTGATTCATAATGAAAGTCTTCCAGCACCCCAACCACGTTCCAGGTGCCACCACCGTTTGTGATGCGTTCACCCAGCGGCTCGTCAAATCCAAACTGTTTGGCCATGGTTTGATTGATAATGACCGACTGAGATTCGGATGGCATTTGATCAAAAAAGTCTCTTCCTTCAGCCATCTTCATCCCCATCGTTCGAACGTAATCGGCGTCGACTCGCCATATCTGGCCGTAGACGGCCTCACCTTCCGACGTTTTTCCCTCCTCGTAAAATCCATTGGAGTTTCTTTTGGTGCCTGACACCGGTAGATAGTCGCTGACGGTGGCACTTTTCACATCAGGCAACCGCAGCAGTTCATTTTTGAAAGTCGCAGCATCGTCACCTAATGAATTCGATCCCTGAATGAGCAATACCTGTTCTTTGTCGAAGCCTATTTTCTGGTTAAGAATAAACTCCATCTGCCGGTAAATGATGAAAGTACCGGCGATGAGAACAATGGATGTAGCGAATTGAAAAATAACCAGACCACTCCTCAAGTGAGAACTCCTGGTACCCCGGCTCACACTTCCTTTTAAAACAGCTGCCGGTTTAAAGGCCGACAGATAGAAGGCGGGATATATGCCTGCCAGCAACCCTACCACTACCGCCGCTGCCAGCAGCAGGGGAACAAACTCCCAATCAGCCCAGGGCATTGTCAGGGCCTTACCAGATAACTCGTTGAAATAAGGAAGAAGAACGGTGGCCAAAAAAGCTCCTATCACGAACGAAAAAAAACTAAATAGCAGCGATTCTGTCAGGAATTGGCTGATGAGGCTACCGCTCTGAGAACCGAGTGTTTTCCGAAGCCCAACTTCCTTCGCCCTGTTAGCTGACTTGGCCGTCGACAGATTGATGAAATTAATCGCCGCCAGAAGCAAAACAAATGCCGCCACCGCACCGAATATCCACACAAACCTGATATCACCATGTGAAAGGCGATCCTTTATGTCTCCAGATCTCAGGTGGATATCTGCCAAAGGCTGCAGCTTAAACCCAATGCGGCCTGCTTCTTCTTCGGCGTTTGTAAGCCCACCCGCTTTCATGGCCGGTAAAATATACTTGTCGACTATTGTTGGAAGTTTGCTTTCGAGGCTGGAAGCGTCCGACCCGGGGCGAATTTTTATGTAGGTGTGGTAATTGTTTGATCCCCAAGAGTTTTGTTCGCCCTTTCTAAACTCTATTCCACGCAGTGTTCTGATAAAGTCGTACTGCAGGTGAGAGTTTTTCGGAAAGTCTTCAAAAACGCCATCTATCTTATATGGATTCCCTGTATTGTTGTTCAAAATAATGGCTTTGCCCACGGGGTTCTCACCAGGAAAATACTTTTCGGCTTTGCTTTTAGAAATCAGTAGAGTGTTCGGCTCGGTCAGCACACTGGCTGGGTCACCAAAAATGAGAGGAAGACCAAGGATTTGGAAAAATTCCGGGTCAGCGAAAATAAAACCTTCTTCGTAGGTATTCTGTGCACGGCCAACAGGGCGAACCTCGCTACTTCCGGCGCCAAAAAGGTTGCTCGACAAAAACCTGCCCGCCTCTTCCACCTCAGGAAAATCTTCTTTCAAAGCCTTAGCAAGCGGAGGCTGCAGAAAACTCTGTCTGTCCGGGATACCTGTTTCGTTGTATTCGCCAATCACCCTGTAAATCCGTTCATTATCAGGATATTGAAGATCGTAGCTCAGTTCATCCCTGATAAATAATGAAATGAGCACGCAAGCGGCGATCCCGATGGCAAATCCACCGACTTTCACGGCCGAGTACATTTTTTGGCGGAGCATGCTTCTCCAGGCCACTTTGAGATAATTTTCCAGCATTGCAGAATAATTTGAGTTTTGATTCCTTTTAAAAGTCTTGATATTCCTCAGCCGGAACGACTTCACCACATCCCACACAAATCTCCTTTTAGCCTTCTCTGGTGATCCTTCTGCCCGTTTTTCGAACAGCTCAACGAGATCTCCTTCTATCTCATCGAGGTAGTCTTCCCGGCAAAACCAGCGAAGGAAGCGGAGGGGGTATTTGGGGGGGCTGCTACTCATACCTGAGGCTTTTAATAGGATTTGATGCAGTCACTTTATAGGCTACGGAAAGAATTGCAGCCAGCACTATTGTTGCCGTCAGAATTCCGCTGGCTAAAATGAGGGATACCTCCTCCACTTGCTGAATCCGGTACGTAAACCCATCCAGCCACCCGCTCGCAAAATGCCAGGAAAGCGGTAAGGCGATGGCAAATGCTATGGCGATCAGTAGCATAAAATCCCGGGAAACAAGCTTCAGAATACTTCCGACCGATGCACCCACCACCTTTCGTATGGCAAATTCCTTGCTGCGCTCCTGAACTGCCGAAACTACCAGACCAAGGATACCCAGGCACGCAAGAAATATCGACACGCCGGCAAAGCCAATGAATAGCCTGCTTTCCTGTTGCTCCCTGGCATAGAGCATATCCAAACTTTCATCTAAAAACCTGTAGGCAATCGGGTAGCCGGGAGAATATTGATCGAAAGCACTTACAATGGCACTCATCCCTTCATGCAACCTATCGGGTTTCACTTTGATGGCAATTCTCCAGTTTGCCTCACCTTGTACCAGAGCCAAAGGTTCGATGGAATCCCGCAGCGAAGCGAAATGATAATTGCTCACGATGCCTATAATCCTTCGTTTCAGGTCACCACGTTCAGGCAGTGTCACCAATTTCCCGAGGGCCTCCTCCGCTCTCAAGCCGAGCTGCTCAAGAGCCTCTTCGTTTAGAATCACTCCCTTTTCTTCCTCTGAACCAAATGCCCGGGAAAATGATCTCCCTGCTATCAGATTAATCCCAAAAACATCAAGATAGCTTGCGTCCACAATAACGCTTCTTACTCTCAAGCCACGGTTCAGCCCTCCAATTTCGAGGCTGGTGACCTCATGGGCTCTTCCGGGTTCGCCCGATGAATAGGAAATGGCTTCAATCGAGGTGCTGCCTGCCAGCTGGTTTACAAATCCGCTTTTGTTTGGTCCCAACTCCCTGTTGGTATCGAGCAACACAACAGCATCTCTGAAAAACCCAAGGTCTTTCTCAGATACATACCTTATTTGCCAGTACACAACCATCGTCAGAGATATCACACTTATCGAGATAACGAACTGAGCGGCTACCAGGCCCTTTCTCAGCTGCCAGGCCATCGACTTGCGAATAGGACTGCCTGATACACCTCTTATGGTACTCGTTACATTTGGCAGAAGGGCAGGAGATATGCACGAAATCAGCAGCAAAAAAAGGAATACCCCGGTTGCAAACCAGTAAACCGAAGGGTGCCCCCACAGCATACGGATGTCCAGTCCTGAGATGTCATTTAGCCAGGGAAGCGTCAAAACAGCCAAAGCAATCGTCAGCGAAACCGAAACAAAAGTTGTAATAAAGGATTCACCGAGGAACTGCAGCACCAACCTCAACTTATCGCCCCCGAGTATTCGCCTGATGCTCAACTCCTTTGCTCTTTTCATAGACTGGGCTATCGACAGGTTCACATAGTTGAAGCCCACAATGAAAAAAATGCCTATTCCAACTGCACCCAGAAACAGGACTGTTTTGATGTCTCCGTGTTTTGCCTGATCAAAGCGGGTCTGGCTATTGTAATATACGGCAGAAAGCGGCTCCAGAACCAGCTCAAATTGCGATGGTCCCTCGCTGCTTCGATCACCAAAGTACTTGCTTGTGAATTGATCCAGGCGGCTCGAAACATAAGATGACGCTTCAGGTGATTCCAGCTTGACATAGGTAAAAAGGCCATTGAAATGCCAGTCTGTCATCCATTTGCTGGAACCATAAAAACTGATTGGCAACACAATATCAAAGTCAAGGTGTGACCGCCCAGCGGGATCAGCTAAAATGCCAGAAACAACAAAAGATTGCCTGTTGGATACAAGCATCGTTTTTCCCACCGGATTTTCGTCGCCAAAGTATTTGACTGCAGCTTCTTTGGAAAGCACAATAGCATTTGGCTGTTTTAACACCTCGTCGGGCAGTCCCTCCGATAACGGGAAAGAGAAGAAGTTGAAGAAATACGGATCGGCAAAAATTACCTTTCTTTCGATGAATTTCTTGTCACCGTAGCTGAGGAGGATATCGTCGTACATCACACGGCATGAGGCGCTTACTGTCTGAGAAAAGTCCGAAGTCAACGCTTGTGCCAGTGGTCCGGGTGTTGCAGCTGAGCAGTAAGAGTCGCCATTTAAAAATGACGCTCCGATAACCCTGAATATCCTGTCGCCGTCCTTATGAAAGGAGTCTGTATTTGTTTCATCTAGAACATAGAAGAAAAGAAAAAAGGTAGCCAGCAGCCCGACAGTAAGTCCAGTTATATTACTCACGGTATGCGCACTGTGAATGGTCAGCATTCTAACGGTTTGCCTTGGGTTATATACAAACATTGCCCTATGCCTTAAAAAGCCCGGCTGCTTCATATTCCTTAACCTCAACGACTTCACCACATCCCACCAAAACCTCCACTTCGCTCGTCCTGGTGATTTTTCGGCCCGCTTTTCAAACAACTCCAACAGGTCACCTTCTATCTCATCGAGATAGTCTTCCCGGCAAAACCAGCGAAGGAGGTGAAGGGGGTATTTGGGGGGAGACAACTTCATACGGCGTAGATTGAAAGCGTTTATTCTGTTCTCAACGATTTTACGGGATTAGTCACAGCCGTCCGGATGGCCTGTTGACTAATGGTAATAACTGCAATTATTATTGTTGAGGCGGTGGCCAGACCAAACATCCACCATTTCAATTCAAGATGATAAGCATATTCTTGCAGCCAGGTATTGACTGCCCACCACGCAATAGGTAAGGCAATGACATTTGCAATTAAAACCAGCTTTATAAATTCTCTGGATAATAATGATACAAGGTTTAGAACGGTTGCTCCCAGCACCTTCCTGACACCGATTTCTTTCACCCGCTGCTGAGTGGCGAACGTTGCCAATCCAAATAACCCCAGGCAAGCGATAAAGATGGTTGCCAACGCTACCCATCCAAGCAGGGCTTGTCTGCGCTCATCCTCCACGTAAAATAACGCCAGCTGCTCAGCTAGAAAATGGTACTCGAAAGGGTCATGCGCAGCATTGCTAACCATTATGGTTTTCAGCTTGTCGAGCGTGCCCTGTATATCCGTCGGAGCGATTCTTACCGAATAGTAATCAATGTTGTGTATTGGGTTTTGATTATAAGCGAGAATCAGAGGTTGTATCTTCTCATGCAATGATTGAAAATGAAAATCCTTAACAACGCCGATTATTCTTGGACTAAAAGGCTTATTCTCGTCATTAATAGGCCCAAATGCCCCGTCTCTGGACACTTCGGGAATGTCCACCACCTGGCCATAGGCCTCCGTGATATTAAGCATCTTAGCAGCAGTTTCATTAACGATAATGCTGGAGGAGTCCAGAGGTGTGTCGAAATTTCTGCCGTCTGCTAATTCAATTTCAAAGGTTCTCAAAAAATCCTTATCTGCGCCGATCATATAAGAAACGAGAGGATCATCAGTGCTCCCCTGATTTTTTATTTTGATCGTTCGAAACGTTTTCCACTCGCCGGGAACCCTGGAGCTGACCGACACGTCCCTTACTGACGGCACTTTGGCCATTTCATTTTTTACAGTCTCAAAATTCGACCGTGCCTGACCAGTATTTACGTCGATCACCACCAGGAGGTCTTTGTTAAAACCCAGGTTCGTTTCATTCAGATAGCCTACTTGTAGCAGGAGAACAATGGTTCCGATAACCATCACTATCGAAATAGTGAATTGAAAAATGACCAGCCCCTTTCTTAACGAGAGATCACCTTTGCGCTGGAGACTCAATTTCCGTAATAAGGAAACCGGCTTAAAATGAGAAAGCAGTAGTGCCCCATAAGTGCCTGACGCTAGTCCTATTGTAGTGACAAGAGAAATAGTAGTTAACCAAAACCAGTAGTCGGTGGAAATTCCGAGAGAAAGTTGCTTGCCGACAAAATGGTTGAAGGAAGGAAGGAGCAGGTTGACAATAAGAATAGCCAGGGCGAAAGATATGGATGTCATCAACAGTGATTCGATGAGAAACTGCGTAATCAGGTGACTTCGCATGGCACCGACTGTTTTCCGCACACCCACTTCTTTTGTGCGGCTGGAGGCCCTTGCGGTTGTCAGGTTCGTATAATTGATCCCGGCAATCAGCAGAGAGAAAAGGGCGGCAAAGGAAAATATCTTTATATACAAAGGATTACCCTGTGCGATGCTCTCCACATTTGTGTTTCGGGCGCCATCAACGATCCCCTCAGAATAGAGATGCATGTCTTTCAGCGCCTGAAGGCTGTATGAGAGCTTCGTCCCCTCTTCCAGCGTGGCGTTCGACAAAACCAGCCTTGTCATTTTCTCTGAAACTGATCCGGGGTCTGCATCAGGGTTGAGCAAAGCATATACTGAGAAGCTGGTTGAGGCCCAATCGTATGCCATTGTCTGCTTGAAAAAATCGGCATTATAAAAGCTTGACTCAGACATCACATTGTTAAACGTGAAACTCGAATTGGTGGGGTGTTTCTTAAAAATGCCTGTGATTTTCAAAGGGGATGACCGATGGCTGAATTGCAAATTCCTGCCCAAGACATCCGTGCTATTAAAAATTCTCCTGGCCAAATCCTCATTGATGATGATGGAGTTTGGTTCCTTCAGTGCCGTGCGCTCATCGCCTGCGCTCAGAGGGAAATCAAATACCTCCAGGAAATGCTCATCCGCCACAGTTACTGTTTCCTGAAAGGGGACAGGGTTTTCGGGGTCAACCAGATTAGCCCGCCCCTGCCTCATCATCCGTGTAGTATTTTCTACTTCCGGGATTGAGCTCCTTGACTCCTCTGCAAGTTTGTAGCTTCCCGCTGCTATAGTTGTCGCCTCACCTTTCACAGATTTCTGTTCTATTACCCGGTAAATTCTATCTGCATGACCGTGCTGCAAATCAAAAGTCAGCTCATCGAATACATAGAGCCCGATCACCAGAAAACAAGCGATACCAAATGTTAGTCCGCATATGTTGAGGGCACTGTAAAGTTTGTTCCTCCAAAGATTCCTCCAGCCAATTCTAAAATAGCTTTTATACATACCATAATTGTTTGAGTTTTGACTTCTTTTAAAAGATCTAATATTTCTTAACCGAAACGACTTCACCACGTCCCAAACAAACCTCCTTTTAGCTCTCTCTGGTGACTTCTCAGCCTGTTTTTCAAAAAGCTCAATAAGGTCTCCTTCTATCTCGTCGAGGTAGTCTTCCCTGCAAAACCAGCGGAGGAAGCGGAGGGGGTATTTTGGAGGCTGCGCATTCATTACCCAAAGGAGATTTTAGGAATTTGCTGGTACAACGCCGTACGCAACGAGTATTGGCTATCCAAGGTCTTTTTACCCAGAGCCGTAATCACATAGAACTTCTTTCTGCGACCGCCTCGCTCACCAGTGATGCCACCATACCTGGAAATGACAAAGCCTTTGTCTTCCAGTCGCTTCAGCGTTACGTGAATCGCACTTATGTTGACTTTCTTATTCTGCTTTTCTTCAAGGTTTTCGAGGATAGTGACCCCGTATGCTTCGTCGTGCAGGGCTGCTACCATCAGCAGCACCAGCTCTTCAAATTCGCCTAATGATTGTTCCTTCATTTGCCATTTTATTTACTTAACAAACGTGAAGATAATATATTAGTTTCAATTTTGTTAAGTAAATATGTGTAAAAAAATAATAGCCTCTATTTGAGGCTATGGATCACTTCCGGGAAAGAGTAGTGGCAAAATAAGGTTTGAGAATCGTCAGAATTTGAGCAAATCGCTCACTACAATGGTTTTGCCCAGCAGGTTGATCTCGTCTCCCATTCCGAATTTCCTTTGACTTGAATAGCCGTTTCCAACAGGGCCAAGATGTACTGTTATCTGCTTCGTCGTAATATCGATGATCCAATATTCTGGGACTCCATAAAATGCATAGAGTGGCAATTTAACTTGTCTGTCATGACGTAGCGAAGAGTCGGCCACCTCAATGATGGCTAACAGATCCAGCGGGCCGGGATGAGCCTGAGAATAAAAATCAGCTCTATATTTCAAAATGGAAATATCAGGTTCTGGCTCGTTGCTTTCATCAAGTCTTACAGGATCCTGGATTCCTATCACTACCTGACCCTTTAAAATTTCGTTCAAGATCATTGCCAGCTTTTTGACAACACTTCCATGTTTGCTTCCTATCGGACTCATCTCATATATTTCTCCGTTGATTAATTCCACACGATCACCAGGCTTGAGTATGCCCACCTCAGCCATTTTGTAGTACTCGTCCACATTAATCAACCGCTTCATTACTTCTGTAGCCATGGCACAAAATCAGTTTGTTAATTAAATATACAAAACTTTCGCCTTCGGTAAACAATCACCTACTCTGTCCTCAACGACTTCACCGGGTTAGCAGTCGCAGCCTTCAAAGCTTGAAAGCTTACAGTAGCCATTGTGATCAGCAGGGCAATGGCACCGGTAATGGCAAAAACCAACCAGCTAATGGCGGACCGATACACAAAGCTATCCAGCCAGCTATCCATAAAATACCAGGCCAGCGGCATGGCGATAACACAAGAAATAACAACAAGCACGATGAAGTCTTTGGACAGCATTTGCCATAAGCCAGCCACCGATGCTCCCAGCACCTTTCGAATGCCGATTTCCCTAATGCGCTGCTCGGCCACAAAAGCCGACAACCCCAATAATCCCAGGCAACTGATTAGAATGGCCAAACCGGCAAACACAAACCCCAGTTTACCTATTCGCTCTTCTTCCTCAAATTTTAGAGCGTATGCTTCATCAGCAAAAGCGTAGTCGAAGGGTGTAGATGGGGTGAGTCTTGCAAACACTTCCTGAATTTTTGGAAGCGCATCATGCGTGCTTACATCAGGGTTAAGTCGGATGTACAACCAGGGCATATCAAACTCCCCTAAGAAAATGACCGACGGATCGGTGGGTTCGTAAGGAGAACCCTTTACCATGTCTTTTACTACGCCGAGAATGGTGTATGAACCCCTGTCTTGCCAGGTTAATTCTTCTCCGACAGGGTTTTCCAGCGCAAATAGCTTAGCGGCTGACTCGTTGATGATGATGCCACTTTTATCGCTTGTTATGTCTCTGGAGAAATCTCTGCCATCAACGAATTGTAAACCGACGGTTTTGCCGTACTCATACGTCACAAAAATAGTGTTGAATGTCTGCTCATATTTTTCTCCATGCCAGGCAAATCCACCATTCCAGCCACGAGTGTCTGTCACCGAATAGTTGGCTTCGGCAATTTCCTCCACCATGCCTGTTTGCTTCAGTTCATTTCTTAGCACCAGGTACTTTCCTTTGAACTCCTTCGAAGCACTCCTCAGCGAGATCAAACCATCCCTGGAGTAGCCAACGGGCCGGCTCTTGGCGTATTCCAGCTGCTGATACACTACCAGCGTGCCAATGATCAGGCTGATCGATACTGTAAATTGGACAACAACCAGCACTTTCCGTGGCAACGATGCCAAACGTCCGGCCTTGAATGTGCCCTTCAGCACCTTTACCGCATCGAGCGAGGAAAGGAAAAGAGCCGGATAACTGCCTGCCAGCACTCCGGTTATCCCGACAATCGATAAAACGGCCAGCCAGAAGAGGGGGCTTGCCCATGGGAATACCATGGCC